>JAFGHH010000603.1 GCA_016930215.1 Deltaproteobacteria bacterium
CCGCCGGAACCATAGTCCTGGAAGTAGTCCTGGACGATCTCGGAGACGTTGTCCGCCATGTCCAGGACGCCGTACGGAGAAGCGCCTTCCGGCAAGAGGCCGACCGTACGGGTGACGCTGGCTGGCCGAGACTCCGCAACCGACACGCTGGGCCTGATGGCACTCGGGCAACGTGTTGCCCCAGGGAAAGAGCCGCGCGTCCTCCTCGCCGCAGGTCGACGGGCCGGAGATCTCGCAGCCTCCCCGTGCCGCTTTCATCCACTCGGCCTCCGTGGGTAGCCGCTTGCCCATCGACCGACAGTAGTCCGACGCGGAACTCGGGCCAACGTTGACCACGGGGTGATCCGCGTACTCGCAATCACGCCGACCTTCTACTCGCCGTCGGAGGCGCAACGGAAGCCGTCTCCTGTGTAGTCCACCGGGGGCAAGCCAGGCCAGTAGTAGACTGGGATGCGTCCCGTCACGCGTGACCAAATGACGTTCGACTCGTCGCCCTGGTCGCATGTGAAGTAGCATCCTCTCATGACGTGGTTGTCGCCCGACGCCGGACCGACGGGATTCGTGCATCCCGTTGCGCAGCCGAAGTCGTCGTAGTACCCGAACCAGTCGGCGACCCACTCCCAGACGTTCCCCGTCATGTCCTCCACACCATAGGGACTCCGTCCTGCGGGGTATGAACCGACCGGCATGGTGTCGGCTCTGCCGCCTACGGCACAACTGGTCGACTCGCCACCCGGACCGACGACGATGTTCGCCTTGGAGCAGTCCGGGATCTCCCATCCCCAGGGCCATTGCCGTTCATCCTCAGGATCGTCGCACCGCGACGGGTCACCGCCCAACTCGCAACCGCCGCGAGCTGCCTTCTCCCACTCGGCCTCGGTCGGGAGTCGCCGACCGATCCATGCGCAGTAGACCACAGCGTCATCCCAAGCTACCGAGATGGGATGGTGAAGGTAGGCCCGGTCGGATGCCTCCGGGTAGATAGGCGCTCTGCACTCACCTGCGCCCACGCACGCCCAGTATCGTTCGGTGGTTACCTCGTACCTGTCGATCCAGAAGGTCGACAAAATCACGATGTGCTCGGGCATCTCCTCAAAGAGCGGCTGCGTATGAGTGATCCACGGCGGAAGAATGATATCGTTGTCATCATCGCTTCCCATCACGAACGGACCCGCGGGGACCAGTACCTGGTCGCAATACGACTCGCGGCACCGGTCCCGGCAAGCACCGGACTCCGCACACTCCCAACCGGGACGACATACCCCACAGGACGTGCCGCAGACGGGATCGGGCCCGCATTCATGACCAGCACAGTTGGGAATGCAGCCCTCGTCGATCGTGTCGGTCGCACTCTCGTCAGCGAGCACGTCGGGAGCGTCAGTGACCTGGTCCGTGTCGGAGCCGTGGCTGGCCCAGCAGCCGGTCGAGGCGACCAGGACGCTCACGGCGGCGAAGGCGTGGGGATGCATCATGGCGCCATCGCGTGATCGCACGACTCCGGCGCGCCAGGTAGGGCTGGGTCCCCGGACTCGTTCATCTCGCCGCTCTCGCTTGCGAGCAGATTCGAACTGCCGGAACCCCATCGGAAGTCCCAGGCCCGATTCTCTTCCATCCGCGCGGACCAGAGGGGGAACGTTGTCAGGCTCCGAGGAGGAGCGCCGAACCCGTACGACGCCGCGCCACCGAAATCCTCAAGGTTCCACTGGAACTTCCACGCTCCGCTCGAGAACCGCGGGTATCCGAGTATCTCCACGGTCTCGTCGGGACTGAAGCCTGCGAGGACGAATGCCCAACTTCCCCCCGGCGTGATCGTGTGCGTCCATCGAGACCCTCCGTGGTCGCCATCCGACATGTAGGGCCCCGCGTACCGCGCTTCCCAGGTGAAGTCATCCGTAGTACCCGGAATCCAGGAGAGCCTCATCAGTACCGTGCACTCGGGCGAGAGGGCAAGACCTCCCCAACCTCCAGGCGAGATGTAGAACGACCCAGTGTGGGTGCTTCCCCCTTCTACCCTTACCGTGTACCAGCGTCGGCCGAAGTGAGGACTGCCGGGGTCGGTCTCAACACTCGTGATCTTGATGGTCGCGGTGCCCTGCCGGTCGCTGCATGTGTAGTTGACTTCGCCAAATGGTGGTGGCATCCATGCTTTCGCTTGGCAGGCATCTCCACCCGTGCCCCAGCAATCGTAGGCGCCCGACAGATTCAGGGCCCCGACGCCTTCGCCCGAGTCAGGGAAGTCGCCGGTGAGGAAGCGGAAGTTCCCGTTCTCCCGGCCCTTGACCCAGAAGTCGACGCGCCCGGGGATCTCCACCGCCCCCTCCCCACCCCACGGCGGGTCCTCGTAGTAGACACGGATCTCGTTCTGGCCGATCATCGGGCCCTTCCGCGCCGAGGTGCACTCCGCCACGCCGTCGGGGCATCCGAACGGGACCTCCACCTCGATCTCGGAGTCGCCGTCCGCAATCGTGTCGCCGTTGACGTCGGCGTCGGGCACCATATCCCCGTCGATGTCGGACATCCCGTCCCGGACCTCCCGCACGTCGGCGGTCCACTCGGACCCCGCACCACCCGGAAACTGCACGAACTTCACGATCGGCTCGCCGACGCCGGACGCCGCGAGCCTCCAGCCGAACAGGGTCACCGTATCGTGCCACCGCCCGCAACCGGGACGCACTCCTCTGACCTCCGGCGGGAGCACCCGCGCGCAGAACTCCTCCATCCCGATCTCCCCGACCGGTCGGTTCTCTCCCCAGTACCCGCCGCTCTTGACCCGGACGCACGCTTCGACGCCCACGGCGAGGTCGTGCGGCATGCGAAACGCCACTTCGGCATCGCCGAGGTGGCCGTCCGCATTCTCCCATTCCCACAACAAGGGGGCGCCTCCCCCTTCCCGCTGGATGTTCCACGTGCGCCCGCCCTGCCGCACCTCGAAGAGGACGTAGTACGTCTTGAACAGGCTGCCCCGCAGGCGAACTTCCGCCCCGGGCCGAAACTCGGCCGGCGTCATTCCGGTGCTCGGGTCAATCACCTCGTCGAACCGCGGCGCACGGATCGTGTACGGCTGCGGGCGGCCGAACGCTCCGATGCCACGCGGGTGGTACACGAGCAGTTGGGCGTCGCCCACCTCCGAACTGGGCGGCGAGGGCGGCCGGAGGAAGGCGTTGCCGATCGAGGGCGCCAGCACGGTCAGCCCCCACCCGCCGCCGCAGCCCGCCGGGCCCCACCACTCCCGGTAGGGAGACAGCTGGACGTGCAGCACCCGGTAGGCCAGGCAAGTCTCGCTACACCACCCGAACGGCGTGCACAGACTGCCCGCGCTCGGGGTGGCCGGGAAGTCGCCGCGCAGCGACATCTTCCGCATCGCGTAGAACTCGCCCAAGGTATGCGAGCGCCAGCGCGCTTGGGGGGCGAAGGCCATCGTTCCGTCCTCGGCAGCGACGATCCCTTCCAGGTGCTTGGGTACCCCCTGCCGCACGTCGAGCGCGACAGGCGCAGACAGGACCGGAGCGGCCAGCGCCGGACCGGAGACCTCGAGCGGAAGCTGGATGGCCACGGGCCGCGGTTGCTGCTCCGACGGTTCGTCCCACCCCCAGACCGGCGCGCCCGGGACGTCCACCACCGCCGCCACCCGGACGTATACGCGGCGCGGCACACGACCTGCCTCCGGCTGCCACGCCACGCCGGCCGTGGCGATCGCCTCCTCCAGGCCGCCCAGGCTCTCCGCTCGGAGCACGTCGACCCGCGCCAGCTCGGCAACCTGCCGGCAGGTGCGGGCGTCCGCCACCTGCATGACGTACCTCGCCGCATGCGTCAGCCCAGGATGAACGTACGCCCCGACGGTAGCGTCCAGCTCCACCTTGGCGTGGACCACATTCCCGTCGGCGGCCAGCGCGAGGTTGCTCAGCGCGACCTGACCGGCGCCTGCGGTTCCCGCCAGAGCCTCCTTCCCCTCGGGCACGGGTCGCGGCAGCGCGTCGCCGGCCTGGAACCGCACGTAGTAGGTGTACGACGCCACAGGACCAGACGACTTGACGGCGCCCGGCGTGGCATCGCCGCCCGCCGTCGCATGGATGACCACCTTGTGCCGGCCGGCCGACACGCGAGCGCGATGCCGCACCAAGGTATGCCGTGCCTCGAACCGATCGCCGCCGATGATCTCCTCGTCGTCCAGCCAGACCCGTCCGGTTGCGGCCCGCGTGGCCGACTCGACGCTTCCGTTGCGGACGACGATGCACACCGCACCGTCGGCAGGCACGTCGAACTCGACCAGCTCCATCGCCGGATCCTGCCAGTCCGGACCTGAGGGCGAGGGCGGGAGGCCGAAGCGGCCAGCAACGCCGTCGCCCGGCGCCCAGCCGGTGCGCGACGAGGCAAACTGCGGCTCGTGCGCCACGGACACCGTTCGGGCGGGCACCGCCATCTCCCCGGCGAGGCACGGGTCCGGGACGATCTCGTCGAAGTCCGGCGGGGC
>JAFGHH010000604.1 GCA_016930215.1 Deltaproteobacteria bacterium
CAGGAGATGCCGCCCCCAACCGATGTCGACCCGGACCTCGAGGAGTGGAACCGACGGTACCTCGAGTACACCGCGGCGCACGACACGATCGACGAGGGAGTGTGGAAGGGCGACGTCGCAGACGATGTGACCTGGGAGTACTGGGCATCCTTCGGTCGGAGCCAAGGCGGAGGGACCTGCGAGACCTACGGCGCCGTGGGAACGATCGAAGTCCAGTACATGCTCAACAACTGCGAGTACTACCTCGACGAACACCCGATGGTGGACGGGTCGGCGCCGTGTCCCGTGAACCCCTGGAACGATGACCCCTCGGGTGTGCCGTTCCTGGTCTGTCCGTCGCCTTGGCCGGACGGCAACCACATGGGTCTCGATCTGTCCGAGCACATCGTCAATTCCTGCACATGGAGCGGGTACTCCGACGCGGGCGTCGGGCCTGAGGGGCCCGAGATGCCGTGGATGGAACAGATCGGCACGACGCTGGAAGTCTACGTCGCGGAAGGGATGCCGTACCAGGAATGGCTCCACCACGCGACGTGGCCGCCGCCCCGCAGTGCGGAGCCCCGCGTTCTCGAAGGTTGGCGGCTGGGCACGTGCGCGCTGGTGGATCGCGACAACCCGGGAGAGGCCGGGTCGGGTACGTGCGACGTACAGGATCTGCTCGCCTTGACCTCCCCGCCCGACTGGGGCCTGGAATGGCCGTTCTGGTGCTATCCATGGCTGGCATTCGATCCGCCGGCCGGACAGACGCTGGAGGAACCGACGACGCCGGTGTTCTTCCGGATTCCGCCCGGCGGCAGGTGGGAGACCGTCCAGCCGACTTCGATGTTCGACATGCTCGAAGCGGGCTACGCGCTGCGGAGTTGCGGCGACGGGCATTGCTACACGGTGATCGGCTACCACGACAACGACCACGACAACGTACCGAGCGCGCCGGATACCTTCGTGATCCGGAACTCGTGGGGCGACGCTGGTGGTGGCGTGGTGTCGCGCGGCTGGTACGGGGTTGGAATCTCCCCTGCGTCCTACATCCTCGGCGGAACGGTCGAGACGTACTGGGGATGCGAAACGGAGCCCCTGCTCGGGTGGCGACAGCAGGATGCCGACGGCGACACGATCCCGAATGGTGTCGACGTCTGCCTCTGGTCGCCGAACGGGACGGCGGACGGGCTCGAGCCCCAGCCGCGGTGGCACTACTCCCTGGACGAGGACGGTTGGCCCGACAGCGTGACCGTCTCCGGAGGCCGGACGCGACCCGGGTGCGACAACTGCCCCGGCATCCCGGCCGCGGAGCGACGGGACATGGACGGGGACGGCCTCGGAAACCCGTGCGACGGGTGTCTGCACGTCAGCGCAATCGATCACCCCGAGGTCTGTGGCGGCGGTGCGGTCGCGCCCGTGGTGTTCGATGTATGGAACGACGGTGACTGGGACATCGACGGCGACGGCGTCCCGGAGGGTGACGGCTTCCTCCAGTGTTGCGACGGCTGCCCGTTCCACCCGGTCCACGACGCAACCGACGACGACCGCGACGGGCGCTTCAACCGCTGCGACGCCTGCCCGGACGGCCACTCCTCCGGGAGCGACAACTGCGACCCCGACATCGACGGATTCCACGACGACCCGGCCTGCTCCTGCGGCACCACCGGCACCGAATGGCGCTGCCACAACCCGATCGTCCTTGACAACTGTCCGGGCGTACCCAACTGGGAAGTGACCGCTCGTTGGTGCGTGCAGCCGGACGGCGATAGCGATGGTTCCGGGGACCAGTGCGACAACTGCCCGGGTATCGCCAACCCGGGGGGGCCGGACATCGATCTGGACGGAATCGGAGATGCTTGCGACGTCTGTCCGCAGGACGCACGCACCGACGACCTGCCTCCGCTGGACTCCTCGGAATACGATGCCACCCCCGGCGTGCAGGACCCGGAAGGCCTCGGCGATCTGGACGGCGACGACGTGGGCGACCGCTGCGACCTCTGCCCGACCATGAGCGCCTATCGCGACGGCGTCAGCCGCGTGAACGAACAGGCGTGGATCCCGCGCGAGGGCGGGTCCTCCACGCTGCCCGGCGTCACCACGGCCCATCCTCACGACCTGGACCGGGACGGCATCGGCCTGCGTTGCGACAACTGCCCGGACCACCCCAACCGCGACCAGTGGAACTGCAACGCGGCCTGGGAGCGGGTCTATCCGCCCTCCGCACCCTCGCTGCTCGATCCCCCGATGCCGTTCCGCGTCGGCGTCGGCGACGCCTGCGACTCGGATTGGCCCTGCATCGACTCCTGCGTCGCGCCCGAGCGGCAGCCGACGCTGCACGTCGAACGGATGGAAGGCGACGAACGGTACTGGACGCCGCCGCATTGGCCGACCGCCTGGGTCGACGTCTGCCCTACCTGGAAGAACCGCGACCCCGAGGACTACTCGCTGCTCGGACCACCCGTGGATACGTTGGTCCAGCGCTGCCACTGCGATCAGACCGAGCGAGAGGACGGAACGTGCGAGCGGTTCCTATGCCCACCCAACGTGCCGGAGGACACCGGTCGTTGGAAGGACGCCAGCCACGACGCCGCTCTGCTGGATCCGTCCGGCGACATTCTGCCGGCCCCGTACCAGTACCAGGAGTTGTACCACGACGATCCCGACCTCGGCGTGTTGGGTCGGCGCGGCTCGTTCCTGGGCTACGCGGCATTCTGGGCCGCGGGCCGCTCGACGCGCCAGGAATGGAACTGGCAGGAGGATCTCTGCGAGGACGGCGACGTTTCTCCCTGCCGCGCCGATGTGCAGATGTGGTTCCGGCCGCTGCCGACGACCGGCACGGCGTTCACGGGACCGGGCTATGGACCCGCTTTCGGCAACACCTACACCCGCTGGACCGGGGTGGACGGGGAGGGGCTCGAGAGCGGCCTGCCGCCCGGTACGATGCATCCGCCGTTTGGGGCCGGCGGCGGCGGGGCAACGGGCGTCACGATCCCGTGGGTGATGGACGACACCGGTCGCATCGGACGGAACACGAATACCCTGCTCGACATCCTCCGCGTCCGCTGTTTCGCCGAATGGGGTCCGTGCCCCGGCTGGCCCGGTTGGATGTTCTTCGAATCGGCCGGCGACGAAGTCGCCGGGCTGGCCGTGTCGAGTTGGAGCGCTTCCAGCAACGACCTCGGGTGGACGCTCGGGACCAAGCTGGCGTCGCCGTCTGCGGTGTTCGACCTGACGGAGCCCGCGGCGAGCTTCGCCTTCGACACCAACGGCGACCCCTACCGGTTCTGGGCGTTCGGAGGCGTCGATGCCTCGGGACAGTCCTCGGACCAGATGTGGGCCGGGGCGATGACGGTCCGCGACGCCTGGGGCTTCGAGCGTCGGGTCGAGGCCGCCGGTCTGCCGGTCGAACTCACGGCCGACGGTCGGCCGGACCCGGAGCGTACGTTCTTCTCGTTGTCTCCCGTGGCCCGGTCGAACATCTGGCCCGCGGCGCGGCACGGCGCCGTCCTTGCCTGCACCGGCTTCGGTTCCTCGGCGGCGGCCGGTTGCGACGGACAGTGTCCGCAGATGGAAGTCGCCCTGGGACTCGAGCCGCCGCCGGACGGCAACCTCGAGCCGACGGGTTCCCTCCTGCTCGTCGGCGGGGAAGGAGATGGCGGGCCGTTCTCCGACATCTGGCTCTACGAGGAACGCGCGACCTGGATCCCGCCATCCGATGTGGTCGCGGGCGACGAGGGACCGTGGGTCTCCGGCTGGCGCCGGGTCGGCGAGCTGCCGAACGTCGCGGGGGGATTGGCCGATCCCGGCATCACCCAGGTAGGCCGGACGTTGTGGCTGGTCGGCGGTCGGACCGCCGACGGTCCGACTTCCGACTTGTACCGAGTCGATCTGGAAAGCGGCGCGGCGACCCGGATCGCCGCCGTGGCAGGCCCCGCCGGCCGAGTGGCCCCGGCGGTGGCATACGATCCCGCGAGGGCGAGGCTCGTCGTGTTCGGGGGGAGCGACGCGTCGAACCGCGCGGTCGCCGACCTCTGGTACGTGGATCCGATCACCGGCACATGGTCCCTGGCGGCCGCCCCGTGCGTCGGGGACGGCTGCCCGCCCGCCGGCGGGCGGACCGCGTTGTCGGTGAACCGGCCGACCAGCGAGGTGACGGTGGTCGCCGATCGGGGCGTATCCACTCCGGCGACGTCGGCCTGGACGTTGCGTTCGGGGATCTGGGAGTCGCTGGGCGAGCGTCGCGGCGACCTGGCGACGGCTGACTGCGACGGCGACGACGCGCCCGAGCCGCTGCACGGCGCGCGTTGCGCGGTCGGCCCGACGGGCGGTTTCCCCGAGTTCGGCCGGTTCCGCTGCGGCGGGGACATCCTCTCGTGCCGCACTCCCGCCGCTCCGGCCGTGGTGGTCGCCGAGCGAAGAACCCGCGATCTGGCCGCGGTCGTGACGCAAGGGGGCGAGGTGTTCGCGCTTCGGGGCGCGCAAGTCGAGGTGTTCCGCATCGGGCCGACCGGCGAGATCGTCCCGGCGCGCACCCTGCACCTCCGCGGCGGGGCCCACGACCTCGCCGCGGCGCCCGGAGTGCTGCTCGCGGCGCACGCCTCGGAGGTCTCCCTGTACGGCATCGCCGACGGCACGCTCCTGGCGACGATCGACACCTGCGGCAAGCCGCGGCGCGTGTTCATCGACGGCCGCCGGGCCTACATCGTCGGCTTGCTCTCGGTGGTCGTCGCGGACGTTTCGGAGCCGGCCGCGCCGGTGGTCCTGGGGCGTTTCCGGCTGGTCCCGGGCCCCGGGGGTCTCGACCTTCGCTCGTGCTCGAGCTGCGGCTGGTTCGACCGCGGCGTGGACCGGCTGTGCGACGCCCTCGGCGGCTGCGGCGCATTCGGGCGCACGGCGGCGGCGTACGATCGCGGACTGCTGTTCCTCCACCTGTTCGGGATGCTCCACGTCCTCGACCTTCGCGATGGGCCCGGGCCGACGGTGGAGGCCTCGGTCCCCGTGGGACTGGCGCGCGAAGTGCGGGTCGAGGGCGACTTCGTCTACGTCCTGCGGCCGTTCCGCCAGGGGCTGGTGGTCCGGCGGAGCCGGGCGGGCGAGTGGTCGGTGGCCGGGCCGCACGACGTCTGGCGCTGGGTCGATGCGGCACTCGACGTCGGCCCCTGGACGCTGCACTGGGAGCCGGGACACTTGCAGGTGGCGACGAGGCAGTAGATGGAACGCGGTCGGCATCGGAGGCAGGAACGACTCGCCGGGCTCGGGGCCAGGCTGACGACGCTCGGTCTGGTCCTGGGATGTTCGGCGTGTCCGACGACGCCCTCCTCGGACGACGGAGGCGACGCCGAGGCGTGCACGTTCGCTTCGTGCGAGGAGGCGTGCCGGGCGCGCGGGCTGTGCTACGGCAGTTGCGCCGGCGGCCGGTGCAATTGCAGCACGAACTGCGGCGGGGACGTCGATGCCCGCCCGGATACGCCCTACGACCGGTGGGAAGACACCGACGGCGCCGACCTCGATGCCGCGGACCGCTTCGAGAACGACGACGGCGAGATCGAGGAGTGCCCGCAGCTCGTGCCCGACGAAGTGCGCGCCGGGGCCTCCCCCGGCATCACCTGCCGCCGGATGTCGGTGGCAGAAGCGGAACACGGCCTCTACGAGTTCAGCGGGGACGGGGACCGGATCGTGTACTCGGGCGATGATCCAACCGCCGGTCACGGGCTCTGGGAAGTCCGCCGGGCTTCCCGCTGTACGAGGCTCGTTGCTGCCGGGCGTGCCCCAACCGGAGGGAGCGCCTTCCTTACGGATCCGGCTGTCGAGCGCGACCGTGTCGCGTACTCGTTCACGTTTCCGGACACGGAGTCGACCGAGCGGTGTGAGTTGCAGCTACTCGACCTTGAGACCGGCGTCCGCCGCACGCTTGACGCCAACACCTCGGCGAACCGGGAACCGGACAACTCGCCGGGCTGCTTCATCGACTACGTTTCGCTCGAGTATCCGTGGGTGGTCTGGCGGGACACCCGCGAGAACCCCCCGTACGTGACGCGCGTGTACGCCTACGACCTGCACGTGTTCGCCGTGCACATCGAGACGGGGGAGTTCCTGCCCCTGACGGTGGACCCGGTCAGCGGCGAGATCACCGGCGGGTCGCTCCACTGCGACCTGTCCCACGGATGGGCGGTCTTCGACCAGGCGTGGTGGGATCCCGACGCCCCGCCCGACGGCAACACGATCTACGAGATCGTGGCGTTCGACCTCGCCACCCGCACCCGGATCCAGATCACCGATGCACCGTTCGACCAGTATCGATCGACCGCCAGCGCCGACTGGATCGCCTGGACCGATCTTCGGAACGCCGGCGGCTGGACCTGGTTCCAGCCCTGCCACGCGGACATCCACGGCTACGACCGAAGAACGGGCGAGGAGGTGCCGCTGGTCTGGGAGGGAACGGCCGCGCACGGCCCCGAGGTCAACGCGATGGGCCCCTGGCTCGCGTACGGCGACTACCGCTGGTCTTCGAACCCGGACTGCCCGGACCAGCGGCACGAGGACATCGTGGCTCTGCACATGCCGACCCGGACCGAGATCCGAGTGACCGACTGGCCAGGCCACGAGCGGAACCCGCAGCTCTACGATCGGGGCGACGGCACCTACGGCCTGCTCCTCGCGGAGGAAATGCCGGGAGAGATCTACCTCCGTCTCTGGGACTGCGACCTCCCGGAGCCGTGAGGCACGATGAAGGAGTTGACGTCGATGGTCACATCGCCGCACCGTTGGGCTCGCTTCGCGAAACCTCGCGCATCGAGTCGGCCCGTGGTCCTGCCGTCCGGACGGTTCTTCCGGATCTCATCATCCCGGCCGTCGAATGCCGCTTTCGAGGAAGCCCGACGCGGGGCCTCGAGCGTCGCGCTGCGCACTTCGGTCGTTCGATCTGTGGACGTGGTGCGGGCCGACCGCCAGCGGCTCCAGGCCGCGAGAAGGGAGCAGGAAATGGCTCGGCTGTACCGAACCCGTCGATCCCCCAAGGCCCGCTACGCCTTCGTCGTCGCGTTGCTCTGCCTGCTCGGCGGGTCTCCCGGCTGTCCGTCGGGCAACGGCGATGATGCGGCGGAGGCGGTGGACGAGACGTGCGACGACGCATGGTGCAATGACTACTGCGAGGCATTGGGCCTCTGCTACACAGGCTGCTACCGAGGTACGTGCGGCTGCGGCTGCGCCGACGGAGGCGCGAATGCGGAGGTCGAGGCGGGGGACACGGGGCTCGACACGACGTAGGCCGCCGACGTCGAAGCTGCCGTCGGGGCAGGCAACGCACGCGAGGCCGGCGACTGCGGCTTCCGGGCCCCGGACGAGACACGGCCGGGACCGCGGAATGACGTGCAATGTTCCGCGACGCCCGCGCCGACGGACGTCGAAGCAGGAACCTCGACCGGGGAGTTGGGAGCGCCGGCGGCCGGGCCGGAGCGAAGCCGCCGGCGCGTGGGTCTGCAGGGTGGGCGGAGGCTACGCGGGAGACGGTGCGCGAGGCGCATCGGCGGGGGGGTCGTCCGACTGGGCCGGCTCGTCGTCGTCGGCCTCGGGACTCGAGTCGCTCTTGGGGAAGAAAGACTCGACGAACGCCCGCTGTCCGGGGAACTCCGCCCGGAGGCGGCCGTGCACCCGCTCGACCTCGAGCCGCAGGCGGCGCTTGGCGACCGCCTCCTCGGAGCGCTCGCCGCGCCACGCGGCCCAGGCCGCGTCGCTCTCGCCCGCCGCGGATTTCGTCCCCTC
>JAFGHH010000605.1 GCA_016930215.1 Deltaproteobacteria bacterium
CCCCCGCCGCCACCACCCCCTCCGGCTCGAGCGGCTGTGCGAGCCCCGGCCGCGCACTCACCACGCAGCCGATGACGAACGCCACCCCCAACCAACGGAACGTCCGCTCGTGCCTCATCACCGTCCTCCGTACCTGCGCCGGACCCCCCTCCGTCCGACCCGACGCGCGAGCTTGCACCCAAGAAGCATGCCGAGCCAACCCCCGATGTCCAGCCGGCCCTGCTTGCCCCCAAACCGCCCGAGGCACGCTGGTTGCACTGCCCCCAAACGTGCCCTCGCGAAAACCACCGCTCCGACCTCCTCGACCTCCCCGGAACCACCCCGGCCGACAACCGAGTCGCACACCTGGCCCCGACACCACTTTGGAATTCGACCTAGTTACACTGATTGGATATTGCAGGCTTTTCATGGTCTGTCTGCCGACGTCGGGCCGCCGTCTCGGACACTCGCCCGACCCACCGCTCGACTCCAACCAACCCGGCCACCCGCTCGGGTCGCCCCCTCCGGAACACGCCGGACTTGTCAAGCAAATCGACAGACCTGTCGGATTCTCATACAAAGGGGGCAGCGATGTCTGAGTCGAGCGCACCGTTGGACCTTCCGCTGTCGGGGGACGAGTCCGAGTCGGACGAAGCGCACCGGCTGCTGGTGCGCGAGATGGGGCGGGTGCTGGACGGGCTGGTGCGGCTGAGGTTCGTGGCGGCGCTGCTGCTCGGAGGGTTCGCCGTCGCGTTCTCGTTGACGGACATCGCCGCCTGGCGGATCTGGCTGCTCGGGTGCACGGCGGCGGCGTTGGCGGGGATGGCGTTCTACGACCTGTGGACGTTCCAGCGGCATCCGCTGACGCCGGCCCGGCAGACCTACCTGCTGTTCGGCGTGCTCGTGCTGCACACGGTGATGATCCTGGTCACCGGCGGGATCCGGTCCCCGTTCATCGTGCTGTACCTGGTGCTGACGACGGTCGGGGCGTTGTCGCTGGGGCGGTTGGGCTCGCTGCTGGTCCTGGTGATACCGGCGGTGGCGATGATCTGGGCGTTGACGGTGCTCGACGCGCTGGGGCGTGGGCCGTCGCACTTCGAGTGGTTCGGCGTGGCGGGGGCGGCGAGCCGGGCGCACGTCTGGTTCTTCGCGGCGGTGTTGACCCTCGCGCTCGCGATCGGCTCGACCATCGCGCTGGCCCATCGGCGGGCCTTGGATCGGTCGATCCGCCGTTCGGCCATCTCGGCCCGCGAGGCGTTGGCGACGTTGGCGGAGCGCAACCGCGGCCTGCAGGAGTTGTCCGGGACGCTGGCGCACGAGTTGAAGAACCCGTTGGCTTCGATCCAGGGGCTGGCCGGGCTGCTGGTGCGCAAGCTGCCGGAGGGGAGCCGCGAGGCGGAGCAGATGGGCGTCCTGCTGGCCGAGGCCAGGCGGATGGCGGGGATCCTCGACGAGTTCCTCAACTTCTCGCGACCCGTCGGCGGGCTGGCGGTCCGCTCGGTGGACCCCGCGCGGCTGGTCCAGGACGTCGCGGCGCTGCACGAGGGGCTGGCGGAGCAGCGCGCGGTCGAGCTGCAGGTCGTCGCGGAGCGGACGCCGCCGCTGCGCTGCGACCCCCGCAAGGTGCAGCAGGTGCTGGTCAACCTGCTCCAGAACGCCCTCGAAGCCTCGCCCCGCGGCACCGTCGTCGTGCTGCGCGCGCGGCCGGGGGAGGGGGGCGGGGTCGAGTTCCAGGTGGAGGACCGGGGGTGCGGCCTGGCGCCGGAGGTCCGCGACCGCCTGTTCCGGCCCGGCGTGACGACCAAGCCGGCCGGCACCGGTCTGGGGCTGGTCGTCGCCCGCTCGATCGCCGAGCAGCACGGCGGCACGCTGACCCTCGCCGACCGCCCGGGCGGAGGCTGCCTGGCCCGCTGCGCGATCCCGGCGGAACTCCCCGTGCCCACGGGCGAGCCGGCGGCCGAGCCGGTGCCCGCGCCGGCGGGAGGTGAGACATGACCCCCGTGGTGCTCGTGGTCGATGACGAGCCCGGCGTGCGCTACACGCTGCGCGCGATCCTCGAGGACCAGGGGTGGACGGCGGAGGAGGCCGCCGACGGCCTGGAGGCGCTGGAACGCGTCCGCCGCGGCGGGATCGACCTCGTGCTCACCGACCTGCGCATGCCGCGCCTCGACGGGATGCAGCTCCTGGCCGAGCTGGCCGCGCTGCCGGGGGCCCCGCGGGCCGTGGTCATCACCGCGCACGGCTCCGAGCGCCACGCCGTCGAGGCGATGAAGCGCGGCGCCCTCGACTACTTCGCCAAGCCGTTCGACGCCGACGAGATCGTCCGCGTCGTCCGCCGCAGCCTCGAGCAGCTTCGCCTGGCCGACGAGAACCGCAGCCTGCGCGCCCGCCTGGCGCTCGGGCGCACGATGGTCTTCGAGTCGCCGGCGATGGTGAAGGTCGCGGAGCTGGTGGAGCGGGTCGCGCCGCGCGACGTCACCGTGCTGCTCACGGGCGAGAGCGGCACGGGCAAGGAGCTGGTGGCCCGGGCCATCGTCAAGGCCTCCCCGCGCGCCGAGCGGCCCTACGTGCGCTTCAACTGCGCGGCGCTGCCGCGCGAGCTGGCCGAGGCCGAGCTGTTCGGCCACTCCCGCGGCGCGTTCACCGGCGCGGCCCGCGCGCGCCCCGGACTGTTCCGCGAGGCCGACGGCGGCACCCTGCTGCTCGACGAGATCGGCGAGCTCGACCCCGCCACCCAGGGCTCCCTGCTGCGCGTCCTGCAGGAGCGCGAGGTTCGTCCCGTCGGCGAGGATCGCCCGGTCCAGGTCGATGTCCGGGTGCTCGCCGCCACCAACCGCGACCTGGCACGCGACACCGAGGAGGGTCGCTTCCGCAAGGACCTGTTCTACCGCCTGGACGTCGTCACGATCCGCGTCCCGCCGCTGCGCGAGCGGCCCGAGGACGTCGTGCCGCTGGCCGAGCACTTCGCGAAGCGCTTCGGCGACCGCTTCGGCCTCGAACAGCCCCGCCTGTCCGACCGCGTGCTCGAACGCCTGCGGCGGCACGACTGGCCCGGGAACGTGCGCGAGCTGGAACACGTCCTCGAGCGGCTGGTGGCGCTGGCCGGCGACCCGCGGATCGATGACGACCCGTTCGGCGGCGAGGCGGCGGACGCGGCGCCGGGCGCGGAGCCCGGGCTGCGCGCGCGGGTGGCCGCCTTCGAGCGCGGGCTGGTCGCCGAGGCCCTCGCGCGCTGCCAGGGCAACCAGAGCGAGGCGGCCCGGCAGCTCGG
>JAFGHH010000606.1 GCA_016930215.1 Deltaproteobacteria bacterium
ACCCCGCCCGACGTCGCGCCCGACGGCCCCGCCGACACCCCGCCCGACGTCGCGCCCGACGGCCCCGCCGACACCCCGCCCGACGTCGCGCCCGACGGCCCCGCCGACATCCCGCCCGACGTCGCGCCCGACGGCCCCGCCGACATCCCGCCCGACGAGGGGCCGGACGGCGACGCGGCTCCGGGCGAGGTGCGCGTGACGATGACCGATTCCGATGCCTGGGCCAACCTGATGCCCGGCAGCTCGAGCAGCCACGCGATCTTCACGCTCGAGGTGACGAACGGCGGAGCGACCGACGTGACCGGCTTCGCCGCGCTCGACGGGAGCGTTTCGCTGGCCACGGGCGGAGCCGCGATCTTCACGTTCGCCGCCCCCACACTCACCCGGTCCGGCGGCGGCGCCTTCGACGGACGGGTCGCCGCGGGGACCACCGTCACGCTCAGCGGCAACGGCATGTCGACGACTCCTTCGGGCGGCCACTGCGACTCGAACGTGAAGGTGATGGTGCGCGTTACCTGGACCGGCGGACCGGCGAGCCGCGAGGTCACGGGGGATACGATCTCGCTGATGTGCGTGCACTAGCGGCCGTCATCGACGTCGCCGACACGGGCCGGCACGAGGAACACGATCTCCCACTGCGCGAGCGCCAGCCCCTCGACCGTACGGCCGACGAGCCGGGCGCGGTAGCGACGTCCGTCGACCGCCGCACGCAGCGACCCGTTGCGGAAGTAGACGCGGTAGGAGACCTCGACGCCCCGCAGCGCGCCGAAGAAGGTGTCGGTGCCCACGAGCGCCACGGACTCGGTGGAGCTGAATCCCGGTGCGGCGCTGTAGCGGTAGGCATCGACGTAGATCGCGAACTGCGCCGCATCGACGTCCTCGGCCGGGTCCGCCGGCGGCGGGTCGTCGGGCAGGTCGACCGCCGCCAGCACGACGTCGTACCGCAGCCGGCGTGCCGCCGCATCGACGGCCTGGGCCACCGTCGCTGCCACCTCGCCCGCGGCGGCGCGGAACACGAGCGGCACGCCGCCCGGCCCGGTCGAGCCGAACGACAGGGCCAGATCGCGGAACTCCGGCTCGGCCGCGTCGACCGCACCCACCTGCACCGGCACCACGCGCCCGCCGAGCCGATCGACCCACAGCGACCGCGCCTCCGCCACCGAACGCGCTCCGGGCGGCGCGCCGGCGGTCCCCGCCCGCGGCGACACGCGGTCCGCCACGAGCAGCACGAGCGGCAGCGCACCCGGCCGCAGGCAGGTCAGTCCGAAGCGTCCCGCGGGACAGGCCGGCGGCGCCGGTGCCCCCGGCAACGGTCGGGCGTCCGCCGCCTCCGCCAAAGCCTCGCCCAGCAGCGCCGCGCTCTCCCCGTCGTCGCACTCCGGCAGGCTCCCGGGGCCCGCGATCCAGACCGAGGCCTCCGCGGTGTTCGCCGCCACCCGGCCCACGGGCGCGCCCAGCTTCTCCGCCAGCCGCTCCCCGTCGCCGAAGGCGACCGTTCCCACGGTGGCCCGCGGGAGGCGACCCGCGATCCGCGGGGCCACCTCGGTCGCGAACGCCGCCGCCAGCTCGTCCAGCGCCGTCGCCGAGCCCCGCGAGCAACCGAGCGCCAGCACCAGGTCGATGTCCTTGAAGTCGACCGTGAACGTGAACTGGCGGCGCACCGAGGTGCTGTTGTACGGCACCCTTTCGTACCAGACGTCCGCCGATGGCACCGACTCCCGGTCCAGCGGGTCGCTCCCCGCGCCCCATTCCTCGAAGTCGGTGAACGTGTCGCCGTCGGTGTCCACGAGCTTCCGGTCGGTCCCCAGCGCCAGCTCCTGCGCGTCGTTCAGTCCGTCGTTGTCGCTGTCGGTGTCGCGGCAGTCCGGCACGCCCCAGCCGTCGGTATCGCGCGGCCGCGTCTCCAGCCGGTCGTCCCCGGCCTCCTCGGCGTCCGGGATGCCGTCGCCGTCGCTGTCGTGGTCGAGGAAGTCGGGGACCGTGTCGTCGTCGGTGTCCAGCGGGTCCGTGCCGCACGCGTCGTCCCCCGCCTCCTCGCGGTCGAGGATCGTATCGCCGTCGGAGTCGAGATCGTCGGCGTTGGGGATCGTGTCGCCGTCCGCGTCGTCCTCGCCCTCCATGAAGTCCGGGATCGTGTCGCCGTCCCGGTCCGGGTACGGACAGCTCGAGTGCTCCTCGACCACGTCGACGGCATCGGCCACGCACCGTCCGGTGTCGAAGTCGCAGTGCCGCCCGACGCCGCAGGAGGCGGGGCAGACGTTGACGCAGGTGCCGAGGCGACAGAGCTGGTACGAGGAGTCGCAGGCCGGGACGCAGTCGCCCGGCACCACCGGCTCGGCGGGACACCCCGCGAGGAGCAGCAGGCCGGCGAGCGCGGCACTTGACGCCCGGCAGGTCAGGCCGCACACTCCCTGCGTGCGATTGCCCCCCGAAAGGAGGCCTGCCATGAGTCGTTTCGCCGTGCTGTTCGCCACCGTCGTCGCCCTCGCCGTTGCCCCCGCGCTCGCGGACCCGGTCGAGGAATCCCTCGCGAGTCTGCGCGCGATCTCCGGGCCTCAGCTTAGCCACCTGCGGACACCCGGGCAACCCGCGTTGCGAACGGTGATCGGCCGGCTGACCGTGGAGCCGACGGCCGGACTGCAAGGCGCCGCCGTGCGCTTCCTGGCGGAGCACGGCCGGGCGCTCGGCCTGGCCCCCGGCGCCGCCCTGCGTTTCGACCGCGAGGTGGCGCTGTCGCAGGGCGCCGTCCTGCGGTACCGCGAGCGGATCGATGAGATCCCCGTGGTCCGGAGCGAGGTCGCCCTGCGCTTCGACGGCGACGGCATCCTGCGCATCGTCAGCTCGTCCCTCAGGTCGTTCGCCGCGGTCGCGCCGCCCGAGCCGCTCGTCGGCTCGGCCGCCGCCGTCGCCGAGGCGCTCGAGCTCCCGGGGCTCGTGGCGGCGTACGACCCGGAGCGGCTGTGGGTCGGCCTGGTGTACTACCCGCTCGGCGGCGAGGCGCGCCTGGCGTGGCAGATCGAGACCGGGGCCGTCCCCGCGCTGCTCGCCAACTGGGTCGTCTGGATCGACGCCCGCTCCGGCGAGCTGCTCGGCCGCGAGAACCGCGTCTGGTTCGACCGGCTGGCCAACGTCTTCGAGGAGAACCCGGTGGCGACGCCCACGATCGTGCAGGCCACCCTCGACGACCTGCCGACGTGGACCGAGGACCCGTACTACCTGACGGGCGAGTTGATCCTGTCGCGGAATTGCGTCGACCAGCACGAACTGCTGCCGGTCGAGATGATGGGCTACTCGCTCAACGTGCACATCTGCTCCGAGGTGCAGGTGGCGGCGGGGGACGTCGGGCACGACTTCCTGTACACCGACAACACGGATACCGCGCCGGAGGATCTGTTCGCCGAGGCGGCGATGTTCTACCACGCCAACAAGATCTACGACTACTTCCAGTCGCTGGGCTTCGACCGGCTGCCCGAAGTCCCGCTCGCGGCCTCGGTCAACTTCCGCATCCCGATCGACACCGCCGGCGGCGGGTTCGACCTCGAGAACATGACCGACCCCAACGGGACGCTGTACCCGTTCGACAACGCGATGTACATGCCGGCCGGCGAGATGGCGGCCTACATCCCGCGCGACCTCGACTCGATCGTCTTCGGCCAGGGCACCCTCGCCGACTTCTCCTACGACGGCGACATCGTGTACCACGAGTTCACGCACGCCGTGACCGACGCCGAGGTCCACTGGATCACCGCCACCCTCGACGACCAGGGGCTCGACATGGGCCCGGGAGCCCTCAACGAAGGCTACTCGGACACCTTCGCCATGTTCCTCACCGGCGAGTCCCCGATCGGCGACTACGCCGGCGCCGGCCTCACGGCGGGCGGTTCGATCCGCGACCTGGAGAACGAGAACCGCTGCCCCGACGACCTGATCGGCGAGATGCACCAGGACTCGATCCCGTGGTCCAGCGCCGCCTGGGAGTTGTACCAGCTCCACGGCGACGCGATCGTCCAGCCGTACTTCGACGCCCTCCGCACGCTGGTCGGCGACGCCGACTTCGCCCAGGCCTCCGCCGTCACGCTCGCCGAGCTCTCCTCGGCCCTCGGCGCCACCGTCGCCGCGGAGGCACGGACGGAGTTCGAGCGACGCAACGTGATCGACTGCCGGCGCATCCTCGACGCCGACGGCACGCCGTTCCCGATGCTGATGGGCGAGGGCACCGGCAGCCTGGCGGCCACCCCGTACGTCCCCGGCTACGCCATGTTCCGCGTCACGGTCCCGGCCGGCCAGCGCCAGGTGCGCGCCGAGTTCCAGGCCCGGACGGGCGGGATGTTCGGCGGCACGATCACCCCGCACCTGCTGTGGCGCAAGGGCCCCGACCCGCTCGAGTTCTCGTACGGCGGCGCCGCCGTCACCGACAACGCCGACTTCAGCGCCGACGCCGTTTCCCTCGGCAGCGACGCGTACGAGGGCGTCTACTGCGAGTCCGACCGCACGCTCGACGCCGGCGAGTACTACCTGATGATCGCCAACCGCGGGAGCGCCGCGATGACGATGTCGGACATCGTCGTCACCTACAACGACAGCGAGCCCGACGCGCCGTGCGTCGGCGACCCCGACCCGGAGACCGACGGCGGCACCGACGTGCCGGCCGACGTTCCCGCGGACACCGACGAGGACGCCGCCGACGAGGGTGCGGACGGCGCTCCCGGCCTCTGCGACCCGACGGCCTGCGACGAGGCGTGCCGCGGCGCCGGCCACTCCGGCGGCACCTGCATCGGGGAAGGAGCGGACGCGTACTGCGGCTGCAGCACCGGCGACGACGACGGCTGCGGCTGCCGCACCGCGGGCGCCGCGGCGCCGCTCGGGGGCCTGTTCACCCTGCTCCTGGGCCTCGGCCTGCTCGCCCTCCGCCGCCGTCGCTGACCTGTCCGACCGACCTCACGCACCCGGCCCAGGCAGCTCGACGTCGCCGCCCGGCTCGAGCGTCAGTC
>JAFGHH010000100.1 GCA_016930215.1 Deltaproteobacteria bacterium
CGTCCGGCGCGGCCGCCGACCACGCCTCGATCGCCGCGGGCGCCACCTGCCCGCCGTACGTCATGCAGCGGCGCACCGCCCCGACCGCCGCCGGGCCCACCGCCGTCGGCCCCGTCCACCGCCCCGCCCGCGCCGCCCGCAGGCCCGGGCTGCGTGCCGACCGCCGAAAGGTCGATCGTGCCGCGAATCGTGGCCGTGCCGCGCGCCACGAAGATCAGCGGCAGCCCGCCGCTCACACGCAACGTGCCTTCCACGATCAGCTCGCCGGTCGTCAGCACGCAGTAGGCACTCCCTCCCCCGACGACCACGATCCGCGATTCCGACGAGAACATCGGCGTGCAAGCGGTCGTCGAGAACTCCACCATCGAGTCGGCCGCCAGATGGAACGTGGAGCCCGTGCCGAGCAGGTCGGCGGGCTCGAGATTCAACGGGTCGAACACCCGACAACGCGACTCGGTCTCGTGGCACCCGAGCGGACACAGTTCCACGACGTACCACCCGTCCTCGGCGCAAGCCTCCAGCGCGTCCCCCGCGCAGCGCCGCGCGCCCATCTCGCAGGGCGGCTCGCCGCCGTCGTCCGCCGCGCCGTCGTCCGGCGACCCGTCGTCCTCGGACGCCTCGTCGGCCGCACCGTCGTCCGGGGCCGACCCGTCCTCCTCGACCAGGTCGCCCAGGCCGTCGACGGCCGCATCGACGTCGCCGTCCGCGACGTCGGCGCTCGACCAGTCGTGGCCGCAGGCTGAGGCGACACCGCCCACCAGCGCGACCACGGCGAGGAGCGCGAGGCGGTGTGCCGCGGCGGGACGGGCGGACGATGCAGGACTCGACATGACGGAGTCTCCCCCGGAACGTCGCCCGCCGCCGGCCCTTCGACCGACCGGCGCGTCGGACGGCCCTCCGGTCCAAGCCTGAGCTTCCGCCATCGCGCGTGGCCGCGCAAGCTCAGCGGCGCAGGGCCACCGCCACGCCGTCGCGCGTCGGGTCGATCGTCGTCAGGAAGCCGGGGTGGGCCAGCAGGCGCCGGGTGGACTCGCGCACCCCCGCGGTTTCCGCCGAGCCGTCGTCCGCGTCGTCGAGCACCCGGCCGTACCACAGCGCGTTGTCGGTGACGGACAGCCCGCCGGGACGCAGCCGCTCGTGCGCCAGCGTCTCCAGCTCGCGCCGCACCGGGTCGCCGTCCTCGTACAGCCGGGCCAGGTACTCCTCGATCCTCGGGTTCGCGATCTCGGGCATGCGCGGAGTCCACCACATCCGGGTGAACTCGGGTAGAGTCCACGCCGGGAGGTCGGCGATGGCGCTGCGAACCGTGAATCCGACGATGGGCCAGGTGCTCGGCGAGCACCCCGAGCTGGGCGACGACGAGCTGCGGACGATCCTCGCGCAGGCGGCGCAGGCGTTCGCGGCCTGGCGCGACACCTCGTTCGCCGACCGGGCCGCGCGGCTCACCGCCGCCGCCGGGCTGCTCGAAAGGCGCCGCGAGGCGTTGGCGCGCCTGATGGCGCTCGAGATGGGCAAGCCGCTGGCCCAGGGCCGGGCCGAGGTCGACAAGTGCGCCTGGGTCTGCCGCCACTTCGCCGAGCACGCGGAGCGGCTGCTGGCGCCGGAGCCGGCGGCCACCGAGGCGACCCGCAGCTACGTCGCGTTCCGCCCGCTGGGACCGGTCCTGGCGGTGATGCCGTGGAACTTCCCGCTGTGGCAGCTGTTCCGCTGCGCGGCTCCCGCGCTGATGGCCGGCAACGTCGTGCTGCTCAAGCACGCCTCGAACGTCACCGGCTGCGCCCTGGCGATCGAACAGCTCCTCCATGCGGCGGAGGTTCCGGGCGCGGCGTTCCGCACCCTGCCGGTGTCGTCGGCGCGGGTCGGCGCGCTGATCGACGCGCCCGAGGTCGTCGCCGTGGCGCTGACCGGCGGGACGCCGGCGGGACGCGCGGTGGCCTCGCGGGCGGGCGCCGCGCTCAAGAAGACGGTGCTCGAGCTGGGCGGCTCGGACCCGTACGTGGTGCTCGAGGACGCGGACCTCGAGGCCGCCGCGGCCGCCTGTGCCACGGCCCGGTTGCTCAACGCGGGCCAGAGCTGCATCGCAGCAAAACGGTTCGTCGTGGTCGAGCCGGTCCGGGAGCGCTTCAACGAGCTGCTGCTCGAGCGGCTGCGGGCGGCGAAGGTCGGCGACCCGCTGGCCGACGACACGACCGTGGGCCCGTTGGCGCGCGAGGACCTGCGGGCCGAGCTGCACGACCAGGTCGAACGCTCGGTGCGCGCCGGCGCGCGCCTGCGCCTCGGCGGCGCGATTCCCGAAGGTCCCGGGTGGTTCTACCCGCCGACGCTGCTCGACGACGTGCGCCCCGGCATGGCGGCCTTCGACGAGGAGACCTTCGGACCCGTCGCGGCCGTGGTGCCGGCGCGGGACGAGGCCGAGGCGATCCGGTTGGCCAACGCCACGCCCTTCGGCCTCGGGGCCGCGGTGTTCACCCGCGACGCGGCACGCGGCGAACGGCTCGCGCTCGAGGCGCTGGAGGCCGGGAGCTGCGTCGTCAACGACTTCGTCCGCTCCGACCCGCGGCTCCCGTTCGGCGGGATCAAGGGGTCGGGTTGGGGCCGCGAGCTGGGGGCGTTCGGAATTCGCGAGTTCACCAACATCAAGACGGTCGTCGTGCGGTAGGATGACCTGCCCGCCGGATCGGCGGCCGCGCGCGGACCGGCTGGCCCCGACGGCGACGACGAGGTGCGGCGATGAGCGATCCGTCGCTCGAATCCAGGCTTCCGCAACGTCCGATCGACCGGTTGTTGCAGCCGTTCCAGGCCTGGGCCGGCCACCAGCTCGCCGGGGCCGTCCTGCTGATGGCCGCGGCGGTGGTCGCCGTGGCCTGGGCCAACTCGCCCTGGGGCGACGCCTACCACCACTGGCTGCACATGCCGGTCCGCGCCGGCTTCGGCTCGTTCACCCTGGAAAAGACGCTGCACCACTGGATCAACGACGGGCTGATGGCGGTGTTCTTCTTCCTGGTGGGGCTGGAGATCAAGCGCGAGGTGCTGGGCGGCGAGCTGTCGACGCGGCGCAAGGCGGCGCTGCCGGCGATCGCCGCCCTCGGCGGGATGCTGGTCCCCGCCGCGCTGTACCTGGCGTTCAACCCCGAGGGGCCGGGGCGCGCCGGCTGGGGCGTGCCGATGGCCACCGACATCGCCTTCGCCCTCGGCGTCCTGGCGCTGCTCGGCGACCGCGTGCCGCTCGGGCTCAAGGTGTTCCTGACCGCGTTGGCGATCGTCGACGACATCGGCGCGGTGCTGGTGATCGCGGTGTTCTACACGGCGGGCGTGTCGCTGACGAGCCTGGCGGTCGGCTTCGTCGTGTTCGGCCTGGCGCTGGTGGCCAATCGGCTCCAGGTGCGCAACTGGCTGGTCTACTTCGCGCTGGGGCTGATCGTCTGGTTCGCCTTCCTCCAGTCGGGGGTGCACGCGACGATCGCCGCGCTGCTGATGGCCTTCGCCATCCCGGGCCGCTCGCGCTTCGGCCGGGAGGACCTGGCGCAGCGCCTGCGCGGGAAGCTCGACGAACTGGACCGGGCGCTGCGCGAGGGGGACGAGCACGCCCGGCAGCGGGCCGCCGACCGGATCGAGCTGCTGCTCGAGGGTTCCGGCTCGCCCGCCGGGAAGCTGGAACACGCGCTGCACCCGCTGGTGGCGCTGGTGATCCTGCCGCTGTTCGCGCTGGCCAACGCCGGCGTCGTCCCCGGCGGCGACCTCGGCTCGGCCCTCGGCGATTCGGTGACGCTCGGCGTCGTCGTCGGCCTGTTCGTCGGCAAGCAGGTCGGGGTGTTCCTGTTCACCTGGCTCGCGGTGCGGCTGGGACTGGCCGACCTGCCCGACCGGGTGAGCTGGCGCCAGGTGTACGGCGTCTCCGCGCTGGCCGGGATCGGCTTCACGATGGCGCTGTTCATCGCGGGGCTGGCGTTCGCCGAGCCGGCCGGGCTCGAGGCCGCCAAGCTGGGCATCCTCGCCGCCTCGGTGCTCAGCGGCCTGGTCGGCTGGAGCTTCCTGCGCTTCGGCTGCGCGCCGGACTGCCCGCCGCCGGAGCCGGCGGTCGACCCGGTCGACAAGCGCTAGGCGCGACGACCGCCGGACCGCTCATCCGATCAGCGGCGGGCAGCGCACCCCTTCGGCGAAGGTCAGGTTGTTGTCCTCGCGACACTCGCCGAGCAGGCCCGGCCCGCCGGGCGGCGGGTCGACCACCACCCACACGTCGTGCTCCTCGCTGATCGGGACGTCGGGCCAGTCGCAGGAGACGCGCAGGCAGGCGCCGGGGTCGAGCGCCGCGTCGGTGGCGGTGGTGCAGGCCGGCGCGCCGTCCAGCGTATCGATGCGGAACTCGACGACCACGCCGGCCGGGACCGGCAGCGTGCCCCGGTTGCAGACCTCGGTTGCCAGCGGCTGGCGCAGCTCGGCCTCCGAGCACTCCGGCGCTTCCGCGTTCCGCGCGGTCAGGTCCGGCGTGGCGTCGGCCGGCAACCCGCGCAGCACGTTCTGCCGGTAGTTGTTCAACCCCGTCGCCTCCCAGTTCCGCTCCACGGCGGAGGTCGCCGGCACCGTGCCGTCGTCGTTCACGTGCGTGACATGATACGCGTACTGGTTCCAGATCGGCCGGCTGGAGGCCCAGCGATCGGTGACGTCGGCGTAGACGCGCACGCCCGAGCTGCGGACGTACGGGACGCGACAGAAGCCGTCGGGGCAGGTCTGGCCCGCCGGGCACCCGGACGCGTCGGTGCAGGCCGGCCCCGTGTACAGCGGGTCGGTGGCCGGGCAGGTGATCGCGTACGAGTTCGTCGGCACGACCAGCTCGGAGCGGAAGTCCCCATCGACGTCCGCGACGATCGGGTACTCGGCCGCCGTCCCGGACGAGGCGGCCTGGCTGAACAGCACGGCGCCCGTGGCGCCGTCGTAGGCCCGCACGAAGCACTCGTCGGAATACACCGCCTCCGCCGCGCCGTCGGCGGCGAAGTCGAAGATGCTCGAGCCGGTGAAGGCGGAACTGAGGTCCTGCGACGGCTGCTGCCACAGGACGCCGTCCGCCTCGGCGGGGTCGAACACGACGTAGTTGGCGCCGCCCGCCGCGGCGAACTCCACGACGCCGTCGCCGTCGAAGTCGCTCACCGTCGGCGGGCCCTGGCCGCCGCCCGGGAGCGTCACGGGACCGAAGACCACGTCGCCCTCGATGGTCTGGATCCACACCTGCCCGGCGCCCACCACCGCCACCTCGGGCGCGTCCACCAGCGGCAGGGCGGTCAGCGGGAAGTCGCCGAAGTCGCCCACGGCGGTGGCGCCGGCCGCGGTCCCGCCGTGCCAGTAGCTCTCGAGCACGAAATCCTGCGTCGCCGTGTCGTAGCGATACACGCCGTCGGACTCCACCAGCTCGAGCGCCCCGTCCTCATCGACGTCGGCCAAGAGCGGCGCCTGCCCGTAGAAGTGGGCCCACGCGGCGCTGCGGCCGTGAAGGCAGCCGGCGGCGTCGTAGACCGCGTTGCAGTGCACGATCTCCGGCACCCCGTCGTCGTCCAGGTCGTGGATCGAGGGGCCGGTGAGCATCCAGTTGCCGCCGGTCGTGTCCGGCACGCGGCCGCCGGAGCCGTCGCAGACGCCCGAGCGCCAGAGCTGGACGAAGGCGTCGGCCGCCGGGTCGTACGCGAAGGCGATCAGGCCGCCCTCCGGCGCCAGCGCCACGATCTCCGGCCGCCCGTCGCCCGTGAGGTCGCCGAGGGCGGGCGAGCCGCCCGCGGCGGTGTCGGTCGCGATGCTGTAGAGCAGCTCGCAGGTCAGGCCGTCGAGGATCCGCAGCGTGCCCTCGGACAGGGCCCACCCCGCGGCCGTCCCGATGACGATCGCCGGCCGGCCGGTGGGCAGGCCGAAGTCGGCGACCAGCGGCGTCGAGGCCGCCTCGGTGCGCTCCGGATGCACGCCGTCGGTCGGGGCGGTGTACTCGCACTGCACCACCGGCGTGAACCCCTCGACCGGCTCCGTGATCCGGCAGGTCTCGTCGAACTCCCCGACCCCGGGGGTGCCCCACGGGACGCAGACGCCTTCGACGCAGGTCGAGTCGTGCAGGCAGGCCTCGCCGCCGGTGCAGGTGCCCGCGTCGCGGATGCACAGGTCGCTCCAGCACCGCTCGCCGTCGGTGCAGCAGTCGGTGCCGCAGACCGAGGCGGGCGGGCAACCGCCGTCCGTCCCGTCGGTCGCCTCGCCGTCGGGCGCGTCCCCGTCGGGCACGTCGCCGAGGTCGGCATCGACGTCGCCGGCCTCCCCGGGCGCGACGCAGCGGCCCGAGACGCAGACCTGGCCGGTCGGGCAGTCGCCGTTCGTGGCGCAGGAGCCGGCATCGTCGCCGCCGCAGGCGGCGAGCGACAGGCAGGGCAGCAGGCAGGCGAGCAGCATTCGCATCGGCATCCTCCCCGGCCCGGCGCCGCGCACCTCCGCAGCCGCCCCTCGCCCGGCCGTTTCGACCGATGCTAGCGGCAGGGCCGCGGAAGGGCAAACGGTGCCGGCCGGCGACCTACTTCTTCCCCTGTTCCTTGAGCGCCGCGAGGATCCGCTCCGGGGTGAACGGGGAACGGCAGAGGCGTACGCCGACGGCGTCGTAGATCGCGTTGGACAACGCGGGCAGCGCCCCGTTGATGCTGATTTCCGAGACGCTCTTCGCGCCGTACGGTCCGGTCGGCTCGTAGGACGGCACGAGGATCGTGACCATTTCCGGCAGGTCGCGGGTGCTGAAGATCTTGTAGTGCCCGAAGTTCGGGTTGCGGCAGCGGCCGTGCCCGTCGAACAGCAGCTCCTCGGTCAGCGCGTAGCCCAGCCCGTTGACCACGGCTCCCTCGGTCTGCCCCTCGGCCAGCTTCGGGTTGATCGCCGTGCCGCAGTCGACCGCGGCGACGTACTTCACCACGCGGCAGAAACCGGTCTCGGTGTCGACCTCGACCTCGACGAAGTGCGCCGCGAAGGGCGGCGGCGAGGCGTGGGTGATGTGCGAGGCGAAGGTGCCGATCTGGTGCTGGTCGGCGTCGTACAACGCGCGCAGGGCGACCTGGGCGTAGGTCACGCTCTTGCCGTCGGGGGCCTGCACGGCGCGATCGGCGGTGCGCAGCTTCGCCGCGTCGCCCGGGGGGAGCCCGAGCAGCTCGGCGGCGACGGCCAGGATCTGCTCGCGCACGATCACCGCCGCCTTGCGCACCGCCTCGCCCGACAGGTAGGTCGTCGAGGAGGCGTAGGCGCCGACGTCGAACGGGGTGAGGTCGGTGTCGGAGGAGTAGACGATCACGTGGTCCAGCGGCACGTCGAGCGCCTCGGCGGCGATCTGGGCCAGCACCGTGTCGGAGCCGGTGCCGAGGTCGGTGGCGCCGACGAGCAGGTTGAACGAGCCGTCGTCGTTCAGCTTGAGCGACGCGGCGCCCATGTCGATCTCGGGGATCGATGAGCCCTGCATCAGCGCGCACATCCCGAGGCCGCGTTTCTGCCGCTTGTCGGTGTTCCGGTCGCGGCCGCGCTTCTCCTTCCAGCCGATCGCCTCGGCGCCGCGGGTCAGGCAGTCGTCGAGCTTGCACGAGCCGATCTTCTGCTCGACGCCGCTCTTGCCCTCGCCCAGCGCGCGGAACACCGCCGAGCCCTGCCCCTCGCGGATGTGGATCTTCCGCCGCAGCTCCACCGGGTCGAGCCCCAGCTTCTCGGCGGCGAGGTCCAGCGCGACCTCGAC
>JAFGHH010000607.1 GCA_016930215.1 Deltaproteobacteria bacterium
ACGCGCGAGCGGATCCGGCAGATCGAGGCCAAGGCGCTGCGCAAGCTGCGCCACCCCTCGCGGAGCAAGCAGCTCCGCGCGTTCATCGATTCGAACTGACCGCGGCTAGCCCTGTGGCGGGACGTTGGTCGGCGGGGCGCCCGGCACCGGCGGGTAGTTCGCGCCCGGCGGCGGGTAGCCGCCGCCCGGCACCGGCGGGTAGTTCGCCGGCGCGGCCGGCGCGGCGTCCTTCTTCTTCGACACCGCCTTCCACACGAAGAAGGCGATCACGAGCAGGATGATCGCGCCGAAGATCCAGCGGCCGTTCTTGGTCCAGAAGCCCATCTTCGCGGCCGACAACGGGTAGGCTTCGGGCAGCTTCTTCCCGCCCGCCTTCGCCTCGAAGGCGTGCACCACGGCCATCACCTGCTGGACCGCCGCCTCGCGCTCCTCCGGGTCGCTGATCTCCTCCTCCGCCTCCTTCTTGGCCTGCGCCTCGTCCGCCGGCAGGTAGGTGATCTCGTCCGCCGAGGTCTGCTTGAAGAACACCGGCTTGCAGTCCCACCAGGCGAAGTAGGCCCAGAACAGGCCGAACACCTCGCACATGTAGCCCAGCTTCATCCCGGCGAACTGCTCGGTCAGGTCGGCCACCAGCGCCGTCTTGAATCCCGCGACCTCGGCGCCGTCCTGTTGGCTCAGGTCGAGCCCTTCCTGCTTCGCGATCTCCTGGATCAGCAGGTCGGCGGCGGTGCCGAGCACCTCCGGCGTCACGTCCTCGACCGGGAACGCATCCGGACCGTAGTGGTAGATGACGGCGCCGCCGGCCTGGGCCGACGGCGCGCCGCCCCAGACAACCGCCGCTGCCGCCAGAGCCACGAACGTCCCGATGCTCTTGCTCGCTCGCATGCCCTTCCTCCTCCTTCGTGCGAGATCCCCGCGCCGGCTCGTGGACCGCCCCGTCGCGGTCCGGAACCGCCGTCGTGCCGCGCACCGTACCACGGGAGGAGTCGTGCGCGCTACGGCGGACCGCCGAGGTATCCCAGGGCCCGCAGCTGCGCCTCGAGCTCGGCGTCGAGCTCGGCCTCCGGTGCGGCGCGCGGCCGCAGCTCCTCGCGTCCGGCCCGCTCCTGCCACTCCAGGTATCGCGCCAGCTGCACCTGCATCGTGCGCGCGGCGATCGGCAGCTCCCCCGCCGCGTCCCGCTCCTCGCCCGGGTCCTCCCGCAGGTCGTAGAGCAGCGGCCGGTAGCCCCGGTGGATCAGCTTGTAGCGCTGTCCGGTCACCGCGCGCTGCCCTTCGAGGAACTCGGTGAACGCCAGCTCGGCCCCGGTCTCGCCGTCCTGGGCCAGCGGCAGCAGGCTGCGTCCCTGGAAGTCCGGTGCCGGCGGCAGCCCGAGCGCCTCGAAGGCGGTCGGCGCCACATCGACCAGCCCCGCCACGGCATCGACCTTGATCCCCGCCCGGAAGCGTCCGGGGAGCCGGAGGAACAGCGGCACGTGCAGCAGTTCCTGGAACAGCGAGTGCCCGTGGCCCACCGAGCCGTGCTCGAAGAACTCCTCGCCGTGGTCCGCCGTGACCACCACCAGCGTGTCGTCCAGCACCCCCAGCGCCTCCAACGCCTCGTAGAGCCGCGGTGCGTGCGCGTCGTGGTAGGTGATCTCGCCGTCGTACAGCGCCTCCAGCCGCCGTCGGTCGCGGGCGGTCAGCGTCAGCTGTCCGGCCTTGACGCGCTCCAGCAGCTTCGAGGTCTCGCTGGCCTTGACCGGCCCGCCGTACGGCTCGGCGTCGTACAGGTCGAGGTACTGCCGCGGGGGGACGTACGGCACGTGCGGGTCGATCGTCTGCACGTACAGGAAGAACCGCTCGTCCGGCTTGCGCTCCGCGACCCAGGCCGCGGCGTCGGCGAACACGTGCTGGGCCCGGTTGGGCAGTCCGCCGCGGACGTAGTTGCGGTAGAGGTCCCAGCCGCGCCGGAAGCCGAAGGCGTCCGAGACGTAGCCGTTGGCGATGAAGCAGGCCGTCGCGAACCCTTCGTCCTTGAGGTACTCCGAGATCAGCTTCGCCTCCGGCGGCAGCACCGCGCGCTCGCTCTGCGCGGCGTGCGACGACGGGTACAGCCCGGTGAGCAGGGTGGCGACGGACGGCTTGGTCCAGTTCTCCTGGGCCGTGGTCCGCGTGAAGTTCGTCCCCTCCCGGGCCCAGCGCAGCACGTTCTCGGCGTCGACGCCCGAGCTGGCATCGATCTCGCGCAGCTTGTCGGCGCGCAGGGTGTCGATCAGCAGGACGACCAGGTTGCGCGCCGTGCGCGGCTCCGCCGCCGGGGTCCGGCGGTCGGGCACGACGATCCGCGGTGCCTCCCAGCGCACGTCGCCGGGGCCCTCGACCGCCAGCTCGAGCCGCACGGCGCGGCCCGCCAGCGCCGCGAGGTCGAGATCCTGGTCCGCCGGCTGCGCGGTCAGCGTCGCGGGCGCCAGCAGCTCCACCGGCTCCCCGTCGTCCGGAACCGCCCGGACGGTCACGGCGCTCCCGCGTTCGTCGAGCGCTGCGACCGTCGTCCGCAGCCGAGCCTCCCGCGGCACGTAGACGTAGGTCCGCAGCGTCGTCCCCGCCGCCTGCCGCAGTGCGGGCGGCGGTCCCGTCTCCACCGTGAACCCCGCGGTCGCGGTCGTCGTCTCGTCGCCGCCCGCGGCCGGCGGCTCCGCCTGTTCCGCGGAAAGGAAATCGATCCGGTCGACCAGCGCGGCGCCGCGGCCGAGCTCCGGGTCGCGACCCGAGCCGCGGAACGTGAGCTTCACGGTCACGAGACCGGAGAGCGTCTCCGGCAGCGGGAAGTCCACGGCGCCGTAGGCGGCGTTCGGCAGCGTGCCGTCGCCCAGCGGCTCGCCGTCGGCGTCGGCGGTGACGCGGCGGCCGCCGAGTGCCCGCGCGGTGACGCGCATCGTCGTGCCGCGGATCGCGTCGGCCGGCAGGTACAGGCGCACCGGCGAGCGGGCCGCGACGATCACGCTGCGGTCCGCGTCGGTCCCGTCGCGCCCCCAGCCGCTGCGCCAGCGGCCGAGGGTCGCGCCGACGTGGAGGCCGGTGCCGAGGTCGAGCCGCAGGCCGGGGGCGGCCAGCTCCAGCACCGGCGCCTCGCGCACCAGGTCGTACGCGGTGAGGAACGTCCCGTCGCTCTCCGCGGCGGCCGCCGGCTCGGCCGGCATCGCGGTCGGCGGGTCGTGCGCCGGTTCGGGCGGCGTCGGCTCCGCGGCGTCCTCCGCGGCGGCGTCGGCGTCGGCCGTCGCGTGCTCCGCGGGCCGCTCGTCCGGCAGCGCGCTGGCGGGTCGGTTCGACGCGGCGTCGCGTCCCGCGCAGGTAGCGCAGAGCGCGGCGAGCAGCAGCGTCGGGGCCGCGGTGCTAGTCCTCGCCCGCATCGTCTTCCTGGTCGTCTTCGCCGTCGTCGTCGTCGGCGTGCTCGTCGGTTCCGGCGTCCAGCGGACGTTCGCCGCCTTCTTCCAGGAGCGTGGTGATGCGGCGTTCGGCGGCCTCCAGCCGGCGGTGTCCTTCGCGGGCCAGCTTGACCCCTTCCTCGAACAGCGCCAGCGACTGCTCGACCGGCTGCTCCCCGCCCTCGAGCTGCTCGACGATCTCCTCCAGGCGGTGCAGGACCTCCTCGAAGCTCCGCTCGGCCAACTCCGGCGCCGTGCCTTCCGTCCGTTTCCGTTCCTTCTTGGCCATCGGTTTCCCTTCCCGGCCGGCATCCTAGCGCCCGGCGGCCGCGGGGCCAAGTCGCGCGGACGTCGGTGTCGTCGGTCGGCGATTCCGTCGGGGGGGCGGCCGAGAGTCCGATCAGCGCGGCAGGCGAAGTGCGCTCGTCCGGCCGCACTCGTGTGTGCGCCGTCGATTCCGTCGCCGCGCCGCCGCGAGGGCCGCCAGCGCCAGCAGGCCGACCGGCGCCCCCGTCCCGCCTCCGGCCGACGCCGTCCGACAGCCGCATCCGCCGGAGTCCCCGGCGTCGCCGTTCGCATCGGGTGTGCCGTCCGGCCCGGCATCCGGGCCGACCGTGTCGGCGTCGGCGTCGGCGCCCGCATCCGGTTCGCCGCCGGCATCGTCTTCGGCGTCGGCGTCGGCGTCCGCCCCGCCGCAGGTCGTCGTCTCGCTCGAGGTCCAGGTCTCGAAGTCGTACGTCAGCCGCTGGCAGTGTCGTTCCACGGTCATCACGCGCCCCGACCAGCTCACGATCGGGTCGCCCTGGTCGTCGACCGTCGCCAGGCGCGGGAACGGCGAGGTCCAGGGACGCGCGCCGTCGACCTCGGTCACGACGCGACCCAACGTCGCGTCGTACACGGCCCGGATCTCCGTCCCCCGGCTGGTCACGAAGGTCGGCGTGCCCTCGGCGGTCTCGAGCCGTGCGTGGGCGGCGAGCGCCGCGGTGAAGTCCTCGTACGTCGGGTAATCCACGCCGACCGTGATCACCTCCAGGCCGGCGATGTCCCCGACGGAGCGCAGCGCCATCGCCACGCGTCCCTCGCGGTAGATCTCCCAGCCGCTCGCCGACTCGTGGGAGTCGAAGTTGTCCAGCACGTTGTCCGGGTGGACGTACGCGGTCGGGACGTTGGTCACGAGCATCGCGTTCCGGTGCTGGTATCCGTAGTGCCCCAGCTCGATGTAGCAATCGCTGCCCGTGCACACCGGTACCGTCTCCTGCTCGTTGATCCACAGGCGGAAGGCGCGGCCGTCGGAGCCGCCGACGTTGAGCATCCACAGGCCGTCGCCGCCGCCGAGGTTGTAGAACGGCGTGACGAAGGTCTGCTTGTCCGGTCCTCCGGCCCAGTTCTGCTCGCGGTTGAGGTGCCAGTAGGTCTCGGGCTCGTCGTCCAGCACGCCGAGGTCCTCGATCAGCGCCGGCAGGCGGTACGTGCCGGCCCAGACCAGCAGGTACTGGGCCTCGATGTCCACGACGGGATCCCCGCCGATGCCCCAGAACGGCCAGTGGTAGATCCGCGGGTAGCCGGCCAGGACGAACTGGCCGTAGGTACGGCCGATGCGGCCTCCGTGCCGTTCGACGCTGACGTCCAGGATCGAATCGAGCAGCAGCAGGTCGAGGGTCATCCGGGCGCGGTTGCGCATCTCCTCGTCGCGCGCCAGGTCGGCCAGCGTGAGCAGCGAGGCGATGATCGGCGGTGTGTACTTCGCGTCCAGCTCGTTGTCCTTGTCCCCGACGGTGACCAGCAGGTCCATCTTCCACAGCAGCCAGTCCCGGGAGATCGCCAGGGAGTTGTAGGGGTTGCCCGGCTCGTAGGTCCGCCCTTCCCACGTGAACGTGTCGAGGGCCGGGAATGCCGGGTAGTCCACGGTCACGTCGGGATCGTCCTCCGAGGCGAGGTACCGGCCGACGAAGACGAACAGCCTGTTGTTCAGGCTGCCGTGATGGAAGTAGTAGATGTCGCGAAGCATGTCGTAGTACCGCCGTTCGATGTCCGCTCGATCCTCCGGCGAGATGCGGTCTCCGTACTGCCGCAGCACCCGGATCAGGAGGATCGACGGGATGTCGTAGTGCAAGTGCCACGTCCAGCAGGAGTCGAGGTCGCGGGGGGAACCCTCGGGCGGCGGCGACTCCGGCGGCGTGTTCGGCCGCAACCAGGCCTGGATCAGCCAGTGGACCTGCTCCGCCCGCGTGCCCGCCTCGAGCCAACCCCAGATCGACTCGCCGCAATGGGAGTAACGGTCCGGGTTCGCCAGGTACGCCGCCCGCCGCTCGTCGAAGGTCTGGGCCCGGGACACGGCGCCGCCCAGCGTCAGCGCGCCGAGGACCGCGGCGGCCGCGAACGAGGCGCCGAGCCGGCCCGCGATCCCGCACGGCGGCCGACCCCGCGTCACCAGGTCGGTCTTGTGCTGCCGACGCTGCCCGCCGGCCTCGGACGTTCCGGTTCGCCTCATGGTGGTCTCCCTCCTCCCTCCGTTCCCCCGGGCCGCAGCGTTGCGCGGCGGCGGCCTCCCGTCAAGCCGCGGCCGCTCCCCGCGCGCCCCGCGCGTACTGGTGCTTGACCTCCGCCGACCGAAGCGTTATCGCGGGGCCGCCGGAGAGGAGAGGAGCGATGTCGATGAAGCGGTTGGGGATGCTGGTGCTGCTCGTGGGGTCGTTCGGGATGCTCGGGTGTCCGAAGGGCGAGACGGGGACGGCGACGGGAACGGGGACGCAGACGCCCGTCGCGACCGGCTGGCGCGACACGACCCTGCCGGTCGAGGCGCGCGTGCAGGCGTTCCTCGACGAGTTCGTCGCCGAGCGCTCGGTGCTGGACCGTGACGCGGCGCTCGCGTACTGGACGGCCGCCAATGCTTCGAGCGAGGAGGAGTCGGCGCGGGAGTACGCGCGCAAGGCGGAGCTCGAGCTGCAGTGGAAGCGGCTGCACGCGGATCGCGAGCGGTTCGAGGCGCTGCAGGCGTTCCGCGAGGCGCCGGAGCTGACCGACCCGCTGCTGCGGCGCCAGGTCGAGATCCTGTACCTGACGTTCCTGCCGAACCAGCTGCCCGACGAGCTGCTGCGGCGGATGACCGACCTGTCGAACGAGATCGAGCAGACGTTCAACGCGCACCGGGCGCAGTTCGAGGGGGCGGAGGCTTCGGACAACGACCTGCGCGAGGTGCTGCGCGGCGAGACCGACTCGACCCGCCGCCAGGCCGCCTGGGAGGCGCTGAAGCAGATCGGCCCCGTGGTCGCCGACAAGGTCCGCGAGCTGGCGCGGGTGCGCAACCAGGCCGCGCAGGCCGTCGGCTACCCCGACTACTGGCAGATGATGATGACCGCCCAGGAGATGCCGCCGGACGAGATCGTCGCCCTGTTCGAGCGGGTCTACGAGCTGACCGAGGAGCCGTACACCACGCAGAAGGCGGCGCTCGACGCGACGCTCGCCGAGCGCTACGGCGTGACGGTGGAAGGGTTGCGGCCGTGGCACTGCGCCGACCCGTTCTGCCAGTCGGCCCCGCAGGCCACCGACGTGGACATCGACCAGTACTTCGCCAACCCCGATCCCCAGGCGCCCGACGGCTCGAACCTGGCGGCGCTCGCCGAGAAGTTCTACGGCGGCTTCGGCATGGACGTCGGGCCGATCCTCGCCCGCAGCGACCTCTACGAGCGGCCGTTCAAGGAGCAGCATGCGTTCTGCACCGACATCGACCGGGCCGGGGACGTCCGGATCCTGGTCAACCTGAAGTCCAACGGCGACTGGGCCGACACGATCCTCCACGAGCTGGGCCACGGCGTGTACTTCGTGTACACCGACCGGGCCGAGCTGCCGTACCTGCTGCGCGAGATGCACATGGTCTCGACGGAGGCGATCGCCGAGTTGATGGGCGGGATGACCAAGAACGCCCGTTGGCTGCAGGAGCTGGTCGGCGTGCCCGCGGAGGCGGCCGAGGAGGTCGCCGCGGCGACGCGGCTCGAGGCGCGGCTGCAGAAGCTGATTTTCGCGCGCTGGAGCCTGGTGATGCTCGGCTTCGAGCGGGCGCTGTACGGCGACCCGGAGCAGGACCTCGACACGCTGTGGTGGAACCTGGTCGAGCGTTACCAGAAGGTGACGCGGCCCGAGGGGCGGAGCGCGCCGGACTGGGCGACGAAGATCCACGTCGCGACGGTGCCGGTCTACTACCACAACTACCTGATGGGCGAGATGATGGCGGCGCAGATCCTCGAGGCGGTGGCGCGGGAGGTGTACGGCGGGGCGGCGGTCGAGGAGGTGATCTTCTACGGCAAGCCCGAGGCGGGGCAGTTCCTGATCGACCGCATTTTCAGCCGCGGGCATGCGATCCGCTGGGACGAGCTGGCGGTCGAGGCGACCGGCGAGCCGCTCGGACCCCGCGCCTTCGTCGAACACCTGCGCTAGAGCGCCGCCGGCGAGTCGCGGTGCATCCGCGGCCCCGTCTCGTCCGGAAGGCTGTTGATCGTCCGGCGGTCGCGGGCATACTATGCCGCCTCGGGGTGGCGCGGAGGCGCCCGCATGCCGGACGATCGGGAAAAGCACCCGCTGGGGAAGATCGCCCTCCGGCATCGTCCCGGCCCGCCGTCGCCCACGGCGGCGGAGTCCGGCGATTCCGGTGGGGTGTCTTCGGCCGCCGGGCCGTTGCGGGACGAGATGGACGACATGTTCGACCGTTCGTTCGAGGCGACGTTCCGGCCCGCGCCCGGGTCCGACGCGGCGTCCGTTCCGCGGTCGCTGCGGCAGACGATGGGCGAGATCCAGGTCGACGTCGGAGAGCCTGTGGCGGAGGCGGTGGCGACCGGCGGCGTCCCGGGCCCGCGCGACGAGTTCCTGCGCGAGCTGGCCCGCAACAGCGGCGTGCCGGCCGTCGACCTCGACCGGGTCACCGTCGACCTCGTGCACCTCGACCTGCTGCCGCGCGAGATCGCGCTGCGCAACCTGCTGCTGCCGCTGTGCGTGCGCGAGGGTCGGCTGTTCGTGGCGGTGGCCGACCCGCACCAGCGTCGCGCGCTGGACGAGCTCGAGTTCGTCAGCGGTCTGCGGCTCGTGTCGCACGTCGCCCCGCACTCGCAGCTGCGGCCGCTGATCGAGTCGTGCTACCGGGCCCACGCGGCCGGCCAGCGCACCTTCGGCCTGCCCGGCGCGCTTCCCGTCGGGCAGTTCGACGCGGTCGTGGTGCGCGCCTCGGGTCCCCCGCCGCCCGACACGGGCGACCTGTCCCACACACCGGTCACCGCGCTGCCGATCGATCTCGACCTTGCGGCTCCGGTGCCTGCTCCGCCCCCCGCCCCCGACGTCGATGGTCCGCGCCAGCGGCCGCGCGTGCTGGTCGTGGACGACGAGGCCGACATCCGCACGCTGGTCGTGCGCGTGTTGCGTGACAAGGGCTACGAGGTGCTGGAGGCCACGCAGGGGGGGGACGCGCTGCGGATGGTCCAGACCCGGCTCCCCGATCTGCTGGTGCTCGACGCGATGCTGCCGGAGATCCACGGTTTCGACGTCTGTCGTCGGATCAAGGCCTCGCCCCGCTACCGGCACATCCCGGTGATCATGATCAGCGCGATCTACCGCGGCTGGCGTTTCGCCGCCGACCTCAAGAAGTCCTACGGCGTCGACCACTTCCTGGAGAAGCCGTTCAAGATCGCCGAGCTCGTGGACCGTGTGGCGCAGCTCCTTTCGGGTCAACCGGCGGCGCCGCCGGCGCGCGAGTTGTCGGCGCAGGCGCAGGCCGAGTTGTCGGCGGGGATGCAGGCGGCCCGGGCCGGCGACCTTGCCGGTGCGGTCCGCCGCCTGCAGGTCGGGATCGAGGCGGACCCGCTGTCGCATCAGCTCCACTACCAACTGGGCGGCCTGTACGGAAAGCTGGGGCGGATCTACGAGGCGATCCAGGCGCTGGAGACGGCCCTGGAGATCGAGCCGGGGGATTTCGCCACCCTGCGCGGGCTCGGCCAGCTCTACGAGCATGCGGGGTTCCCCTGCAAGGCGGTCGAGATGTGGGAACGGGCCGCGGGTGCGTCTCCGGACGAAACCGCGCGGTCTTCGATCAAGGAGCACCTGCTCAAGCTGCTCTGACGGGTGAACGGGCGATCGATGCAGTTCGTGTGCGACCGGTGCAAGGCGAAGTACGACATCGACGAGGCGCGGTTGCGCGGCAAGTCGGTGAAGATCCGATGTCGCAGCTGCGGCAACATCCTCGAGGTCCGCGACCCCAACCTCCCGCCGGGTTCCAAGCCGTCCCTGCCGCCCGTCGCTCCGCCGCGCGGTCGCGAGCGCGTCGCGATGCCGATCGGCGCCCCCTCGCGCGGCCCGGTCGCGCCGCCGCCGCGCGCCCCGGCCCCCGGCGCCGTGCTCGGCGAGCGGTTCCAGCAGGCCTTCGCCGGGCGCGAGGCCGTCCCGGCCGTCGTGCCCGCCCCGGCGGCGCCGGCACCGCAGGTCAGCCTCCCGGACTCGGGCGACGCGACGCACATCATCGCCGCCCCGTTCCTCGGCGAGGCCGCCAAGGCCATCGCCGCCCAGGAGGTGGCGCGGAAGCTTGCCCGCTGGCACGTCTCGATCCGCAACCAGCCGATGGGGCCGATGAGCGAGGAGGCGATCCGGCGGCACATCGAGAACGGCGAGGTGGGCGTCAATTCCCTCGTCTGGCGCGAGGGGTTCGACGAGTGGCGGCCACTGGGGCAGGTCCGCGACCTGGCCTATCTCGCCGAGCTCGCGGTCAAGGCCGCCGGCGGCGGAGGACCGGGGTCGAGCCGCGAATCGATTTTCGAGTTGCCGCCGCTGCAGCGGGTCGTTGTCTCCCAGGCACCGCCGGTCTCGCCGCTGCAGCGCTGGCTGGTCCACGCGATCGTGGCCGTCGTCTTCTTCGCCCTTGGAATGATCGTCATGTACCTCGTTTCCGACGGCGGCGGGGGCTCGTCGGACGGTCCGGGACCGGCTTCTTCCGGCCTGCCGGCCGTCGAGGAGGTCGCGACGGCCGGGGAAGCGCTGCCGACGCTGCACAGCGGCGCGCTGACGATCCAGCTCACCAACCCGACGGTCGTCGCCGAGGAGGTGGTCCATCCGCAGGCGGCCGCAGGCGGGGGGACGACGACCTCGAGCGGCGGCGGCACGCGGCGCACCACCGGCTCCTCGGGCGGTTCGAGCACGACGAGCGGCGGCGCGAGTACCGGCACGGGGACCACGGGGTTCCTGCCCGGCCGCGACACGGATCCGATCGGCGGCGAGATCCGCACCGGCGGCGGCGCGGCCGCGGCGGGGACCGGGACTCCCGCGGCGCGGCCGTTGTCGGCGCAGCAGATCCTGCCCGTGGTGCAGTCCGGCCAGTCCGGCATCCAGCACTGCTACAACCAGGCGCGGGCCCGCGACTTCATCGCCGACCTCTCGCTGCGGTTGACGATCGAGATCTCCCCGGACGGCTCGGTGCGCAAGGCCACGTTGACCAGCCAGGACTACCTGAGCGGCGACCTCGAGACCTGCATCGTCGGTCGGGTCCGCCAGTGGAGTTTCCCGCGCGCCACGGCCACCTCGCGCGTGGTGCTGCCGTTCTCGTTCCACCAGAACTAGCGGGAGGAGGGGGCATGCTGGTCCAGGTCGCCCAGGAAGCGCTGCTGCTCGCGCTGGTCCTTTCGTTGCCGGTGCTCGCCGCCGCGCTGCTCGTCGGGCTGCTCGTCTCGTTCCTGCAGGCGGTGACGCAGATCCAGGACACGGCGTTGTCGTTCGTTCCCAAGCTGCTGGCCGTCGCGGTCGCCCTGGCGGTTTCGGCCGGCTGGATGGGGGGCGAGTTGACGCGGCTGGCCGGGCGGGTCTTCACCCACCTGCCGTGAGGTTGCCGGCCGGCGGAATCGGGGTGCCGCGGGGTGCCTCCCCCGAAGTGGGGGTGAATCGCGGCGCCGCGCACCTCGCGCAGGGCTTCTGGCAGGGAACCGGATCTCGCGCAGGGCCGCAAAGCCGCAGAGATCCCCCTTGCCCCTCCCGGTGGGCTCGCGTAGAGTCCCCGCGCGATGCGTGCGGGGATGACCGTTCGAGCGTCCGTCGGTGCGGCCGGGTCGAGCCCGGAGCGCGGGTTCGGCGTTGCGACCCTGGTCCTGTCGGCCGTGCTCGGCCTGTGCGCCGGCTGCCTCGACGCGCAGGGCATCGACCCGCCCACCGACCGTTTCTTCTTCCCGACCGGGCTGGCCCGAACCGCCGGCGGCCGCTACCTGCTGGTGGCCAACTCGAACTTCAACCTCAAGTACAACGCGGGGACGGTGGCGGTGGTCGACCTGGCGCGGGTCGACGCGGCGATCGCGGAGTGCTCGGGCTGCTGTCGCCAGGCCCGCGACGAGACGCCGTTCCTGCGGACCGACAGCACCGCGATCCTCGGCTCGCAGGTCACCGACCTGGCGGTATCGCCCGACGGTGCGCGGGTCTACGCCACGGTCCGCGGCAACGCCTCGTTGACCTGGTTCGACCTCGACGAGGCGGCGGCGGACGGGGGCCGCGTGCTGTCCTGTTCCGACGACCGGTCGTCCAGGGCGCACCGCTGCGACGGCCGGCACGAGATCATCCGGACCGGTTCGCTGTGGGTCCCCGCCGAGCCCTACGTTCTGCTGGCGCTCGAGGACTGGGTGTTGACCGGCCACGTCGACTCCGGCGACGTGGCGCTGTTCGACGTCGGCGAGGGGCGGACGCCGACGGTGGTCCGGGTGCTGGACCAGTTTCCGGACGGGGTCAACGGGTTCGCCCGGCACCCGTCGGGCGAGTGGCTCTACGTGGTCAGCCGGGCGTCGTCGCGCCTCTATCCGTTCACGGTGGCGATGGCGAGCCGGCATGCGGGGGAGGGCCCCGCGGTGTCGTCCGCCCCGGCGGTCGCCGTCACCTCCAACAGTCCGGGCGCGGACTGCCGGTCCCTGGTGTTCAGTCCGGACGGCACGCGGGCCTTCGTGGCCAACCGCGAGCCGCCGAGCGTGGTCGTGTTCGACTCCACGCCGCGCGGCGACGGTACCCCCGCCTTCACGCTGCTGGCGACGCTCGAGATCGGCAGTGGGCCGTCCCGGCTGGCGGTCCAGCCGTTGCCGGGGGGCGGCTACGTCGTGCTGGTCGTCTGTTTCAACGCCGAGCAGCTGTTCGTGGTCGACCCGGTGCTGCTGGCGGTGGTCCACGTCGTGCCGACCGGCATCGGGCCGCACGCGATCATGTCCGACCCGGACGCGCGGCGCGTCTACCTGGCCAACTTCGGCGAGTCGACCGTCTGGGCTTTCGATTTCGATCCCGGGAGTTCCTTCTACGGGCAGTCGGTGCTGTGCATCGGCACGCCGGAGATCCCCAGCCGCAATGACTGACCTGCGTACCCGTCCCCGACGCTTCCTTCGCGTGCCGGTCGGCCTGGTGCTGCCGGCGGTCCTGGCGTTCGGCTGCGAGTCCACCGAGGTCGAGACCACGACGCGCAACCTCGACCGGGGCCTCGACGTCGCCCTGCTGTGCGCCGTGTCGGAGAGCGGCGCCGACGGCCGCGCCGTCTGGGTCGGTGTCCCGCCGGAGCGGTGCGGGGACGGTGGCGACGGCGAGCTGTTCGCGTTCGTCGTCCAATCGACCCGCGGCGAGCTGGCCGCGATCAACCTGCGTTCGCTGAGGATGATCGACCTCGATCCCCGCGAGCCGCTCCATTCGCCGGTCGCCATCGGGCCGCTGCCGAATTCGATCGCCGCCGCGCCCGACGGCTCGGCGCTCGTGGTGGCCAACCTGGGCGACCCGACTCCGGGCGACGACCCGGACAACCCGGAGGGTCGGCCGTACCTGTCGCTGGTGCGGGCCGAGTGGGTGTTGCCGGAGCGGTCGCGGGATGCCGAACGTATCTACCTGCCGGCGCCTGCCGCCGTCGTGTCGTTCCTCGACGCGACCCACGTCGTCGCTTCCCTGCCGTCGCTCTCCGCCGTGACGGTCGTCACCTTGGCCGACCCGCCCGTCGTCGCCGAGCCGACGGTGCTCGAGCCGTTCCCGCTGCTCGAC
>JAFGHH010000608.1 GCA_016930215.1 Deltaproteobacteria bacterium
ACCCAGGGAGAATGTGTGCTCCAACGGATGATGGACTTCCATGCGGATCCCTCCCCCGCCTGGATACGTCGGCGGTCTTGACATCAAGGGTACGAGGTGTCGGCGGACCTCGCAAGGGTCAGGCCGTTGTGGCAGTTCCTCGGCCATCCCGCGTCGAAGCCACGTGCCGCGCGACGGATTGCGGAAGTCGCAGCTCAGGGAGCCGGCGGCGACGCCCCGCCGCACCGTTCGAACAGCGAGCGCCGGACGACCACCACCTCGCCCGCCGGTACGTCGATCCGCTCTTCCAGCCGGCACGACATCCGCGGGTTCTCGATCACCACCAGGTGCCGCCCCGCCGTCACCTCGCGACTCCGCACCGGCGTCTCCTCCGGCGCCGAACCGTCGATCGACACGTAGGCCCACGGCAGCACGAACACCTCCAGCGTCCCGGGCGCCGCCGGGACCGCCGCCGGACGCGCACCGCCGCCGCCCGACGTTCGTCGGCCCGCCCCCGCCTCCTCACCCCGCTCCCCCGCGGCGGTCGCATCGCCGGGCTCTTCCGCTTCGAGCTCGGCTCCCGCATCCCCCGAAGTCGCCGCCGGACCCGGCGCGACGAAGGCGCCCGCGTCCACGGACGGCCACCGGTCGGCGGACGGCGGCAAGCTCGGCGCGGGCGATTCCGGCGGCAGGGCGACGACCGCGGCCGTTCGCGCGGGCGCCGGCGTTGCCGACGGAAGCGGCTCCGGAGTTCCCGGCGCTCCCGCGGCCGCCGCCGCGGGCGGAACCGCGGCGACGGGACCCGCCACCCCGATCGGCGGAGCGTCCGCGGACGACGGCGCTCGCGGCGGGCCCGAGACGATCCACACCGCCGCGGCCGCCGCCGCGACGGCGAGCAGCGCCGCCGCGAGCCACGCCGCGCGCCGCCGGGGCCGCGCGGCGACCGGCGACGGCTCGGGCACCGCCGTCGAGGCGTCCGGCGTCAGTTCGCCGCACACGCCGGGCGGCACCGCGGCCAAGTCCCCGGTCGGCCGTCGCGTGAGCGTCGGGTCGAACGGGCTCGGTGTCGGCACGGTCTCGCCCGAGCCCTCGACCGGCCCCGGCCGGGTCGGCTCCGCGGGGGGGCCGCGTCGCGCGGGGACGAGCGCCTCCAGGCAGCGTGCGATCTCCGCGGCGCCGGCGGGGGTTTGCGCGGCCGTCAGCCGTGCGGCGGCCTGCACCGCGTCCTCGGGACGGTCCCCGGGCAGCGTCGCGGTCAGCTCCTGCACGGCCGCGGCGAGCGCGTCGGGCACGTCCGGCCGCAGCTCGCCGAGCGGCGCGAGCTGCGGGTGCAGCACCCAGCCCAGGCCCTCGGCGTCCGTCCCCGGCGGCGTCCGCCGTCGTCCGGACAGCAGCTCGTGGAGCACGACGCCGACGCTGAACAGGTCCGCCCGGCCGTCCGCACGTCCCGTCGCGGCGTATTCGGGGGCGATGTACGCCAGCTTCCCCTTCAGGACGCCGGTGCGCGTCCGTTCGCCGAGGCGCGTGGCGCGGGCGATGCCGAAGTCGGCCACCTTCACCTCGCCGGCCCGCGAAACCAGGATGTTGTGCAGGGACACGTCGCGGTGCACGAGGCCCAGCGGCTTGCCGTCCCGGGTGCACGTGTGCACGTGGTGCAGCCCGGCGAGGGCCTGCACGACGATCCCGCAGGCCACGGCCGGCGGCAGCGGCCGGCCGGCGGCGCACGCGGCGCCGAAGACCTGCCACAGGGACGGGCCGTCGACGAGCTCCATCACCAGGAACGGCGTCCCCTCGTGCAGATCGAAATCGAACAGCTGCACCACGTTCGCATGCTGCAGCGTGGCCGCGATCCGCGCCTCCCGCTCGAACATCTCGACCATCAGCGGGTCGCCCGCCGACCCCGGGAGGATCCGCTTGAGACAGACCTGCTTGGCAAAGCCGCGGGGGCCGTCGAGCACCGCGCGGTAGACGACCGCCATCCCGCCCCGGCCCAGCTCGGACTCGATGCGGTACCGGCCGATCCGGGCCGGGAGGCCGCCGTTCCCGGCCGCGCCCGACGGTCGTTCGTCCACCCCGCTCGCTCCTCCGGCCCCGCGCCGTCGGCTCGTTCTCGGCACCGGCGCCGGTGACGGCGTCCAAGCTAGCAGCGCGGTCCGCTCCACGTCAATCGGCCCCCTCCCCCGCTCCCGGCCCTTCCACCGGCCCTGTATCGCGCCCTCGCGGCCCGGTGTTGCGGGTTCGCGAGCCGCTCCGCTAGTATGCCCCCCCATGAAACCGACCCTCCTTCGCCGAATGGGGGCCTTGGCCCCCCTGGCGCTCCTCGCCGGGCTCGGCGCCGACGCCGCGGCCCAGACCGCCGCCTCCCGGACCGCCTCCCGCGGCGGGACCGCGGCCCGCGCCGAGGCGGCCGTGGCCGACGCGATGGACGTCCCCGCCGACGCCGACGCGGTCGACGCCGTCCTCCGCCTGTACCAGCTCGACGACCTCGTCGGGCTCGACCGGTTCGGCCGGGCCCTCGACCGGATCGCCGCCGCCCGCGGGCTCCACCCCTCCGCCGCGCTGCTCGTCCGCTACCTCCAGGCGGGACTCCGGCGGCAGCGGGACGGCACCGCGGTCGCGGGACCGGAGTTCGCCGCACAGGGGTTCGTCCAGGGCTGGAGCGTGGTCGGACCGTTCGACAACGAGGGGCGCAAGGGGACCACGGCGGTCTACGGACCCGAGTCGGAGCTGCTGGACCTGGAGATCCTCGCACACACCTACGACGGCAAGGAGCGCCCGGTCGCGTGGCTGCCGGCGCAGAGCCACCTCGCGCGCGTGCCGTTCCACCGCTGGCTCTACCCGATCTACAATACCTGCTCCTATGCCTACACGACGGTTCGCGTGTCCCGGCCGACGACCGCGCGTCTCTGGGCCGGCGCCGACGGCTCGTTGGCGGTCTGGGCCGGCGGCCGGCAGGCCCTGGCCGTCGAGCCGTACTACTCGGCGTTCCCCGACCGCTTCGCCGTCGATGTCCGCCTGCCGGCCGGGGCGGTCCCGCTGCTGGTCAAGGTCTGCGGCGAGCGGAGCGGGATGGCGTTCTACCTGCGCGTCACGGACCCGGCGGGGCGGCCGCTGCGCGGGGCGACGTTTGAGCCGCGGCTGCGGGAGGGCGAGGCGCCCGCGGCCGTGGCCGCGGACCCGGTGCGCGTCCCGACGGCCTACGAGGAGTTGTTGTCACTGGCGGAGTCGGAGGAGGCCACGGCCGCCGACCAGCTCGTGGCCGGCCGCACGCTGCAGCTGTCCGGGATGATCGATGTCACCGACAACACGGCGCAGAAGCTGCTGGAGCGCGCCGTGGAGCGCGAGCCCGGCGCCGAGGCCTACTACTGGCTGATGCGCGCCGGCACCGACGCCGTCAAGGCGGCCCGGGCCGCGGACGCACTGGTGCTGCTGGGCGACCACGACCCGTACCTGCTGTCCGAGGCGGCCGCGCGACGGCTGTCCTCGGTGTCCGTGCGCGCCGCCGACGGCCCCGCCCGCCGGGCGCTCGAGCTGCCGGGCGGCGCCGACGACCCCAACGCGGTCGTCGTCCGGGCGATGGTGCTGCGCAGCAGCGGCATGGCCGGCGCCTGCTCCGAGCTGCTGACCGACTGGCTGGCCGGCCACGACGAGGCGGGGCCGACGGTGCTGCGCCAGCAGCGCGCCTGCCTGGAGGCCGAGTCGCGCACGGTGGAGGCCGCGGCGCTCACCGACCGCCTGGCCGAAGCGAACCGCTCCGACGCCGACCTGCGCCTCCCGCGGCTGCGGCGTCTGGCGTCCCGCGGCGAGACCGACGCCGTGCGCACGCTCGGCCGCGAGTTGGCGGAGGACTTCCCCGACGACCTGGGCACGCTCCAGGGCGTCGCCTCCCAGCTCCAGGTCGCCGGGGCCCTCGACGAGGCCCTCGCGCTGCTCCGCCGCCTCGCCGACGAATGCCCGCAGAACCCCCAGCT
>JAFGHH010000101.1 GCA_016930215.1 Deltaproteobacteria bacterium
CTGCGCCGCCACCCGCTGACGTACTACGGCCTGCTGGCCTACGGCCGACTCCACGCGGAGGACGCCGCGGCGGCCCGCGCACTGCTCGACACGGCCCTCGCCGGACGGCAGAAGCCGGAGCCTCCGCAGCTCGAGCTGCCGGACCTGCCCGTGCTGCGCACGGACGGCTTCCGCCGCGCCCTGGCACTGCTGCGGCTGGGGCTGTTCGACGCCGCCGAGGCGGAGATCGCGGCGCTGCGTTCCGGGCCCGGCGTGCCGCCGGCGGCCGCCACGGCCCTGTCCGTGCTCGCCGAGCGGCTCGGCGCCTACCGCCTGGGCCGGCGACTCGGAGGCCTCGGCCGCACGCCGCTCGGCAACGACCCGCTCGACGTCGAACACCTCCGGGCCTGGCGTCTGGCCTACCCGTACGGCTACCGCGCGACGGTCGCCAAGGCGGCGGAGTCGCAGGAGCTGCCGGCGGCCTTCCTGCTCGGGTTCATCCGCGAGGAGAGCGGCTTCGAGCCGCGCGCATTCTCGTCCGCGCACGCCGTGGGATTGATGCAGCTCCTGGTGCCGACGGCGGAGCGGTTCGCGGCGGCGGCGGGCGTGACGGGATCGATCTCGCGCCGACGGCTGAACCGGCCGAGCGTCAACGTGCCGATCGGCGCGGCGTTCCTGCGCTTCCTGGACGATCGCTACCCGGACCGGCGGGCGCTGCTGCCGGCGGCCTACAACGCGGGCGAGGGGCGGTTGGACCGCTGGCTGCGCGATCACGGACACCTGCCGCTCGACCAGTTCGTCGAGGCGATCCCGTACGACCAGACGCGGACCTACCTGATGCGGGTCGTCTCGAGCTGGGCCGTGTACCAGGCGCTGTACGCCGAGGACCCGGCGGCGGAGCCGGTGCCGGTGCTCGACCCCACCGTCGTGGCCGACCCCACGCGGGCCCCGGCCCCGGCGGGCACCGAAGCGACCGCTGCGGAACGCTCAGGGGAGCCGCGGCACGCGGCAGAGGTAGGAGTCGGGAGCCCCCGGCTCGACGAGTAGTCCCCAGCACTCGGCGCGCCACGCGGGCTCGCCGCCGGACGCCTCCTCGAAACCCTCCACCGTCAGCTCGTAGCGGCCGTGGGCCAGCGCCGGCCACGCGAAGTAGCCGGTGCAGGCGAGCGGTGCGTCGGCGGGCGAGGCATCGACCGTCGAGCCCGCCTCGTCGCGGAGCACGTAGCCGAAGGCCGCGACCCCGGCCTCCTCGCATGACACGTAGAGCACGGGATCCGAGCCGCCGTCGGCCCAGGAGAGCACGACCGCGAGCGGGCCGCGCTCCTCCGCGGTCGGGAAGTCGAACGGCGGGAGCGCGTTGTCGCCGGGCTCCAGCGTCGCCAGGTACCACGACGCCCGGGGGCTGGCGACGAGGGTGAAGCCGTCGGCATCGACGAGTCGCAGCCGCAGGTCGAGCTCGCGACCGCTGCGCAGCCCCAGCTCGACGCGGCCCGCGCCGTCGGCGCACGGCCAGCTCCACGAGGGGCCCTGGTAGGCGCCGATGCGCCAGTCGAGGGCCACGGACTCCGCTCCCAGGCCGGTGCAGGTCGCGGCGCCGGCCGGCGCACCGCCGATGGTCCAGGCCAGGTCGAGCGAGGCGTCGGGAGGCGGGAGGGCGCCGGTCAGCTCGAAGGTCCCGAGCGGATTGTCGCCCGGGGCGACGGTGTGCCGCTGCCAGGGCGACCAGGCAACGACCTCGCCGGCGGCGTCGAGCAGCTCGACGGCGAAGTCGAGGGTGGCGGTGGCGAAGACGGCGGCGGTCTCGACGACGCCGGCGTCGCACGGCCACTCGAGGTCGGGGTCGTGCCAGTCGCCGCCGCGCAGGTGGACCACGAGCCGCGCCCGGGAGGCGGCGACCGCCGCGCAGGCCGCCCCGTCGGCCGTCGCGCCCTCGATGCGCCATTCGAGGCTCACCGCCGCCTCGGTCCCGCGGGCGTCGAATCCGCCGTCGGGGCACCCGAGGCTCGGGAGCAGCAGGACCAGGGCAAGGGGCAGGCGCCTCATCGGCCGAACCATAGCGCGGCGGGGCGCCGCGGTCCACGGTGCCGGGGTCAGAGCACGGACCAGGTGAACTGGACGGCCAGGCCGGCAAGGTGGGTGTCGACGAACGCGAAGTGGTCGCCCCGGTCGTCGACCACCTGGGTCATGAAGTCGTACTCGACGAGCAGCGCGACCAGCTCATCGATCGCGAACTCGAACCCGACGGTGGCGCGCAGCACCCCGTCGCCCCACCCGTCCCGCGGCAGCTCGTCCTCGGGCGCCGGCACCGACAGCTTGCGGTTCATGATCCAGTAGAAGCCGTAGCCGAAACCGACGTACGGGGAGATGTCGTGCGGCAGGCGGTAGCTGGCGAGGAGGTTGATCGGCAGGTGGAGGAAGTAGGCGTCGGCGTCGTCCAGGTCGCGGGCGCCGCCGAACCCGGTCTGGAAGGCGAGCGCGAAGTCGTGGTCCGGGGGCATGACGTTGACCTTGGCATCCATCTTCGCGCCGGAGAGGCCGAACCACTGCAGGCCGACGTCGACCCGCTCGTGCACCCCCGCGCGGAACTCGACCTGGTACTGGATGTTGCCCATCGGGTGGAAGCCGCGCACCTCGAGCAGCTCGTTGGCCGCGACGTAGACCGCCGTCGAGCTGCGCATCGTCCCGACGGGGAGCGTGCGCGCGGTCTGGAACTGGCCCATGCTGCAGCCGACGGCCGGGACGGCAAGCAGCACGACGGCGAGGGCGCGGGTCACAGCGCCTCCAGCGCCGCGACGATCTCCTCCACCGTGTCGTGGGCGTCGCAGATCGCCCGGAACTCGTCGCGCGTCGGCGGCGGCGTGGTGTACGGGATCCGGACCTCGGCGAAGGACTCGATCACCAGGTAGTACTCCATCGGCACGATCTCGGCGACCTCGCAGTAGGTGTCCCCCGCCGACATCACGTCCTTCGGCTCGTACCCCTCGACGAACTCGGCGCGGGCCTTGACCACCCGCACCCCCGGGACGGTCCAGTAGACCATGTCGTTGGTCGCCGGGTCGAGCTGCACGGGGACGATCACGCGCGGGTCGCGCACCACGTCGGCGTCGGTGCGCCAGCCGACGAGCCACGCCTCGGCGGCGGCCCGGCAGTCCGCCTCGGGAAACTCCGCCAGCTCCTCGGCCAGCAGCTCGGCGGCCATCCCGACGGCGTCCGCGGCGAGGAAGTGCAGCCCGTAGAGCAGCGCGGCCTTCGACCGCAGCTCGGCATCGAGCCTCTGCGCCCCGGTCGTCCCGTCCTCGACCTGCCGCGAGACGTTTCCGAGGAACTCGGGCCCCAGCACGGCGCCGAGGTACGTGCCGAGGAAGCGGTACGCCCGCGCCGTACGCAGGTAGAACGTCGGGAACGGCTCCACCGGGAACACCGGGTAGATGTCGCTCTCCGTCGGCGGCATCGCCGTCGCCGACCCGCCCATCTCGAGCTGCTTGACGTGGGTCTCGCGGTTCTGCGTCATGATCGACCGGAAGGTGTCCATCAGCTTCTTCTTGTAGGCAGCGGTGAGCAGCAGGTGCTGCGACTCGCCCCCCCGCTCCGGCAGCAGCAGGGTCTCCAGCGCGTAGGTCTGGTAGTCGTACCAGCCCGAATCGGGGTCGGGCTCGAGCTCGATCAGCCCGTCGCGAATCGCATCGATCAGCTCGTCCATCAGGTTCACGTCCGACGGCACGCCGCTCTCGCAGTACTGCTCGTCGAAGTAGCTGGTCTCGCGGCTGCGCGACGACGGGAACACCGCGAGGTGCGGCTGGCAGCCGTAGGGCAGCGCCGGCGGCGGATGGTCGGCCAGCAGCGGGGCGGCCAGCGCCCCCGGGTTGTCGAGGTCCGCGAGGCCGGTGAGGTACGGCAGGAGCGACGTCACCGGCAAATTGGCGAACGGGTTGGTCAGCCTGGCGTACAGCGCGAGGTACCCCTCGTAGCGCTCGAGCAGCTCGGCATCGGCCTGCAACGCCAGCGCCACGGCCGCCGCCTTGCCCAGCTCGGCGTCGGAGTACGGGTCGAGCGGGATCGGGTGCTGGACCTGGTAGTTCTGGAGGAAGCGGTCCTGGCGGAAGATCCCCTCCAGCTCGGTGCGCCAGGTATAGAAACCGATCGGCCGCGACAGGAGCGCCTCGCCGCGGAACTGTTCGGCAAGCGCCTCGGCCCGGCTCCGCAGGTCGGCCGGCAGGGTCGGCGTGGCGCCGCCGAGAAGCAGGGCGGCACCGAGGTCGGCCGCAGCGGCCTGCAGGTGGACGGCCTGCGTCGGCGTCGCCGTCGCCTCCAGCGCCAGCACGCCGGCCAGCAGGTCCGCGAGGAACACCTGCTTGCCCGGGTAGACCTCGGCGGTGTCGACCGTCACGCCGGCCTGTGCCCCCAGCTCGACGGCGGCGTACAGGCCGTCGTTGAACGGCTTGAGCGCCCCGTTGACCACCTCCATCGAGGGGATCAGCCGGTTGCGGCCGTCGGTCCTCCCCTCGAGGTGCGCGAAGGCGGCGCTCCGGGTCCCGAAGACCAGCTCGCCCAACGCCTGGTCGTCCCCCTGCAGCGGGGCGATGTCGAGCTTGGTCACCGTGGCGCTCTTGTTCAGCGAGAACCGGCAGCCGTCGTCGAACGTCTCCACGACCAGGCGCCCCGGGTCGTACTCGGGGTGCTTGTCCTCGATCCGGTCGTCCTCCGGCTCGTTCTCGTTGGACGTGCTCTCGGTAACGATCGAGTCGACCCCGAAGATGTCGATGAAGTTCGGGATGCAGGCCGACGAGAGCGCGACGGCGGCGACACCGAGGACGACGGTCAGGCGACGTGTCATGGTTCGACCTCCCGCGTTGCCGGTCGCGCGACCGGGGACCGGCGATGGATGCGCCACGGTGGTCCCGGTTTGCAGGTCGCGTGCCGCAGGAAAACGATAAGGAATCCGGCCCGGCCCCGCAAGGGGGACGACACGGCTGTCAGGGCACGGACGGCCGGCCGGAGACCGCGGGGGCCCGCGCCGCGGTGCCGTCGTCACGGACCATCGCCGACGTCCGGCGCCGCAGGAGCCGCGGGTTGGACGCGTCGCTCCGGTCAGTAGCTGTAGTCCGCCGTGGCGGACACCATGCAGTAGCCGGCCGCATCGTCGGCGGTCAGGTAGAGGGCGATGCCGAGCGAAGGGCTGAAGGTGTTGTTGAAGACGAGCGAGTAGCTGCCGGTCCCGCTGTGGTCGGTGGCATCGGCCATCCGTACAATCTGCGAGCCGACGACGCTGTCGGACCAAAGGTAGCTGGTGTCGATGTACTCGCCGGTCGAGCAGTTGTGGCGGATCGTCACCGTGCCGACGCGGACATCCCGACCCGCGAAGGTGTCGGGGATCGGCAACGACGCATAGAAATAGCCGTGGCCGATCAACGCCGGGAAGAGGTAGCTGGTATTGGCGTAGTAGTGGACGTACTCACTATGGTAATGGTGGTTGGTGTAGAAGCGGATGTCCGAGGTCGAGAACGCCGTTCCCGGAGCGGCGGTGTCGTCGTCGGTCTCGCAGGTCACGTTGCCGGCGGCGTCGATGACCCGGATCGAGCTGCCGGCCGCGCAGGTCCCCGCCACGCGGGCCTGGACCACGGCGGTGTCGGCCGAGAACTGGGTACCGGTGAGGGCGAGGCCGCTGCCGGCGGTGTAGGTCGTGTTCGTGTCGTCGTCCACGCCGTCGGCGAACCCCGCCGGGATCCCCGGCAACGTCGACCAGTCGTAGGTCGTATCGTCGTCCACGCCGTCGGCGAACCCCGCCGGCACGCCGGTGAGCGTGCTCCAGCCGTGCACGTGCGCCGCGTCGGCGTAGACCGTGTCGAGCTCCGCGCGCAGCTCGGCCACGGTGTCGTAGCACGCGCCGCGCGCCCAACCCTCGACCGCCGCCTGGTCCGCCGCGAACTCCGTGCCCGTCAGCGTCAGGCCCGCGCCCGCGCTGTAGGTCGTGTCGGCGTCCAGGCCGTCGGCCAGCTCCGCCGGCACCCCGGCCAGCTCCGTCCAGTCCACCGTGCTCGAGGTCGTCCGGTACTCGCTCGCCGGCGTCCCGCCCAGGCTCGCCGCATCGCCCGCGTACTGCGCGAACGCCGCGAAGCCCGTCGTCGCGACCTGGAACCGGTTCATCTCCGGGTCGGTGTCGACCTTCACTCCGAGCCAGACGACGCCGTGGTCCCGGAACAGCTCCAGGCCGAGGGCCGTCTCGTCGCCCAGGTAGGCGGTGAACAGTCCGTCCTCGACGAGCACCGTCTGCGTCTCGAACCACAGCTCGGTGCCTCCCAGCTCGGCGGTGTACAGCGCGAACCGGATCGAGACCTCGCCGTCGACCGGCGCACCTTCGTCGTCCGCCAGGACGCCCTGCACGGGCAGGTAGGCGGGCGCATCGGCGGCCGCGGGGAGCGCGACGAGCAGGCAGGCAGCAGCGACCAACAGGATCCCGCGCATTTTTCGAAGTCCTCCTTCCCTACTGGTTCACAACGGCGCCCGGGCCGACCTGGACCCGGTGCGAGCCGCTCTCCGCCGCGCCCATCGGCTGCGGCGTCCCGATGCTCAGCGTCAACTGGTAGCCGGTCGAGGACGCCCTCCCGCCGCCGGCCGTGAGCGCGATCGCGGTGTGTCTCACCGTCGCATCTGCGTCGGCGTCCACGTCCGCGCCGTCTCCACCGTCCTCGGCGTCGGCATCCGCGTCCGCGCCGTCCGCGTCGTCCTCGACATCCGCGTCGGCGGCGCCATCGACATCCTCACCGTCCTCGGCTTCCTGTCGATCCTCGGGCACGTCGCCGCCGTCCGGAGTTCCGGACGACCCGCCGCCGCACCCGAGACCGAGCAGCAGCAGGGCCACGGCCCAACTCCAGCGCTCCATTCTCATCGCACCTCCTTGCCGCCATCGCCCGGCCGTTCGAAGCTCGCCGGGGTCGCCCGGGCGCCACTCCCCCGCGCCAAGCGGAGCGAAAGTTTGCCCCGGCCAGGGCTCGCGGTCAAGCTACCGGGAAGCTCCCGGCAAGCGCGAAGACACCGGACGTGCGGTGGGGGGGGCGACTCCCGACGACCGTTCAGCGCACGACCAGCGTCGAGGAGGCGCTCTGTGCCCCGACCTCCGGCTGCAACGTCGATCGGACGACGGCGGGAGGAACGGCGACCGTGCCGGAGCGGTCGGTGTCGAGCCGCACCTCGAACGCGGTGCGTTCGCCGGCGACCAGGCCCAGCACGACCGTGCCGTCGTCGCCGTCCGCCAGCACCGACACGCCCTCCAGCGACGCCAGCGACGTCCGGTTGACCCGCGTGCCGGCGGGGATCGGTTGTTCCAGCACCAGCGGCCCGGCCACGGCGCGCGAACGCACGTCGAACGACAGCACGACCGGTTCGCCGACCTGCACCTCGGCCGACGCCTCCCGGAAAACCTCGACCGACGCGCCGCCGGTCGAGTCGGAGGCCGGCGACGGGGCGGCGGTCGTCTCCCCCGAGCCGGTCCAGCGGTCCACGGCGAGCGCCACGCGGGCCTTGAGCGAGCCGTCATAGGAGACCTCGAGCGTATGCTCGCCGGGCGGCAGCGTGCCGAGCTCGATGTCGCGCAGGGCGAGCGCCGCGGCGAACAGGTCGTCGGCGGAGGTCTCGATGCGGTGCAGCACGGTTCCGTCGAGCTTCACGAGGACGGTGCCGCCCTCCCCCGCCGGGGCCGGCTCGAGCAGCATCAGCGCGCGGATGGCGTAGGCGGTGCCGCGCTGGTTGTGCCAGGCGCCCCAGGCCGGGCGCGTGGAGAGCAGGAACTCGATGGCCTGGCGGCGCGCCGCCTCCCAGGCGCCGTCGTCCTCCAGCTCGTGCGCGGCCTGCAGCAGCGCGTACGCCGCCTCGACCCGGCCGCCCCAGGCGTCGTACCACCCCGGCTCCCAATGGGCGAGGTCCTCGATCCGCGCGAGCCGACGCTTCCCTTCGACCACGGCCGACACGAGGTTCGGCTCGACGGCCACTTCGTCCTCCATCCCGTGCCGCAGCAGGCGTCCCAGGCCGAGCACGACGTGGGCGGTGACCAGCGGGTCGGGGTCGGCGGTCTGCAGCTCCGGCGCGAGCGTCTCGGCCAGCCCCCGCAGCAGCTCGCCGAGCGCCGTGTTCTGCCGCAGCGCGCCCTCCAGTTCGGTCCCCAGCACCCGGGTCAACACCTCGAAGACGTAGGCGGTGACCGACCGGCGCACGCGGTCGTCCGCCCCTTCCCAGACGGCGATGGCGTCCGCCAGGTACAGCCCGTCCGGTTGCCGGGCCGCGGCGAAGTAGCGGACGGCGCGCTCCAGCACGTCCTGCAGGACGGGGAACCCGAGCGCCCGCAGCTCGAGCAGCGCGTCGAGCGCGTGGGCGGTGACGAAGGGGTTGGTGGCCGGGCTCCAGAACCAGCTCCAGCCGCCGTTGTCGTTCTGGGCGAGCTGGATCGCCGCGGTCAGCTCGGCGAGCCACGTCTCGATGCGGCGTGCGTCGCCGGACGTCCCGGCGCCGGTGGCCCGCAGGTAGCGGAGCACGGCCGTCGCACCCACGACGCCGCTCGCCGCCGGGTCGGTGCCGTAGTAGCCGGCGCCGACCAGGCGGTCCAGGTCCTGCAGCGCCGGCACGACGCTCGGCATCGTCACGCCGAGCCGCACGTCGTGCCAGCGGTCGGCGAGGTCGAGCGCGATCGTGGTGCGGAACGGCGCGTCGCGGGACGCGGTCCCCTCCACCAGCTCCGTCGCCGGCTCGCCGCGCGGGCGGATCGTCACCGTGCGTTGCTCCACGTCCTCCAGGGTGGCGGTCTCGGCCCGGACCTCCCAACGCGCCGTCCCGGGCCGCACGGCCTCGATGGTGAACGCGGCGACGCCGGTCCCCTGGGGCTCCACGGTCAAGGTCTGCGGTTCGCCCCAAACCGGCAGCTCGTCCGAGGAGAAGGCCACGCGGACCTCCCGGGCCTCGTCGGTCAGGTTGCGCACGGCCACCGGCACCTCGAGC
>JAFGHH010000011.1 GCA_016930215.1 Deltaproteobacteria bacterium
AGCGCGCCCAGGTAGCCCAGGTGCTCGATGAGATGGTCGGCGCGAATCGCCTCGGCCGACTCGTCGGCGAACGGGAGCGCCTCGGCGTCGGCGAGCAGGTCGGCCACGGTGCGGTCGAAGCGGTCCACGTTGAGGTGCCCCGGGTCGTGGACCCCACCGCAGCCGAGATGGAGCTTCAACGGTCTACCGAGGGTGCCGGGTCGCCAGGTTGTCGCGCCGGACGAGGCCGTAGAGCGTTCCCGGCGCATACGGGGGCGGGACGGGCGCCTTCTTCTGGGTCGGGGCGGAGAGCGCCACCTTGCGCTCCAACTCCTCGACCTTCGCTCGACGTCGGCGAGTGCGCTTGACCTTCATCAGCCTTCCTCCCCGCGCGTCAGGTTGCGGCGGCTCACCAGGCCGTAGCGGGTCCCGGGCGGATACGGGGACGGCATCTCGGGCTTCTTCTGGGCGGGGGTGGAGAGCGCCACCTTGCGCTCCAGCTCCTCGACCTTCGACCGACGGACCCTCTTCTTCGCAGCAGTCTTCTTCATGCTCGTTCACCTCCCCGCCGCACGTTCTCGCGGCGCACCAAACCGTAGTAGGTCCCCGGCGCGTACGGCGTCGGGGTGGGTACCTTCTTCTGGGTGGGTGCGGCGAGCGCCACCTTGCGCTCGAGCTCCTCGACCTTCGTCCGCCGGACGCGGCTCCGGGCTCGATCCGGTTTCTGGCTCATTCTCGCCCCTCCCTTGCCGGGCACGCCCGCGCGTGCCGCCGAACCGTCCCACCGACGACTACGAAACCAAGCCTACGGCGTGGTCTGCGGTTCGTCAAGGACGACACCGGCCGGAGGGAGTACCCTGCGGGGCAGCGGGAGGTGGACCGTGGCCCGGACTGCTGCCTTCGACCGGAACACCGCGGCGTACGAGTCGTGGTTCGAGCGACACCCGAGGGCGTACGCCGCCGAGCTCCGGGCGGTGGGCGACGCGTTGCCTCGCAACGGTCGCCTGCTCGAGGTCGGCGTGGGAAGCGGCCGCTTCGCCGTGCCGCTCGGGATCCGCCTCGGGGTCGAGCCGTCCTCCGCGATGGGTGCGCTGGCCCGTCGCCGGGGGGTGCGCGTGGTGCGCGGCGTGGCGGAGGCCCTGCCGTTCGGTGCGGGGACCTTCGACGGCGTGGTGCTCGTCACGACGATCTGCTTCGTCGACGACCCGCTGCGGACGATGGTGGAGGCGCGTCGCGTGCTCCGGCCCGGTGGTGTTCTCGTGATCGGTTTCGTGGATGCGGCCAGTCCGCTGGGCCTCGCCTACCGTCGTCGCGCCGCGCGGAGCAACTTCTACCGGGAGGCGACCTTCTACACCTGCGACGACCTGGTCGCGCTGCTCGAGCGGGCGGGCTTTCGCGCTCCGACGGTCCGCCAGACGCTGTTCGACGGCGACCCGGAGCGAAGGCGTGCCGACGCCGTGCTGCCCGGACGCGGACGCGGCGCGTTCCTCGTGCTGCGGGCGGTGCCGCGCCGGGACGACCGGAGGACCGGTTCCGCCCGACTCAGCGACAGGCCAGGTCGCGCACGTCGTGCAGGGAGATGCCGTACAGGCGCCTGAGCCGTCCGAGCGGCTCGGCGGCATTGGTTCCTGCGGGGAGGCCGAGCTCCCGCTTCAGCTCCGCGAGGCCGGTGCGGCAGATCCGCGCGGCTTCCGCCAGGGTCGTGCGACCGTTGATCGCCGCCCCGGCGGCGCAGGTCTCCTCGTGCTCTGGCGACAGGGCCCGGTCCGGCCCGGGCGGCGGATCGTAGTCGCTCGGCGCGTTCGAAGGGGTGCGCCCCTCACTCCGCCTTCCGAGGCCGAGGCCTCCCTCGGAGCGGTGGATTCCGCGCCGCTCCCCCGGCTCGCCGTGCATGCCGCGCCCGTCTCCCCGGGTGGCACTCGTCGGTTCCGCACCGCTCGAAGCCCACCAGAGCCCGGCGCCGAGCAGCAAGGCGACGAAGGCGACGAGCCCGAGTCCCCAGGCCGCCCGGGCGGTCGGCGAGGGGTTTGGCCTTCCGAGGGCCCGGCCGACGACGCAGCAGATCCAGCTCCAGTGCAGGAGCACGTGCAGCGCGAGCAGGACCACGGCGATGACCGCCAGGTAGAAGTGGATGGCGCCGTAGTCGTGCCGGTTCAACCCGGACAACTCGATGTGGCGCCCGGTCTCCGCCGGCAGCACCCAGTGGATCAGGCCGCCGGTGAAGGCGAGCCCGAGCATCACGAGCAGGGAGACCAGGTCGAGCCAGAAGTTGAGAGCCGTTCTCTTCATGGCGGTGCCGTTCCTCGGGCCGGCGACCGTTGTTCCCGGTCGTCCGGCAGCCCCCGCGTCAGTCGAACCGGAACGTCATCCCCGCGGCGCCGGGCGCGAGGCGTTCTCCGAGCGTCCGGGCGAGCCGCTCGACGGCACGCTCGCCCGTGCAGTGGCAGGGGACGACCCGTTCGGGGTCGAGTTCGAGCAGCGTTCGGGCGGTGTGTGCGAGGCGTCGGTCGTCGGCCGCCAGCAGGTGGAAACCTCCCAGCGCGGCGCGCAGCCGGGTCTCGCCGCTCACGGTCCGGGCGTGCCGCAGCGTGTTGACCAGGCCGGCGTGGCTGCAGCCGACGACCACCACCAGCCCGGCCTTCGTCCGGACCCACAGGGCCAGGTCGTCCTCGAGCGGGTCGGGGCGCGTCCCCTCGGGGTCGAGGAAGAACGGCCCGCCCGTGTCCTCGCCGGGCGTCTCGCGCGGGATCGGCCCCGTCAAGCCCACTCCCGGCGCGAGTTCCTTCGCCTCGGCGACCGGCGGGCGGCGAGCGGCGGGAAGCCGCTGGAGAGAGTCGCGCGCGGCAGGAGAAAGGCCGATCCAGCGCGACCGCCCGTCGCGCACCGCGTAGTGCGGTCCCGCGACCGCAGGGTGAGCGTGCACGACGACGCCCGGGGCGGCTTCGAGCACGTACGGCAGCCCGCCCGTGTGGTCGTAGTGCCCGTGGCTCAGGACCACCGCGTCGGTCCGTTCGAGCGGCAGGCGGAGCGCGGGGACGTTGACGCGCAGGGCGTCGCCCTGGCCGGTGTCGAACAGGATCCTGCGGCCCGCCGTCTCGATCCAGGCCGCGAAACCGTGTTCGGCGGCGAGGTGCGGGGGCGCCGAGTTGTCGACCACGATGGTGACGGCGACCGACATGTCTTCGTGAACCTCCTACCACGTCCCGCGTGCGAGACAAGGGAAACCTGCGGGAATCGGGTTGCGTGCCGACCCGCGGCCGGCGGTGCGCGGGGCGTCTACGTCGGGAACGGCGGTCGTCCCTGGACGACCAGGCGACCCACCGGCTGGCCGACGTCGCGGGCGATCAGCGGGCACTTGACCTGCAGCAGGAAGAAGATCCGCTTGCCGCGGACGTCGCTCAGCGTCTCGTAGTTGCCCTGGCCCTTGGCGACGATCAGGTCGGCGGCGGCGAACCGGGCGCGGAACGTCTCCGAGCAGTGCTCGAGCAGCGTGCCCGGGGCGTCCGAGCCGTTGTCGATGACCTCGACCACCTCCGTCAGGCCCACCTGCTCGGCGTCGGCGAGGGTCGCGTCGTTGAGCACCGGCCGGCCGCGCACGACGCAGGTGATGTGCTCGTGGGGCAGGAATTCGACCAGCAGCCGGTCGAAGGCGATCTCGCCGGCGTTGTCGCAGAGGTACAGGACGTCGGCGGCGTCCCGCAGCGCGCTTCGCAGCGCGTCGGCCTCGTTCCGGTCGAGCGGCGCCTCCCAGGCCGCCTGCAGGGTCTCGACGACCCGGCTCTCGTCCAGCCGGCCGTACCGTCCGTAGTCGATGCTGTTGCCGGCCACGGCCAGCCGGAGCCGGGCGAGGAAGCCGTCCGGCGCGCGGTCGAGCCGGGGCTTGAGTTCGGCCAGGAGGTCGAGGGCGAGCTGGTTCGAGTGCTTCTTCTCGGCGGCATACGGATCCGGCCGGCCGGTCGTTCGGCGGATGATGCCGTAGAGCCGGCGTCCCGTGGCCGGGGGCGTGGCGTTCAGGTCGATCCCGGCGAGCTCGGTGAACACCGCGCGCATCGCCGTCTCGAACGTGTCGTCGTCGACCCCGCAACGCTCCAGGGCGGCAACGGCCTGTCCCACGAAACAGGGCAGGCAGTCGTGGAAGGTCCTCATTCCGTTGCACCGTCCCTTCTCGACGGGTGCGGTCGTCGGTTCCCGGCGCCGCCCCGTGCCGGAGATTCGCCCCGGATCCGGTGGCTCGTCAAGGCGATCGTCCCGCGCGGCGGGCGTCTCGTACGGCGCTCCGGTGTTGACGGTGCGCGGAGGCGGGCGCAAGCTCCTCCGTCCGGAGCGAGGGGATGACGCGGCGGCTGCAGACATGGTTCGAGAGCTTCGTGGGGCGGTATCGCGGAAGCGACGGCGCCTTGTGCGCGCCGCTCGAGCTGAAGTACCGGCACAGCCTCCGGGTCGCCGCGAATGCGCGGACCATCGCCGCGAACCTCGGCCTGTCCCCCGCGCAAGTGCGGCTCGCGGAGGGGTGCGGCCTGCTTCATGACGTCGGCCGTTTCCCCCAGTTCGCCGCCCACGGCTCGTTCCGCGACGCGGATACCGTGGACCACGGTGTCGAGGGGCGCCGCGTGCTGGAGACCGAGGGGGTGCAACGGCTCGTTTCGCCGGCGGACTGGGACGCGGTGGCGGCCGCCGTCGAGTACCACAACCGGAGGACGGCGGAGCTGCCCGAAGGTCTTGCCCCCGAGCCCGGCCTGATGCTGCGGGTGGTGCGGGATGCCGACAAGCTCGACGTGCTGGAGCTCGTCCTGCAGTCCGTCGCGCGGGACGGCTTCCGGGAGCTGCCCGAGATGCTGCCGCACATCCGCCTGGAGCGCACGGTGAGCCCCGAGGTCCTGGCCGAGGCGGCGGCCGCCCGGTCGGTCTCCCTCGGCAACGTCTCGACGCTGGCCGACTTCCTCGTCCTGCTGGCCACGTGGTTCCACGACCTCCACCACGCGCCGTCGCGGTGTCTGGCCTTCGAACGGGAGCTACCCGGCCGCCTGCGGCGCGAGCTTCCCGATACGCCGGAGGTGCGGGCGCTGTTCGCCGGGATCGAGCGTCCCGCGGTCGGGTGCTGACGGGCCCGGTCCGTGCGTCCGGCCGGGCGTCACTCGCGGGTCATGCGAGCGCCGCACTTCGGGCACTTCTCGCCGTTGCAGGGGCGTCCCCGGACGTGCGGCTCGCGATGCCCGCACTGGGGACAGACGCAGCCCCCGCCCGGTCCGTCGCCCGTGCCGCCCATGCGTCCCGGGCCTTGTCCCCGCCCGCGCCCGTCGCCGCCGCCTCTTCCGCCGCCGCCGCCACGTCCT
>JAFGHH010000609.1 GCA_016930215.1 Deltaproteobacteria bacterium
CACGTCGCACGCCTCGCACTGCCCGTCGCACGCGGCATCGCAGCAGATCCCGTCCACGCACGCGTCGTTCAGGCATTGCCCGTCGCCGCCGCACGCGTCGCCGTCCGGCAGCTGGTCGACGCACACGCCCGCCGAGCAGTAGTGGTCGGCCGCACAGTCCGTGTCGATCGTGCACTCGCCGCCACACAGGTCTCCCGAGCAAGTGAACGGCGCGCAGTCCTGCGTCTGCTCGGCCGGGCACGCCCCGTCTTCCTGGCAGAACGCCTCGAGCACCGCGACGCCGGCGTCGCACTCCGGCGGCCGGCACCGGGTCGTCGTGCCCGGATACGCGCACCCCACCGGGTCCGCGCCGTCGCACGCGCCGCCGCACACCGTCCCGTCGGTCGTGCATGCCGTCCGCGTCCCGTGCGGCGCTCCGGTCACCGGGCTGCAGGTCCCTTCGAGCCCGGCCACGTCGCACGCCTCGCACTGCCGGTCGCACGCGCCGAGGCAGCAGGTCCCGTCCACACAATACGTCGAGGTGCAACCGGCCGGGTCCGTGCACGGAGCCCCGATGCCGCCCAGCGGCTCGCAGATCCCGGCGTCGCACCAGAACGTCGACTGGCAGTCCGCGCCCGTCGTGCACGTGTCCAGGCATGCGGCCGGACCGCAGACGTAGGGACCGCACGGCGCCGTCACCGGAGCCGGGCAGGCCGTGCCCGCTCCCGTGCAGGTGGCCCGCGCCGTCTCGACGTCCCCTGAACAGCTCGCGGGACGGCACTCCACCGTCGCCGGAACCAGGGCATCCGCGGGGCACCACGCCGACGTCCCGGAGCAGCTTTCGCCGACGTCGCAGTCCCCCGCCGCGGGACGGCACTCGTACGCCGCCGGCCGCAGCGAGTCGCTCGGGCAGGCGGCCGAGGTGCCCGGGCAGGTCTCCGCCGCGTCGCACGGACCGACGGCGGGGCGGCACTCGTACGTCGCCGCGCGGAACGAATCCGCAGGACAGGCATCGGTCGTCCCGCCGCAGTATTCCGTCACGTCGCACGCACCGGCGGCGGCCCGACATTCGTACGTCGCCGGACGAAGGGCGTCCGCGGGACACTCCGCGGAGCCCCCCGGACAGAACTCGGGCACGTCGCACACCCCGGAAGCGGCCCGGCACTCGAACGACGCTGCGTGGTACCCGTCCGCCGGGCACGCCGCGCCGGTCCCGGGGCACGTCTCCACGACGTCGCAGAGTCCTGCGGACGCACGGCACTCCGTGCCGACGGGCTCGAACCCGTCCACCGGGCACGACACGCCGGTTCCGGGGCACGTCTCCGCGACGTCGCAGAGTCCTGCGGACGCGCGACACTCCGTCGCCGACGACGCGAACCCGTCCACCGGGCATGCAGCCGCGCTCCCGCTGCACGTCTCGGCAACGTCGCAGCTGCCGGCCGAGGCGCGACACACGCTGCCCGCTGTTGCGAAGGTGTTGGCCGGCGTGCAGCAATCGCCCGTACCGTAGAGGCACTGCACCACGCGGAACGTCGGCGACGCCGACGAGACGCGCGGGCGCTGCAGGGGCTCGCCGGCATGGTCCGGCGCCTGGTACTCGACCGCCAGTCGCAGGGCGATGTTGTCGCCGACGACGCCGTCGGCCTGCGCGTTCCACGCGAGCGTGTGCGCGGTGCCCGCCGGGCTCGCGGCGAGCCCGGTCGTGGTGCCGATCACCGTCGCGTCGAGCCACCGTCCGCCGCCCTGCCGCGCGTATTGCAGGTGCACGCGCGCGGCGCGATCCGCTTCGTGGTCGAGGAGCACGAAGGGCACCGTGATTGTCGGCCACGCGAGCCGCTCCGGCGTGGAGTAGCCGCCCGCCATGGCGGTCGTGCCCGGGCGGCCGAGCCGCGGCCGCACCGCGGTCTCGGGCAGGTCCTTCGGACCGAACAGGTTGTTGCGATAGACGCGGTTCAGCTGCCCCACGTAGTTGCCCGCCGCGAGATCCAGGTCTCCATCTCCGTCCACGTCGCCCCACGACACGCTGATCGTCGTGTGCTCCGACTCGGTCGAGCTCCAGGCGGCTGCGGCGGTGAGCGTGCCGCCGTCGTTGCGGTACAGGCGGTTCGGCTGCCCCGCCGCCGAGTTGCCCACCGCGAGGTCGAGGTCGCCGTCGCCGTCCATGTCGCCCCACGACACGCTGTACGTGCGGTCCGACTCGGTCGAGCTCCAGGCGGCCGCGGACGTCAGCGTCCCGCCGTCGTTGCGATACACGCGGTTCCGGTTGCTGTCGTTGCCGACGGCCAGGTCGAGGTCGCCGTCACCGTCCACGTCGCCCCACGCGACGCTGATCGTCACGTCCGATTCGGTCGAGCTCCAGGCGGTTGCGGCGGTGAGCGTGCCGCCGTCGTTGCGGTACAGGCGGTTCGGCTGCCCTTCGTTGCCCACGACGAGGTCGAGGTCCCCGTCGCCGTCCACGTCGCCCCACGCCACGCTGATCGTCAAGTCCGACTCGGTCGAGCTCCAGGCGGCCGCGACGGTGAGCGTGCCGCCGTCGTTGCGGTACACGCGGTTCGGCTGTCCCCGGTTGCCGACGGCGAGCTCGAGGTCGCCGTCCCCATCCACGTCGCCCCACGCCACGTCCGGCGTATCGTCCGACTCGGTCGAGCTCCAGACGGCCGCGGACGTCAGCGTCCCACCGTCGTTGCGGTACACCCGGTTCGGCTGCCCCCAGTTGCCCGCCGCAAGGTCCAGGTCCCCGTCGCCGTCCACGTCGCCCCACGCCACGCTCCACGTGCGGTCCGACTCGGTCGAGTTCCAGACGGTGGCGACGGTGAGCGTCCCGCCGTCGTTGCGGTACAGACGATTCGGCTGGCTGTCGTTGCCGGCAGCGAGGTCGAGGTCCCCGTCGCCGTCCACGTCGCCCCACGACACGCTGAGCGTGTTGCCCGTCACGGCCGGGCTCCACACGGCCGACGGGCCGAGGGTCACGGCGTCGTTGAGATACACGCGGTTAGGCTGCCAGAAGTTGCCGACGGCGAGGTCGAGGTCGCCATCGCCGTCCACGTCGCCCCACGCCACGCTCGCCGTGTCTTCCGACGCGGTCGAGCTCCACGCACCCGCCGCCGTGAGCGTCCCGCCGTCGTTGCGGTACACCCGGTTCGGCAGGCCGGCGCCGGAGTTGCCCACGGCAAGATCCAGGTCCCCGTCCCCGTCCACGTCGCCCCACGCCACGCTGTAGGTGTAGTCCGACCCGGTCGAGCTCCAGACGGCCGCGGCGGTGAGCGTCCCGCCGTCGTTGCGGTACACCCGGTTCGGCTCCACCGACGACCAGTTGCCGACGGCGAGGTCAGGGTCGCCATCGCCGTCCACGTCGCCCCACACTACGCTGTGCGTGTAGTCCGTCTCGGTCGAGCTCCAGACGGCCGCGGCGGTGAGCGTCCCGCCGTCGTTGCGGTACACCCGGTTCAGTTGGCCCCGGTTGCCAACGGCGAGGTCCAAGTCCCCGTCCCCGTCCACGTCGCCCCACGCCACGCTCGTCGTGTTGTCCGTCTCGGTCGAGCTCCAGACGGCCGCGGCGGTGAGCGTCCCGCCGTCGTTGCGGTACGCGCGGTTCGGCTGACCGAAGTTGCCCGCCACGAGGTCGAGGTCGCCATCCCCGTCCACGTCACCCCACGCCACGCTGTAGGTGTAGTCCGACTCGGTCGAGCTCCAGACGGCCGCAGCGATAAGCGTGCCGCCGTCGTTGCGGTACACGCGGTTCGGCACAGAGTCGTTGCCCACCGCAAGGTCGAGGTCGCCGTCCCCGTCCACGTCGCCCCACGAAACGCTGCGCGCGCTGCCCGACTCGGTCGAGCTCCAGACGGCCGCCGCCGTGAGCGTGCCGCCGTCGTTGCGGTACAGGCGGTTCGGCAGGTTGTAGTTGCCCACCGCGAGATCCAGGTCGCCGTCCCCGTCGACATCGCCCCACGACAGGCTGAGCGTCTGGTCCGACTCGGTTGAGTTCCACGCCGCCCCCGGCGCGAGCAGCGCCTCGCGCAGGACGGCCACGTGCTCGTCCTCGCCCGACCTGCCGCAGCCCCACGGTGCGGCCGCGAGGAGCGCCAGCGCCGCCGACACCATTCGACACGTCGAGGCACGAACACCCTGGGCCCGAACGCGCCCGCGGTACTCTTCCATGAAGGAACCTCCTCAGCCGAGTCTCGCCGGCCGCGACGCGACCGAGGTGTTCGACCGTGTGCGGGAGCGAAGGCGACGTCTTGCTCCCGGGGGCGAGCAGCCCAAGACACTAGCATCCGCAGGGCATCCAGGCAAGGCGCGCTGCGTCCCGATGGCGCGCACGGCGTGCCGGTGACGAGGTACGAGCGCCGTGTCAGACCCCGTAGCACACGTTGCGCGCGTTGCGGCTCGCGCAGAGCGCCTGCAGCGGCGCGACGGCGGCACGCGGCGCGACGAACTTGCGGTCCTTGAACACCTTGTAGCCCAGACGCTGCCGGGCGGCGTCGTACTCGCCCCGCGCCTCCGCGGTCGGCCGGTCGACCAGCAGGTCGGCGAACGGATCGTTGTCGCGGTCGGCCGCCAGGTCCCGGGCCGCCGTGTCCACCGCGAACATCGCCACGAACCCGCCCGCCGCCAGCACCGGCTCCAACCCGTCCGGGCCGCGCGTCCACGGGAAGCAGACCGGACCCACGACCTGTCCAACGACAGAACTTCGTCTTCATCGTGATCGTTGACCTTCTGGCCACGTCCATGCACTGTCCCGCGGCCATGCTCCGCATCATCTGGATCGTCCTCCGGACGCTGGTCTCCGCCCTCCGGTCCCGCCGGGAACTGGTCCTGGAGAACCTGGCGCTTCGGCAGGGACTGCCCGCGTTCAAGGCACGTGGCAAGCACCCCCGCGTGCGTCCCGCCGACCGCGCCTTCTGGATCGTGCTCCGCCGGTTCTGGGCGCGGTGGACCGAAGCGCTGGTCTTCGTGAAACCTGATACCGTCGTCCGATGGCATCGGGCCGGGTTCAAGGCCTGCTGGATCTGGCTCTCGCGCCGCGGCCGACGCATCGGACGCCCGCCCGTCGACGCCGAGATCCGCGAGCTCATTCGCAAGCTGGCGTTCGAGAACGGCTGGGGTGCCCTGAGGATCCATGGAGAGCTCGGTCTGCTCGGCTTCGACGTCTCCGAACGCACGGTGTCGCGCTACCTGCGTGGCGTGCGACGACGTCCGGAGGCCCGGC
>JAFGHH010000610.1 GCA_016930215.1 Deltaproteobacteria bacterium
CGTCACGCACCGGAGCAACCGACCGAAGAACATCTACTCCGACCGAACCCGGGCACGGCACTCCAACCAAGCGCGGGCGCTAACAGTGGGGGTCGTGGCGGTCGCGCTCGCAGGGCTCGGGCTGGGCCTGGCCTGCGCCGCCGACGGTGACGACGTCGTGTCCGGGAACTGCAGCCAGTTGCTGTGCGAGGGGGGCAGCATGTACTGCTGCATCCCGGCGCTCGCCGGCACCTGGGACCCGGTCGCGCGTGAATGCAACTGCCCACCGCCGATGGACCCGGACGCCGACGCCGACGTCACGGGACCGGACGCCGACGCCGACGCCGACGCCGACGCCGACGCCGATACGACGGGGCCGTGCGAGTACCCGGCGGGGCCGTACTCGTTCACGCACACGCGCATCGCGCCGCCGATGCGCTGGCCGTCGGCGGTGGCCGGCCCGGACGAGACGATGCCGGCGGACACCGCGGTGTTGCGTTGCGACCCGAGCGTGAAATCGATCTTCATCCAGGTGACGACGACGACCTGTCCGAGCTGTGCCGACCGGATGGACGAGATCGCCGGCCTGGCTTCGACCTGGACGACCCACGGCGCGAAGTGGATCTTCGTGGTCGGCGACGCCGCTTCGTCCTCCGGGGCCGACAGCTACGTCAACCGCCATGGGATCTCGTTCGGCTGGCGCACCAACGATGCGGACAACAGCGCCGGGCCGGGGACCGTGGCCGGCAGCAGCAACTTCTCGGCGGTACCGTGGACCGGGGTGATCCGGCCGGCGACCGGCGAGCTGGTGTGCGACGAGCCGGACACGACGTACCTCAACATCGCGCAGATCGCCGCCCGGCTCGCCGCGGACCCGCTGGCCGACCTGTCGGCCTACTGCACGGCGCACTGAGCGGGCCGGCTCAGCCTTCGAGGATCACGCGGGCGTCGAGCGCCCGGCAGCCTTCGCCGGCGGGGAACACGCGCAGCGGGTTGACGTCGACCTCGCGGATCTCGGGGAACTCGTCCAGGCACCGGCCGAGGCGCAGCATGACGTCGACCAGCGCCTCGAGGTCGGCGGGCTGGGAGCCGCGGGCGCCGCGGAGGATCGCCGCTCCCCGCAGCTCATCGATCGCCCGCCGCGCCTCGTCCCGGTCGAACGGGAACACGCGCAGCGCGGCCTCGCGCAGGATCTCGACGAACACGCCGCCGAGACCGACGAGCACCACGGGACCGAACGCCGGGTCGCGGCGGCCGCCGACGATCATCTCGCGGCCGCCCGTCACCATCGGTTGCACCAGCGCGCCTTCGATCTCCGCTTCCGGGAAGGCCCGGCCGATCCGTTCGTGCATGTCCGACCAGGCCTGCCGCAACCCCGCCTCGCTGCGCAGATTGAGCTGCACGCCGCCGAAGTCGGACTTGTGGGAGATGCTCCGCGACACGACCTTGATCGCGACGGGCCAACCGAGCGCCGTTGCGGCGGCCGCCGCCTCGTCCACGGTCCGCACGTGGCGGCCGCCGACCACGGGGATCCCGTAGCACTCCAGCAGCTCCACCGCCTCGTGCAGGTACGGGTCGCGCCGCTCGGCCCTGGCCGCGTCGAGCAGCCGCCGGGCGCGCGCGCGGTCCGCGTCGGCCCCGGTGAGCTCCGGCGTGCGCCGCGCCCGGGCGGCCTCCACCAGGTAGTCCTGGGACGCGCGCAGCGAGCGCACGGCCAGATCGATGTGGGTCCACACCGGGTGTTCCAGGGTGCGCTTGAGCTGGAGCGTCTCCTCCTGGGCGGTGGCGACGTAGAGCACGACCGGCTTGTCGTGGCGCCGGCCCGCCTCGCCGGCGAACCGCAGCACCTCGCGCGCCGCCGGCCCCTCGACCCCCGGGACGTAGGTCAAGAGGAACAGCACGCCGTGGACCTCCGGGAGCTGCAGGGTCTGGTCGATGATCCGGCGATAGACCTCGAGGTCGAACAGGTCGCCGAGGTCGAGGGGGTTGGTGAGCTTGATCACCGAGGCGCGGAAGTGGCCTTCGATCTCGCGCAGGAACGCGGCGGGGAACGGCGAGAGCTCGAAGCCGTAGCGCTCGCAGGCGTCCGCGGCGAGCACGGCGTGGCCGCCGGAGCGGGAGAGCACGGCGAGGTTGGGGCCGCGCATCGGCGGCATGCGCAGCCCGTGCACGTAGGCCGCGAGGTTCGTCGGGTTGCGCACGCGCACGATCCCGGCCTGGGCGAAGCCGGTGTCGACCACCCGGTCGTCGTTCGACAGCGAGGCGGTGTGGGAGGCGGCGATCGACCTCCCCAGCGTGCCGACGTTGCCCTTGATCGCGAGGATCGGCTTGCCCGACGTGCGGGCGACCTCGGTCAGCCGCCGACCGTCGCGCACCCCTTCCAGGTACAGCACGATCATCCGGGTCCCGGGGTCCTCGATCAGGTACGCCAGCAGCTCCTCGACGCCGACGTCGAGCATGTTGCCGAGGGACACGAACTTGTTCAGCCCGAGGTTCTCCTCGGCCAGCATCGTGATCAGGCTCAGCCCGACGCCGCCGGACTGCGCGAGGATCGACACGTCGCCGCGCCGCCAGCGCTCCTCGATCGGCATGAACGGCGCCGCCAGGCCGACCTCGGCGTTGAGCACCCCCAGGCCGTTGGGGCCGATCATCCGCATCCCGTGCCGGCGCAGCGCGGCCAGCAGCTGCTCCTCGAGCGCCCGGCCTTCCGGCCCGTGCTCGCGGAAGCCGCCCGTCTCCACCACCACCCGCCGGATCCCTTTCTCGCCGCACTCGTCGACGATTCCCGGCACGAAGCGGGCCGGGGCGAGCACGACCGCCAGGTCGACCTGGTCGGGGATGTCGGCCACCGAGCGGTGGATCCGCCGGCCGGCCCACACGCCGCCCGACGGGCCGACCTCGTACAGGATCCCCTGGAAACCGAAGCGGGTCATGTTGCCGACGATCCCCTGCCCGAGGTTCCCCGGGCGGGGCGAAACGCCGACCACGGCCACCGACTGCGGGTAGAAGAACTCGCGCATCCCTCCCGCGTACCCCGATCGGCGCCGGGCGGTCAAGCGCACGCAGCCGTTGTCAAACACCGGTCCCCGAGGCTAGCATCGGGCAACCGCGGGAGGCCGGGGTTGCATGGAGCGTGGTGGTCCGGTGCCGTCCGAGCCGAAAGACTCCCTGGTGGGGACGACGATCGCAGGCCGTTATCGGGTCCTGTCCCGCATCGCCGCCGGAGGGATGGGGGTGGTCTACCGGGCGGAGCAGGTGTTCCTCAAGCACGAGGTGGTGATCAAGCGGCTGAATCCCGAGCTGACGGGCCACGGCACGGCGGTCGAGCGGTTCACGCGGGAGGCGCAGGCGGCGGTCCGCATCGACCACCCCAACGTCTGCCGGGTGCTCGACTGCGGCACCAGCGAGGACGGCTCGGTGTACATCGCGATGGAGCTGCTGAAGGGGCAGCTGCTGACCGAGCGCATCGCCGAGCTGGAGATCCTGCCGCTGGACGAGATCATCGACATCGGCGGCCAGATCTGCGACGCGCTGGAGCGCGCGCACACGCTGGGCATCGTGCACCGCGACCTCAAGCCCGACAACGTGATGCTGGTCGCCCGACCCGACGGCAAGGGCGACCAGGCCAAGATCATGGACTTCGGCGTGGCCAAGCTGCAGCACGCCGGCGACGGCAAGGCGCTGACCCAGGCCGGGATGGTGTTCGGCACGCCGAAGTACATGGCCGCCGAACAGGCCGCCGGCGAGCCGCTCGACGCCCGCGCCGACCTGTACTCGCTCGGCGTGATGCTGTTCGAGATGGCCACCGGCCGCGTCCCGTTCGAGGCGCCGACGGTGAGCGGCCTGCTCACCAAGCACCTGACCGAGCCGGCGCCGATGCTCGAGGACGCGGCGCCGCACCTGGCCTACCCCCTGCAGTTCCGCGAGCTCGTCGCGCGCTGCCTGGTCAAGGACCCCGTGCACCGGATCCAGACGGCGACCGAGGTAGGGGCCGCCCTGCGCGCCTGCACCGGTCTCCGTCCGAGCCTGATCGGACCGCCCGCCCCGCGACGCCCGCGCGCCAGCCCCGCCGCGGCGACGGTTCCCGCCGCGACCGGGCCGGGCACCCCGCCGCGCACCGACGAGCTGCTGACCACCGGTTTCGAGCCGCTGAAGCCGGCGGACCTCACGCGTCCCGTTCCCGCGCGCCGCCCGTTCCCGGTCGTCGCCCTCGCGGTCGCCGGCGGGTTGCTGGCCGCCGTCGTCGTCGCGGTCCTGCTGTGGACCGGGGGCGAGGACGCCCCCCGGGATTCCGCAACCGTCGCGGCCGCCCCGACGGGTGACGCGCAGCCCTCCACGGAGCGCGAGGCCGGGGCCGACGCGCCGCTCGAGCCGGAAGCCGCCGAGACCGCGACGCCGCCGACACCGGACGTCGCGGCCGCCCCCGACGCACCGGCCGCCGACGCACCGGACGACGCCATCGAAGCCGCGACGACCCCCGAAGCCGCCGCGGCGGCCCGCGAGGCGGCGGCCCGCGAGGCGGCGGCGGACCGGCGGGTCTGGGAGGCCGGCCAACCGTTGGTGCTCGAGGCCCGGGAGCTGGAGGCGCAGGGCAACCCCGGCGGCGCCGTCACCCTGCTGCTGCCGCTGGAGGAGCACCTCGAGCAGGACCCGCACTACCATTTCGAGCTGGCCCGGCTGTTCGGGATCCTCGACCGTCCGATGGACGCCGTCCCGCACGCGCTGCGGGCGTCGGCGCTGGACGCGCGGTACGCGGGTGCTCCCGAGCTGCTCGACGTCGCGCTGCGCGGCCTGCTCCGGCCGGCCACCGTGGACGCCGCCCTGCTGTTCCTCGATCGCAGCCTCGAGCCGGGCCTTGCCGAGCGGCTGGCCGTCTTCGTGCTCGAGAAGGTGCGCGCGGTCGCCTCGGCGCAGCGCGTGCGCGAGCTGCTCGACCGCCGTGCGCTGCTGGACGGCCTGCCGGACCACCTGCGGCTTCCGCTGCTGGTGATCGTGACCGAGGACTGCGCGGCGCGCCGCGCGCTGCTCGACCGCATCGCCGCGGCGCCCGACGGACGCATGGCGCCGTACCTCGAGCGTTTCCAGTCCGAGACGGGCTGCGGCCCGCGCCGCCGGCGGGACTGCTGGCCCTGCGAGCGGCCGTCGCTGCGCGCCGCGATGGCGGCGGTACGCGAGGCCGCGCGGCTCGCGCCTTTCATCGACGCGGGCGCCGCCCCGTGACGTCTCCGGCCGCACCGCCGGACGCGCTGCGGCCCCTGGACGGCCCGCCCGACCCCGACGGCGCGGACTGCGTGGCGTGCGGCCGCTGCTGCCACCACGGGCCGCGCACGGTCCACCTGCGGGAGGCCGACGAACGGCGGCTGACGGCGGAGCAGCTCGCCGGGCTGACCGAGACGCTCGGCCCGGCCGGGTTCCGTTTCCTGCGCTCGGTCGAAGGCGCCTGCATCGCGCTCGATCGCTCGACGCCCGGCCGCTACCCGTGCCGGATCTACGAGCGGCGTCCGGACGACTGCCGGGAGGTCGCCCCCGGCTCGGAGTGGTGCCTGGCCGCGCGCCGCGTCGGGCGACTGGTGCCGCTGCCGGCCCGGTAGCTCCCGCGTCCCGCGCACCGCCACCCGACGGCCACCACGAGCAGCGCGGCCCAGCCGGCTCCCGGACGTCGCGCGCCCGCGGCGCGGCAGTCGCAGCCCGGCCCGCGCAGCGGGCCGCCGCCCGGCGGCCACTCGCCCGACTCGACCCACGTCGGACCGTGGTTCACGCACTCGCGAAACACGTAGAACGCCGGCTTCCCCTCCCCGTGCTCGTCCTTCAGCCCCTTGTAGCCCTCGGCCGCGCCGAAGTAGCCGTCCGCGCCCGGCGAGTCGAGATACGACATCCACGACACGGCGACGACCTGGTTGGCCCGCAGCTCGGGCGTCCGCTCGCACAGCTCGACCACCACCTCGCGCTGCAGCTCGGTCCAGCCGTGGTAGTCCGAGACCATCAGGTAGCCCCAGCGCACCGGCCGCAGGAACGTGCGCGACAGCCAGTGCGAGAAGCGGATCGCGCGGTCGACGACGTCCAGCGCGTCCTGCGGGTCGTCCTGCGTCGAGGCGCGCATTTCCTGGAAGGCGACGAAGTCCGAGTACGGTGCGGCGCGGCCCATGCAGGTGGTCAGCAGGTGGTCGATGTCCCAGTCGCCGGCGAGCAGGCCGACCTTGGCGCCGGCGGTCTCGCGCAGGATGCGCATCGCGTCGAGCGCCACGTCGTTCCAGCCGTCCCACTCCGGAACGCCGTCCTGGTTGAATTCCGGCTCGAGCGTGACGATCGTCCGGTCGCCGACGCCGCTGTCCGCCAGCAGCTGCGCCAGGTAGGTGATGTCCTCGAGGAACGCCGCGCGCCCCGCCTCGACCTCCGCCCGCGTCGGGTCGCCGAAGTAGTAGTGGATGATGTCCGGGGTCAGCCCGGCCTCGACCATCGCCCGCACGTCGTCGGCGTCGAACCAGTCGCGCCAGCTCCCGCCGCCGACCCAGGCCTGGACGAAGTCGAGCGGCAGCTCGTCCTCCGCGAACACCTCGGGCGCCGGCCGCCAGCGGCCGTCGAGGTGGAACGACCAGCCGCCCACGCCCCAGGTCCAGTCGGTGTCCACCGTGGTGAACGCCGGCTCCCGCCGCTCGGCGCGATTGCCCGCGGCGTCGGCCGAGCGCAGCTCGACGTAGCCGCGCAGCGGCGCGGTCCCTTCGATCCGCACCGCGTGCTCGGTGACCGGCGCGAGGTCCGGCGGCGTGGCCTGCGGCAGCGCGGTCTCCGTGGAATAACGCAGCTGGCTCGTCGCCGGCTCGTCCGTCGTCCAGCGGATCGTCGCCGCCGTCCCGCCCTCCGGCTCGACCCGCACGTTCGTGATCGCCGGCACCGTCGTGTCGGCCGGCTCGACCGGCGTCCCGTCGAACCGGACCTCGGCGAAACCGCCCCACCCGCTGTCGTCGTCGTCCGGCGCCACGGCGAGCACCCGCACGTCGACGAACGCGGTGGGGTTCGGGAAGTCGAGCGCGAACGACTGTTCGTGGCGGGTGTCCGGCTCGAGCGTCAGGTCGACGGTGCTGCCGTCGGCGACCTCCAGCCGCACCGAGGTCGGCTGGTCCCAGCCGCCGTAGCCCTGGACGAACGTGACGCGCACCAGCCGGGCCGGGACGCGCAGCCACATCCGCCAGTCGGAGTCGAGCAGCCGGTGCTGGCAGAAGTGGGTCTCCTGCACGCCGTCGAGCAGCGCCTCGGGAGGGTTCTCCTC
>JAFGHH010000611.1 GCA_016930215.1 Deltaproteobacteria bacterium
CCACCCTTCCCTGCCACCACCCCGACGGCGAGGTCGGACCGGGTCCGATCGGGCGCCCGTGTACTACGGTGCCGGTCCGAAATGCAACCGGAGCGTCATGGAAGTGTCACTGGGACGACACATCGGCTCAGCCCGCGCCGCGAGCCCTCCGGCCGGGACGCCGTGCCGTCCGCACTAGCGGCAGGGAACGCGCCAGGCGTCGAGGTCGAGGTTCTTGATCAGCGTATCGAAGTCCAGCGCGTTGGCCCGGGGACAGACCGAGTCGGCCAGGGCCGCCGCGCCGTACTCCACCTGGAACACGGCCTTGCCCGCACCGATGAACGGCTCCAGCAGCTCGCACTCGTCCCACTCGAAGCACTCCTCGTCGAGCGCCCAATCGAAGTCCGCCAGCAGCTCGTCGACCTGCTCGAGGTCGTTCTTCAGGCCGACGCTGAGGCCGCGGGCGTGCGCTTCCGCGGCGAGGAACCGGTTGTAGTCGAGCTGGTGGGCGGCGGTGAGCGGGAAGCCGCTGTCGTTCGCGTAGGCGTCGACGTTGTCCGGCTCGACCCCGTCGCAGCGCTTGGCGACCGCCAGGTCGAGACGCGCGCGCATGATCCGGCGAACGTCGGTGGAGCGGACGTCGATCCAGCTTTCGCCGGGCCAGCCGTCGAGCGGCTCGCCGACGGCGGCGGGCGGAAAGTCGTCCGCGTCGTCGCGCCACTCCTCGCGGCTGCCGGCGCTGAAATAGCAGATCACCGCCACCCCTCGCGCCCGCAGCCCGTCGATCGTCGCCTGCGGCGCCTCGAACAGGTCGATGTCGTACATCTCGACGTCGAGCGAGGCATCGATCGTGCCGGTGAGCTGCCACTGCCAGCTCGTGCCGGGCGCCGGGCGCCAGATGCCGGGCGGCGCGTCGGGCGCGTCGGCGGCGTCGTCCGCCTCCGGCCGGTCCTCCGGGGCGTCGCCGGGATCGGCCGGGACGTCGCCCGGGACGTCCGGGACCGCGGCGTCGTCGTCGAGGACGTCGGAGGGCAGCTCGCCCGGGGCGTCCTCCGCCGACGCGTCCTCGCCGGGAGCGTCGATGACGTCGCTCGCTCCGTCGTCGTCGCCGCAGCCCGCCGCGCACGCCGCGGCGAGCCACAGCCCCGTCCACGCGATCCGATACCATCGGGCCATCCCGCCCTCCCGCGCCCCTCGGCGCCACGCGCTCAAGGTACCGCCGCGGATCGGCCGCCGCAAGAGGGGCCCGGTCAACGGCCGAAGCGCCGGACGCGCTGCTGGTAGGTCCGGACGAGACGCAGGAAGTCCAGCTCCCGGAACGCCGGGAAGTGGACGTCGGTGAACACCAGCTCGGAGTAGGCGGCCTGGAACAGCATGAAGTTCGACAGGCGCACCTCGCCCCCCGTCCGGATCAACAGGTCCGGCTCGTCGGCCCCGGCGCAGAGCCGCGCGCCGAGCAGCCCCTCGTCGACGGTCGCCGGGTCGAGGTGTCCGGCGGCGACGTCGTCGGCGATCGAGCGCACGGCATCGACGATCTCCTGCCGGCCGCCGTAGGCCAGGCAGATCCGGAACTCGAACGCGTCGTACGTCGCCGTCGCCGCCTCGGCCCGGGCGGCGGCCGCCGCGACGTCGGGGCGCAACTGGTCGAGGCGACCCAGCACACGGACCCGGATCCGGTTCTTGTGCACGCGTTCATCCGCAGCCAATTCCGTGAGCTTGCATGCGAACAGGTCCATCAACGCTCGAACTTCGTCCGGGTCGCGCCGGAGGTTCTCGGTGGACAGTGCGTAGACGGTCAGCGTGTGGACGCCGAGCCGCCGGCACCACTCGAGGAGCTGCTCGAGGGTCTCGGAGCCGAGGAGGTGACCGTCGGTGGCGGCGAGGCCGTGGAGTCGGGCGTGCCGGCGGTTGCCGTCGAGGATCACGGCGACGTGGCCCGGGACCTCGCTCGCCAGCACCTCGCGCCGAAGCCGCTCGGCGTAGGCCCGCTCGAGCACCCCGCGGGCCGCTCGTCCGAAGGCATCGATCATGCGCAGGCCGCCCATGCCGTCGCCCCCCGAGCCTCAGCCGTCGCGCTCGACGGACGCGGCGGCGGCGGCCGCGAGCCAATCGCGCCACGGGCCCGCGGGCAGCGGATGAAGGGCCGCGACGGCCCGTCGGGCGTCCTCGCGGGCCAACTCGCGGGTCGCCTCGAACGCCCCCGCCTCCCGCAAGGCCGCCCGGAGCGCGAAGCGCCGCGCCGCGGCCGCGTCGTCGTCGCTCGCGCCCCAGCAGGCGCGAACGGCGTCGCGCAGCGCCCCGTCGCGGTCGGCGCCGAGGGCGACGGGCAGGTTGACGAGCCCTTCGGCGAGGTCGCGGCAGAGCGGCTTGCCGAGGGACTCGGGTCGGCCTTCCCAGTCGAGCAGGTCGTCGGCGGCCTGGAACGCCTCGCCGAGGGCCAGGCCGTATTCGCGGAGCGCGGCGCGGGTCGCGGTCGGGGCGTCGGCGAGCAGCGCGGCGGCCTCGGCCGCGTAGCCGAACAGGGCGGCGGTCTTGAGGCGGTTGACGCGGCGGACGTGCTCCACCTCGACCGTCGGGTCGCGGCGCCGCTCGCGCTCCAGCACCTCGCCCTCGCACAGCGCGCGGATCGCGTCGCCGAGAGCGATCTGCAGCTCGCGCGAGCCGTCGCGGGCCAGGCGGTCGAAGGCCCAGGCGAACAGCAGGTCGCCAGCGAGGATCGCGGTGTGGGCGTCGTAGGCGGCATGCACGGCCGGACGTCCGCGGCGGACGGCGCCGGCATCGATCACGTCGTCGTGCAGCAGGGAACCGACGTGGACGAGCTCGACGGCGGCCACGAGGGCGGCGCGGGGCCGGGGGTCGGCGCCGAGGGTGCGGGCGGCGGCGCAGGTCAAGAGCGGCCGGAGCCGCTTGCCGCCGGCCTCGAGCAGGTGACGGGCGGCGGTGCCGAGGCGCGTGGCGTGGATGGTGCGGACGGCGCGCAGCGACTCCTCGACGGCGTCGCGGTCGGCCCGCAACTCGGGCGGCAGGGAATCGGTGACGAGGCGCGCGGCGTTCCTCACGACCGCGGAAGAACCACGACGGACGGCCGCCGGTCAAGGGTCTTGGCGAACGACGAATCCCTCTTGACAAGGTCCGGTCCGCCGGTTAAATGGGCAGGTGGTTGAACCACTGGGCCAGGAGCCCGGCGGCGAGACGGAGGCGGGACGATGGCGGGCGAACGGACGGGGACGGGCGGATTCGAGCCGGTGCGGCGCGCCAGCCTGGCCAAGCTCGTCTCCGAGCAGATCCGCCGCCGCATCTTCGACGGCCGACTCCGCGCCGGCGACCGCATCCCCTCCGAGCGCGAGCTGTCGGGGCAGCTCGGCTCCAACCGCAACACCGTCCGCGAAGCGATCCGCACGCTCGAGGAGCTCAACCTGGTCCACGTCCGCCACGGCAACGGGATGGTGGTCCGCGACTTCCGCCGCGAGGGCGAGCTGGGGCTGCTGCCGTTCTACCTGGCCGAGGGCGCCGACGCCGACGAGGCGTTGCGGGCGCTGGAGGACGTGCTCCGGCTGCGCCGGCTGGTGTTGTCGGAGGCGGGGGCCTTGGCGTCCGAGCGGGCGGGTGTGGAGGACGTGACCCGGTTGCGGACGGCGGCCGAGGCGGCGCAGGAGCGCGCGGCCGACCCCTGGCGCCAGGACCTGGACTTCTTCCGCCTGCTGGTCGAGGCGAGCCACAGCCTGGTCGCGGTCTGGCTGTTCAACACCTTCGCCCGGGCCTTCACCGGGCTGGTCGAGCGCCTGCCGGAGCTGTGGGTGCAGCAGGCCGGCCGGAAGCGGACCTGGATTTCCCTGGTGCGCGCCGTCGAGCGGCACAAGCCGGACGAGGCGCGTCGGATTCTGGAGCGGTACTACGCGGCGGTCGACCGCGTGATTCGCCGGCGCACCCAGCCGTCCGGCGGAAGGAGGTAGAGCGATGGAACGTCCGTTGTCCCTGGTCACCGGCGCCTGTGGGTTCATGGGCACGCACATGTGCGAGGTCTTGGCCGAGGCCGGCCACCGCATCCGGGCCACCGACCTGCCCTCGGCCCACGAGAAGGACGACCGGGCCAAGGGTCGGTTCCCCTCGGTGATCGACGGTCTCGACGTCGAGTTCGTGCCCGGCGACTTCACGCGCACCGGGGACCTCGCGGCGCTGGTGCGCGACGTCGACTACGTGTTCCACATCGCCGGCGTGTTCTCCTACTCCGCGCCGTGGGCGCTGCTGCGCCAGGTCAACGAGTTGGGGACCGAGGCGCTGATCGACGCGGTGCTGGCGCACAAGCGCGCGAAGCGCTTCGTGCTGTGGGGCGCGGGCGGCGTGTACGGGCTCCCCTCCTGGCGGCCCGGCCAGCCGTTCCGCGAGACCGACGCCGTGCTGCCGGCCAACCCCTATCTCCGCTCGAAGTGGCTCGCCGAGCATGCGACGATGCGGGCGCAGAGCCGCGGCCTGTCCTGGGCCATCATGCGCCCGACCACCGTCTACGGCCCCCGCGCCATCTACGGCTCGGGGCAGATGATCCTCGGCGCCGCCGGCATGAAGGTCGCCGCCTCGCCCAAGAACTTCACCGGTCGCATCCCCTGGATCCACGTCCGCGACGTCTGCCGCGCCGCCCTGCACCTGGCGACGACCAAGGGCGCCGAGAACCGGATCTACAACCTCAACGACGACACG
>JAFGHH010000102.1 GCA_016930215.1 Deltaproteobacteria bacterium
GCGGTAACCCGGCATGCAGTCGCAGACCGGGGCTGCGGCCTGCACGCGGCAGACCCCGTGTTCGGAGCAGGTGACGCCGGCGCAGGGGTCGCTCGGATCGTTGGCGGTGCACTCGGGCCCTTCGGGGTGGAACCCGGGGAGGCAGGCGCAGAACGCCGACCCCTGGTCGTCGAGGCAGAAGCCGCGGCCGGAGCAGTCTACGCCATCGCATGGGGCATTCCCGCCCGGGCCCTCGCAGGTGACCGCGGCCAACACCGCGCAGGACGCCAACCCGACCCAGGCCCGTTGTCTGTTCATCGGCTCCTCCTGCGGCGCGCGAAGCGGCTCGCTCCGTGGAACCTCGATGCGTCCCCAGTTCCGAGACTGCCATGATACCGCAGGTGGCGTCCGCGCGGCGACCGAGACGAACGGGGTGGGCCCCGTTCGCTCGGACGCCGGGGCTTCGGGAACTCCCGGCGGCCCAGGGTCCGGCAGCGACGGGTGGTTGCGGGGTGCGTCCGAAGCGATCGAGCAGCGCGCGGGCGACCGCGGTGGTCCCGGCTGGCGCTGTCGCGGTCACGGTGACTGCCGAGCCCGACGGTCGTTTCGGAGCGTCGGAGATCCGGCGCCGGTTTGGTTTCCGCCGAGCCATCCGCCCATCGGGCCTCCACGGTCGAAACGGTGAACGAACGGACCGCGCGGGCGGCGGCCGGCCAGGCGGTCATTCGTGGAAGACGGCCTGGCCGCACTCGGGACGGGACTCGACCTCACAGGCGGGAGTCGGCGGCTGACCATCGCGACGGCCGCCCAATCGCTGCTCGCGTGCCGCGTTGCACTCGGCCGGGGTCGCGAAGCAGTCCTTGATCGTGACCCGCACGCCGCCCGCCCGATTCGGGTAGGTGAGGCAATGGCAGGTCACGAGCGTTCCCGCAGCGTCCGGGGGCGCGGCGCCGCTCGCCACGGACCCCACCGCGGGCGCCTCCGCGCGATCCGCGACGGGGGCGTCGGCCGGCGGTTCCACGACCGTCGTTCCCGAGGTGACGGGCGGGACCGTGAAGCGCTCGGGCAGGGCCGGCCGCAGTCCCGCTCCTGCGGGGCAGGAGCGCGCCACTCCGGTCGGTCCGACGTCGGTCCAGAGAATCGCGAAGTCCACGCGATCCGGAGGAAGGACCGTGTCACAGGGTCCGACGGACGCAGCACAACGCGAACCATACCCCGCAGGAAGCAGGCGGCCCGAGTCGATGCCGCGTCGGACCAGTTCGGCCACCACCGCTCGCGCCCGCCGCAGCGAGAGACGCTCGTTCCGCCGAGCCGTGGACGCCTCCGACGCGTGCCCCTGGACCTCGATCAGGAGCAGCTGCGGATTGCGCTCGAGTGCTTCGGCCGTCCGGTCGAGGATTCCCGCCGAGGCTGGCGCCGTCTCGTCGGTTCCCTCGGCGAACAGGAGCCAGGAGATGAGCGGGTCGCAGGTCGCGGTCACGACGACGACGTTCTGGTCCGGGCAGCCGTCATCGTCTTCGAGGCCGTTGTACAGCTCCGGGTCGAGCGGGCACCGATCCGCATCGTCGTCTATCCGATCGCCGTCCGTGTCCGTCGGCTCTGCCTCCGGACAGCCGTCGTCGTCCGCGACGCCGTCCAGGTCCTCGGGCAGATCCGGACAGCGATCCGCGCTTCCGCCCACGCCGTTTCCATCGTCGTCGGGCTCCTGGGGCCGGTCGACGGTGGTCGGTTCGGGGACCGGCGCAACCACGGGAGTCGGCTCCGATGCCACGCGCGGGAGACAGCTCGAAACCGCCCACAGGGCGGCGACCACACGCGCGACACGGCCGCACCAACGCCGGCCCCGGGCGTCGGCGGGCCGTGTTTCACCATGCACCAACCGTCGCAGGCCCTCACCCACGATCCGATGGTCGTTCCGACCTTGCGTCCCCGTCAAGCCGCAAGTCGCCCGCGGAGGTCCGGCGCCCTGGTCGGCGCGTCGAAGCCGCCACACGTAGCGGTGATGCAAACCACCGCAGCGCGGGAGCGAGACGACCTTCGCGGTGGGGGAGGGGCGCGGCTCGAGGGGACGACCCGCCGGCGTGTCCTGCTCCAGCCCGAGATGCGTCCGGTCGGTCAGGTAGTAGGTCCCGACGTACTCGCGGAGCAGGCGGAGAAGCTGGCGCTGGTCGATGATGATCACGTGGTCGAGCAGATCCCTGTGTGCCGAGCCCACGAAACGTCCCGCGATGGGATTCTGCCAAGGGCAGCGGAAGGCCGTGCGGATGGGCTTGGTGCCCATCGCCTTCACGGCGGCGGCGACCTGCGCCGAGAAGATCGAGTCGCGATCGAAGATGAGGGACTTGGGCGCCGAGTCGCGCGGGAACGCCTCGCGGAGCCGGTGCACGACCCAGGTGGCGGACGGGTGGTCGGTGACGTTGACGTGCAGGATGCGCCGCCGAGCGTGCTCGATCGCGAACCAGACGTAGAGCGGCTTGAAGGCCGAGGAGAGGACGACGAAGAGGTCGAACGCCGCGATGGCCTGCTGGTGGTTTCGCAGGAAGGTGAGCCAGTTCTGGCGGGCCTGGGGCCGTCGGCGAGAGCCGCGCAGGCAGCGCGAGACGGTGCGCTCGGACACGTCGAAGCCCAGCCGCTTCAACTCTCCGTGGATTCTCGGCGCGCCCCAGGCATTCTGCAGGGCCATTCGGCGGACCAACCGGCGGAGTTCCGCCCTGGTCGTCGAGACCTGCGTCGGTCGACGCCGCGGCGAGATCCGGGACCGGTACCGACGGAATCCTCGACGATGCCAGGAGATGGCGGTGTCGGGCTTCACGACGACGAGGGCCTTGCGCCAGCCCGACCAGAGGCCGCGGAGCGTCACCCAGAACAGCCTGTCCGACGCGGTCACCTTCGGCCGGGCGACGGTGCGCTTGTAGAGGGCGAGCTGTTGCCGCAGGGCCAAGTTCTCGACGGCGAGATCGCGCCGCGACCATGAAGAGGTCTACGACGCCGTGCAGGAGGGCGAGCAGGGTTGCGAGCATGGCGGGGGAACCCGCCTCGGCCGGCGCACAACGTCAACGATCACGAGGAGGACCAACGCCTGTCGATGGACAGCCCGAGGCGGGGGGTTCGGGAGCGGGGTGTTCGGGTCTGACGGGTGTGCCGAGGAAGGGAGCGGGGCGGCCGTTCCAATCGGCGGCGAAAGGGAACAGGCGAGAGGGGTCGTGCCGCACCACGTCGGGCGCCGCGATTGGGTCGGGGGAGGGGAAGAGGGTGAAGGAGTCGGGTGGGGAGGAGGAGGTGGTGGGGCGGCAGGCGGAGAGGAGAACGAGGAGGAGCACGAGTCGAGGGGAGAGGGGTATGGGTCGAGGTTGTAGAACGGGGTGGGGAGGGAGCCAACCCCGACTCTCGTGAAGGTTCCGTGTGTGGGCGGCCCCGTCCCATCGGTGCCGACATCGCAGGGGATTCCGGCTACTGCGGGCAGCGTTGGGCGATGTTCCGCGTCATGGTTGCATCGGGGAGGCCGGTGGAGGTTCCGGAGCATGCCAACCGAAGCGCTCAGCGCGGCCGCGGGCGGTGGGTCGCCAGCAGCTCGACCAGCCGTGCGAGTTCGGCCTGGCGCCGCGTCCCGGTCTTCTCCATGGCGCGCTGGAGGTGGGTGTGCGCGGTGTTCCGGCCGACGCCGAGGGCCTCGGCCGCGCGGCTCAAGCCGCCTCCGTCCGCGATCAGCAGCGCCAACCTGGTCTCGGCCTCGGTGAGGCCGTAGAGCCGGAGGGCGTGCGCGACGCCGGAAGACACGCCGCGTTCGGGATCCGCGAGGAACACGGCGGCGGCGGGCCGTTGCACGGCCGAGCCGAGCGCATGCCCGCGCAACGGGGCGACGGTGGCGACCAGCGGCCGGGCACCGGAAGGCCGGGGCAGAAGCAGTACGCCGCCTGCGCCGATCGGCGTTCCCGCTCCGGTCGCCGCGGCGTCCGCGATCGTCTTCCCCAGCTCCGTCGTCTTCGCCGGCGAGGCTGCGGACAGGGCGCCGTGGTCGACGGCCAGGCCGTCGTTTCGGGCGAGCAGCGCGCGGGCGCCGGCGTTGGCGAAGGCCACGCGGCATTTCGCGTCGACCAGGACGACGGGGGTGGCGAGGATTTCGACCGCGTCCATGGCCGCGGCGCGCTGGGCATCCAGGCCATCGAGGCGCCTCCGGACCTGGGCCGCGCGCAGGAAATGGGGTGCCAGGCTCGTGAGCCGGTCGCAGTCGTCCCTGCCGAACGGGCCGCGGCGCGGGCCGCGCTGCACCGCCACGTGGCCGACGGCGCCCCGCGGGACCCGGGCGGAGCCGTCGACCGGGTAGAACATGCCCATGCCGTGGTGCAGCTGCGCGGGGCGGACGACGTCGGCATAGAAGGCCGTCCGTTTGATCTCCTGCAGGGGCACGAGGCAGTCGGTCGCGACGGCCTCGGGCATCCGTTGGCCCAACATCGCGAGCGTCCAGGGGTTGAGGAGGTATTCCGAGAAGAAACGCTTGTGGATCTCCGGATCGACACCGTGTCCTGCGAGCAGTTGCGCCGTGGCGGCCCTCAGATCCCCCTCGACGATGAGGCCGGTGTGGGCGTGGAAGGACCGTACGAGTCGGTCGAGGAGGGGGTGGAACAGGCACGGTTGGAGGGCAGCCTCATAGATGGCGTGGATCAGCGAGTCGTCGCCGTCACCGGGCATCCCCCCTGCTCCTTCCTGCCGCCGGAGCGGCCGGGGCCGGCGGCGCGCCGGTCCCCGAAGAGCGTCCGAACGACGCGTCGCCGGCGCCGGTCGGAAGAGCATCCGTCACGAGCTTGTGTGATTCTATGTCGCGCCGCGGACGAAGTGCAACGGCCCGGGCCGGTCCGGGGCTACTCGACGGTCGCGCTGTGGGCCGAGCCGCAGGTGACGACCATCAAGTGCACGGCGTAGGCGCCGACGACGAGGTCGACCGGGGCGACGCCGCAGATGTTCAGCCAGGCGTTGCCGGGTCCGAGCACGTCCAGCACGCTGGGCGGCACGGAGTATGTCCCGAGGTTCGCGTCGACGTCGCAGATGAAGTAGCGGCCGACCGAGACGCCGGCGGTGCCGGGGGGAGCCTGGTTCCCGCTGACGGTCACGAGTCCGTCGAACGGCACCCAGGTGACGGCGAACGGCTCGCTCCGGATCATCGTCATCGGCTCGGGCGGCGACAGCACGGTGGCGGCATCCGGGACCGTGACGTCGCGGGTGAAGGCCGGCACGTCGCCTCCTGTCGCGCGGAAGGCAACGACGTCCCCCGGCGAGTGGAGCAAGCCGGGCGAGTCGTCGCCCCCGTACGCTCCGGTCGTCGGATCCGGCTCGACGCTCAGCGTCGCAAGGCCGTCCACGAGCAGGTCGATCCGGCCCGCGTCGAACGTCGGCGAGGGGGGATCCGGCGTCGACCAGCCGCAATCGATGACGCGGCAGCCTTCGACGCGTTCGACCCGGCAGCGCTCGCCGGGAGCGGCGACCACGTTGATGGCGACGAGGTTCGTGGTCGCGAGGGGGACGAACGCTCCCGCGGACACCAGGAGCTCGTTGTCGGTGAGCGGAACGTCGGCAGGGTCCTCCGCCTCCGGGTGCGCTTCCTCCTCCGCGTCGGCGTCGGCTTCGGCGTCCGCGTCCGAATCGGCGGTCACGCTGTCTTCACCGTCGCGGGCGTCCTCCCCGCCGGAAGACGGGTCGTGGCCGCATGCACCGACCGCGAGGACCAGGAGCACCAGCACGATCCGCCTGGTCGATCGTTCGTTCTTCATGGTCTTCACTCTCCTTCTGGACCCGCGAGTCCGGCCGCGGGCCGATTGCCGGGCGGCTCGTCGGGTTGGTCTGCGGACTTGCGGGCGAGTTTCGCGTCAGGATCCGCTGCAATGCTGGATCACGCACGTGGAACCGATCGGACATGTGGTTCCGCACTGGCCGCACCATGGGTCGCCTCCGTCCGTGTTGCAGTAGGTTCCGGCGGGCCATGGGCCCGGTGCCGGAACCCCGTCGTCCTCGCAAACGACCGTGCGGAGATCTTCGCACCACCAGTCGTTCCAGTCGTCGGACCAGTCCAACGTGCCCGCACAATCCTCACCGGCGCCGGAGTCGTCCGGATCGCCGCCCGGGAGCCAATTCGTGTACGTCGGGAGGCGGCCCGTCACCCAAACGAAGGTGCCATCGACGGCATGGTCGGTGAGGCCGAGCCAGTACGAGGCGCCCGGGTAGAGGGTGCGACTCAGCAGCTCATCGACGAACGCCTGTTCGGCCGCATCCTCGATGACCGGGAGATGCCGGCCCATCGATTCGCAGAAGGCCTCGGCGTCGACCCAGCGGCGCGGGACGGGGTCGATCGCGTAGCAGCTCGCGCCGCGGCACGCTTCGCCGCAGTCCTCGTCGGTCAGGGTATCGCAGTCGTCGTCGGATCGGTTGCACGTCTCCGGGGGCGGAAGGCAGGTCCCGAAGACGCAGACAGCGGCGGTGCAGGTCCGGTGGCCTTCCGAGCCGCAGACGGTGGTGCAGGGTTCGCGGAGGTCGCCCTCGCACTCCTCCACGTCGCGCCAAACGACACCGTCGCCGCACCTCGGGATCCGGCAGTCCGGGAGACACTCGTCGCTCGCGTCGGTGTCGCCGTCGTCGCACTCCTCGCCGGGATCCAGGGTGCCGTCGCCGCAGACGGCCACGACGGCATCGGCGTCGAGGTGGGGGCGGGAGTCCCCCGGCCCGGCGTCATCCGGCGCCCGGCGGTCTTCCGGCCCCGCCTCCCGGAGATCCTCCGTCGTCTCGACCGGCGAGCCGTCGAGCGCGTCCGAGACGGCGGGGTCGCCGTCCGGCGCATCGAAGTGGCTGACGTAGCACCCGCCCAGCGTCACGACCGCTGCCACCGCGATCCAACGGACTCGCATCGGACCCATCCCTCCCTTTCCCCGACGTTCGCTCGAGCCGGCCCGTCGGTCGGCGGCCCATCCGCCCGTCCTACGGCTGGACGAGGAAGCAGCCGCTTTCGGCGTAGTTCGCCTGCAGGTCCCCGGGATCGTCGGCCAGGATTCCGATCCGGCCGCGGATCAGGTCCGTGCCGAGGAGGGCGACGGTGTCGAAGCCGGCCGGCGGTTGCGGAACGACGAGCGAGGTGGCGTCGGTCGGGGCCGAGACGCGCCACACGTCGGTGTCGCAAACGGCAACCCGGGTCGTTCGGATGTGGAGCGTGGGCGTGACCCCGCCGTCGAACAGATCCCACTCGACCGGGTCGTGCAGGGCGTGGACCGTCGTCGGGGCATGGACCGTCGGCACCTCGAGATGGGTGAAGGTCTGCGCGCCGGAGGCGGGATAGCCCGCGACGTCGACGCAGGAGTAGGGCGCGCCGCCCGAGCTTCCCAGGGTTTCCATCGTGTAGCGGGTCACCGGTCCGACCGCACCGGGCGGCGTCACGTACTGGACGGTGTACTCCACGGAGTCGCCGTCGACACTGCGCCCGATGTGCGTCGGTCCTCCCAGGCCGGTCGTGGCGACGGGAAGGAAGTGTCGGCCGGGGTTCGGGCCGATCATGGTCCAGACGACGACGTAGGCGTCCCGCTGCCGGAGGGGGCTGTCGGGGTCGGCGGGCAGGGGGAAGGAGCCGCTGACGGTCGTCGACGGAAGGGCGGGTGCGGCGAAGTCGATCTCCGCCGTCGCGGGGCCGGAGATCGGAGCGACCTCCTGCGCGACCCATGAGTAGATCACGTTGTCGAGGCCGTCGGCGGTCAACGTCCAGCCTTCCCATTCGCCGGCGTGGAGGGTGAGGGGCGTTCCGGGAGGCACGTCGATGACCAGGTCGAATGCTCCGCCGCCCGAGGCGTAGACCTGATCCACGCCGACGGCCATCACTTCCCAGGGATGCGACACGTCGGTCATGTTGACGGCGCTCACGGTCAGCTCCACGCGTCCGGCCCGCGGGTCGGGATCGGGCAGGACGAGGGTGACGTCGCCCTGCGTTCCGTCGAGTCCGACTTCGCTGGCGAGGCCGAGGCCGTTCTTCCCGGCGGTGACGGCGCCGGCCCCGGCCGCCCAGTCGAATCGGTCGAACGTCGCGCGGCCGGCGGCATCGGTGGTGGTTTCGCTGCGGCCGCCGCCGGGGAGGTCGAAGGCCACGAGGGCGTCTTCGACGGGGTTCCACTGGTAGTCGGGCCAGACCGGTGGGCCGAGGACGAGCACGTTGAGGGTGCCGGTCGCTCCGCCTTCGTCGGCGTCGGCGTCCTCCGCGTGCGCGTCGGCGTCGGCGTCCTCCGCGTGCGCGTCGGCGTCGCCTGCTGCGGCGTCATCGGCGGCGGGGGACGAGTCGTCGTCGCAGCCCCACGACC
>JAFGHH010000103.1 GCA_016930215.1 Deltaproteobacteria bacterium
ACGGACGCTCCGGACGACCCGACGGCGCTCCCGACGGACGCTCCGGACGACCCGACGGCGCTCCCGACGGACGCTCCGGACGACCCGGTCCCGCACCCTGCGGACGGTCGGGCCGACCCTGCCCGACACCGTCGAAGCCGCCAGGACGGGCCTCCGGGCCGCCGCCGGGCCGACGATGGCGGCGCCGGCGCCGGGGACGGCGCTCGCCGGAAAGACCTCCCGACGCGCCGCCGGGGTCCGTCGGCCGCGGGGGGTCGCGGTGCTGGTCGTCAGACATCGACAACCTGTCCTCTCCGGGCCCGGGCCACGGCACGCGCACAGGCCGCCCCGAGCCAGTCGAAGGTCATCTGGGAATTCGCGTTGGCCTCGAGGTCGCGCCGCGCGGCCGAGACGAGCTGGCCTTCGAGGGCGACGGCCTCGAGCGGGTGGGATTCGAAGGCGGCCGCCGCCGGGCCGGCCGTGCTGCCGAGCAACGTCTGACCCCCGACCGCGGCCGACAGCCGGTCGCGCAACAGGACCAGCAGCAGCTCCAGGGAGGCAGCGGCGCGGTCGCGGTCCGGACCAAGCAGCTCGGCGATGCCGATCAGCGCGGCAACGTCGCCCTGCGCGACCGCACGGCCGAACTGCGCAAGGCCCGCCAACGCCGCAGGGGCGTCCGCTCCGAGCAGCTCGCGGGCGCGCACGAGGCCGCCCGCGGACAGCCCGGCGGCCAGGTCGAGCGCGGCGTCGTCGACGTCCGTCGCCTCGCGCGCCAACAGCTTGCGCACCGTGCCCGGAGGCAACGGACGCAACGGCACGCGCAGGCAGCGCGAACGAATCGTCGGCAGCAGATGGGCGGCTCGAGCCGTGGTCAGCACGACCACGTTGCCCGCCGGCGGCTCCTCGAGCGTCTTGAGCAGCGCGTTGGCCGCCTCGGGGGTCAGCCGGTCCGCCTCGCGCACCAGCACCACGCGCAACGGCGACTCGTGCGGCGGATACGCCAGCTCGGACGCCAACGCACGAACCTGCTCGATCGCAATCCGCGTCTTGCCCTCCTCGCGCCCGATCCGCACGAGGTCCGGATGCTCCGGCATCTTGCGGCAGCTCGCGCAGCTCCCGCACGACTCGAGCGGCCAGGGAACGGGGTCGGGAAGCGACGCCAACTCGTCCAGCGACGGCAGCGGCGGACACGTCGGCGGACGGCTCCGACAGGCCAACGCCGCCGCCAGAGCCACCGCCACCGAGGACTTGCCGCAACCCGCAGGACCGTCGAGCAGCAGGGCGTGGTGCAGACGACCGGCCAGGAACGCCGACTGGATGCGCCAGATCGCATGGCGCTGGGCCACAATCCCGGAAAAACGCAGCCACGGCTCCCGCACGCCGGGCGGCGCGTCGGGAACCACGACCCCCACGCCCCCAGCCGTCGCCGCCTCGTCCCACGAGGCCGCCACGCGGGACCGCGACTTCCCCGACGCCCGGGCGGGCCGCGTGGCCGCGGGCCGCGCGGCCCTGCCGCCGGCCGATCCGGACCTGCTCCGTGCCATGACCGTCTTCGTCCGTCGCCGCCGAGCCGGCCGCGCGACTACAGCCCCAACTCCCCGGATACGCGCTGCATCGCACACAACGCCAGTCCGAGGAACTCCTCCAACTCCAGCCCCAGGCCGCCACAGGTCGCAATCTGCTCGCGACTCACGTTGGCGGCGAAGCGCTTCTCCTTCATCCGCTTGCGCAGACTCTCGACCTTGACGTCGGCAAGCCTCCGGGTCGGCAACACCAACGCACCCGCCGTGATCAACCCGGTGACCGGGTCCGCCGCAACAATCGCCCGCTCCAGCCGCGACTCGGCCGGCACGTGCCCCACGTGGGCCAACACCGCCCGCCGCAGCTCCTCCGGCACGTCCATCCCCTGCAACACCTCGTAGGCCACCCGGCCGTGCCGCTCCAGGTCGCCCTCGGTCACGTCGAGGTCCAGATCGTGCAGCAGCCCGGTCAATCCCCACAACACCCGGTCCTCCCCAAGACGCTCGGCAAGATCCTCCATCACTGCCTCGGTGGCCAGCATGTGCTTGAAAAGATTCGGGTTCGCGATCCGCCCCTTCACGAACTCGAACGCTTCCTGACGACTCAACATCCGACCTCGCTCCCCTTCGCCGACGCACACGGGCGCCCCGCGCTCCGGATTGATAGCCCCAGGGGGGGGAAAGGGTCAAGGAGTGTCGGCGAACCAGGAGGCGGCAGGACGGCTACCAGATGATGACTTCGTCCGTGCAGACGCCGATCTCCATGATCAGGTAGAGCAGGATCCGCTCCTGCGGCATCAGCTCGGGGTGCGGCCCGCCCATCTGGCCGACGGTGTGGTAGCTCGTGTACAGGACGCGGCCGCAGCCGAACGGGAAGGTGACCGTGTACGGGTAGTCGCCGCCGCCGCAGGCGTTGGCGAGTTGCCGCCCCTCCGCCCACGTCTTGGGCGTCACGTCGACCGGAGCGCCGTCCTCGTCGGTGGCGTGGATCGTCCCGAGGCTGCAGATGTTGTTGTAGATCTCCTCGAAGGACATGCTGTCCGGATCGATGCCCATCGCCCCGAGCCAGCCCGCCATGTCCTCGTCGAGCACCCGGCCGGGCCCGTTGTAGTGCGGGGTCACGTCGGCGTCGCCGGGCGACCCGCGGTCGCCGTACAGGTTGATCGCCCCCGGAAAGATGAACGTCACCCACTCGTACGACCAGTCGGACACGTACCACTTGCCGCCGTTGGCCACCCAGTTGCGGATGTTCTCCTGGACGGCGGCGTCGCCCAGCAGGGCGTCGTTCGTCGAATCCGAGCAGGGAACGAAGATGATCTGGTACCGGGCCATCCGGGCGGGGTCCGTCACCAACTCGTCGAACCCGGGGATGCCGTAGCCGCTGCCGTTGTTGTAGTAGTCGAAGGAGGCCGTGGAAAGCACCGCACGGCTGCTGGGGTCCAGCTCGGCCAGCCGCACCTTGGCCAGGATGTCCTCCATCCGGTCGTAGGCCCCGAGCGCCACGGCGATGCGCGGGATCGTGTCGCCGCTCGCCGGGTCCTGCACGTTGGGCAGCGTCGTGTAGTCGGTCGGGATGTCGACCTCCTCGAGGTGCCGGCTGACGGTGAACTGCCGGACGCGGCGGAACTGACCCTTCTGCACCACCAGCGTCCAGTCGCCGACGGCCAGGTTCTCCAGCCGGAAGTAGCCGTCGGCGGCGGAGAACGTGTGCGGCAGGGTCGTCATGTCGAGGCAGCGCGGGCAGTAGTTGCCCTCCGGGATCGGCGCGACCGGCGAGGTGCTGCGCTGCGCGTAGACCAGCGCGCCGGCGATCGGGAACGTCCCGGCGGTGCTCACGACCACGACCACGCCGTTGGCGAACCCGTACGCGCCGACCGGGACGTCGGGGCCCGCGGCGTCGTCGGGCACCTCCGTCAGACACTCGCAGTGCGTCGGCGTACTGCAGTGGCCGGTGACGCCGCCGCCGTAGGTCATGCAGGCCGCGGCACAGTACCCGTCGAAGCAGGTGCCGGTCGGCGTGCCGTCGCAGACGCAACGCGACGCGATGCAACGTCCGCCGGACCCGCCTCGCGACGCGCAATTGTCGATCGCGCACTCCACGGGGTCGCACGTCGGGTCCACGGCGTCGTCCGTCGGGTTGCACGCGAGCAGCGAGAGCCCGGCGACGAGTCCCGCGACCACCAGCAGGCTTCGCGTCATCACACGCACCTCCTCGACGGCGACCCGGGACGGACGCCGCCGCCCGCCGTCGCCGCACCACCCCCGACTCCTCGGAAAGCTTACGCGGCGGGCCGCGGAGCGTCAAACGAACCCGTCAGCGCTCGAACAGGATCGCCTTGCCCATGCCGCCGCCGACGCAGAGCGTGGCCAGACCGCGGTGCACGTCGCGCCGCTTCATCTCATGGAGCAACGTCAACACCAGGCGCGTGCCCGTGGCGCCGACGGGGTGCCCCAGCGCGATGCCGGAACCGTTGACGTTGGTCCGCTCCCGGTCGAACCCCAGCTCCCGCTCGCAGGCCAGGTACTGCGCCGCGAACGCCTCGTTGCACTCGACGAGGTCGATGTCCTTCATCGCCAGGCCGCGGCGCGCCAGCAGCTTGCGGACCGCGGGAATCGGCCCCGTGCCCATGTAGGCGGGATCGACGGCCGCGACCTGGTGGTCGACCACCCGCCCCAGATACGGCAGACCGCGACGCTCGGCCTCGGAACGGGCCATCACCACTACCGCCGCCCCGGCGTCGTTGATCGAGGAGGCGTTCCCGGCGGTGACCGTGCCCTGCTTGTCGAACGCCGGCTTGAGCTTCGCCAGCATCTCCAGCGTCGTCTCGCGACGCGGGTTCTCGTCCACCTCGAACCGCTTCGGCGGTCCCTTCCGCTGCGGCACCTCCACCGCCACGATCTCCTCCGCAAACCGGCCGGAGTCGATCGCCGCCAACGCCCGCCGGTGGCTGGTGTAGGCGACCAGGTCCTGCTCCTCGCGCGAAAGGTTCCACTTCTTCGCGATGTTCTCGGCCGTGATCCCCATGTGGATCCCGAGCAACGGATCGGTCAGGCCCTCGGTGAGCTGGTCGGTGACGACGCCGTTCCACATCCGCCCGCCCCAACGGTAGTCCTTCAGCGCGTACGGGACGCGACTCATCGACTCGATGCCCCCGGCCAGCACGATCCTCGCGCTGCCCGTCATGATCTCCATCGCACCGAAAAGGATCGATTGCATCCCCGAGGCACACTGGCGCTGGATCGTGGCCGCCGGAACCTCGTGCGGAATGCCCGCCTTGAGCGAAATGCAACGCGACGGGTTGATCTCGTCGGAACGCATCATGCAACAACCGAACAGCACGTCGTCCAGATCGGCCGCCGGAACACCGGAACGCTCGAGCGCGGCCCGGGCGACGAGCACCCCGAGGTCGACCGAGGGCACGTCCCGGAGGGACCCGCCGAAAGTGCCGACGGCCGTGCGGGCGCCGGCAAGGACGACGACTTCTTCCATGGCTCCTCCTCTCCCCGTTCCGGGACGGATCAGGCCTGGGCGGACGCCCCCGAATCCGCCCGACGCCGCCGGGCGGCTCGCGGGCGCCGCGGACCGGGAACCTCGGGCTGCGCCCCGAGCACCCGGTTCTGCCGGTCGACCCGCACGACCCGGGGCACGTGGCGCGCCAGCTCCCGGGGGCCGAACTCCGCGAACGTCGCGATGATCACGAGGTCCCCGGGCCGGTTGAGATGCGCGGCGGCACCGTTGACGCAGACGTGGCCGGAACCCGGAGCACCCGCAATGGCGTACGTCTCCAGCCGCGTGCCGCGGGTCACGTTCCACAGGTGGACCCGCTCCCAGGGCACGATGTCCGCCGCCTGCATCAACTTGCGGTCGATCGTCACGGAACCCTCGTAGTGCACGTCGGCGTGCGTGACCGTGGCGCGGTGGATCTTCGACTTGAACACCGAACGGACCATGGGTTCGACCTCCTCGTGGCGTCCCGGACGGAGCCGGGTACACCCGCGTCGCCCATCCCCCGAAAGGCACGAGAACCGTAGCGCGGAAAGCGCGGGGAATCAAGCGCAAAGGGGGTTGCGCGGGCAATTCCGGTGTGGTATGAGGGCGCCTCGCCGTTGCCCGGGGCGGAGCCCGGAAAGGCGGCGGAGGGACAACGGGAAAGGAGCCCGCGCATGGTGGACCAGAGGAACGGTGCCGTTTCCGCGGCGGACGAGGCCGCGGCGTCGGGCGAGGCGGCGGTCGCGCCGCCGGCACCGTCGCGCGCCCCGACGGGCCCGATCAGCATGCGGGACCTGATCGATGCCGGCATGCACTTCGGCCACCGCACCACGCGGTGGAATCCGAAGATGCGGCCGTACATCTACGGCACCCGCAGCGGGATCCACATCATCGACCTGCAGCAGACCCTGCCGCTGTTCCGCAAGGCCTACCGCTTCGTCAGCGAGGTCGTCGCGCACGGACACCACGTGCTGTTCGTCGGAACCAAGCAACAGGCGCAGGAAATCGTGTCCGAGGAAGCGAGCCGCGTCGGAATGTACTTCGTCAACACCCGCTGGCTCGGCGGCACCCTCACCAACTTCGACACGATCAAGAAGTCGCTCGATCGCCTCAAGGAAATGGAGCGGCGCCAGGCCGACGGGTCCTACTCCGACCTGAAAAAGAAGGAACAGCTGAAGATCGAAAAGGAGCGGCAACGCATCGAGAAAAACCTGCTCGGCATCAAGCAGATGACCCACCTGCCGGGCGCCGTCTTCGTGATCGACCCCGACGGCGAGTCGAACGCGGTGCGGGAAGCCCGACGGCTCGGCGTCCCCGTCGTCGCGCTCCTGGACACCAACTGCGACCCGGACGTGGTCGACTACCCGATCCCGGGCAACGACGACGCCATGCGCTCCATCCGCCTGGTCACGGCCAAGATCGCCGAGGCCTGCCAGGAGGGCCAGTCCCGCCGCCGCGAGTACGCGAGCGGCAAGCGCGACCAGAAGGAGGACTTCGTCGCCGCGGCCAGCACCGGACAGGGACCGCCGGTCGAATATGCCGCCCGTCGCGGCCGCTCCGGCGGCGGTCGCCCCCCGATGCGTCGGGGCGGCGGCGGACGCGGCGGCCCGGGACCGGCCGGACGCTAGCGACGAAGCACGGCGTCGCGGTGCAGACCACGATGCGGAGGTGAGCGGACATGTCGACCAAGATCACGCCCCAACTGACCAAGGAGCTGCGCGACCGCACGGGCGTCGGGATGATGGACTGCAAGAAGGCGCTCGAGGAAGCCGCCGGCAACATCGACCAGGCCCTGGAACTCCTGCAGAAACGCGGACTGGCCAAGGCCGCCAGGAAGTCCGGGCGCATCGCGGCCGAAGGGTGCGTGCAGGCCTACATCCACGGCGCCGGCAAGATCGGCGTGCTCCTCGAGGTCAACTGCGAGACCGACTTCGCGGCGCGCAGCGCCGACTTCCGCACCTTCGTCGATGACGTCGCGATGCACATCGCCGCCTCCAGCCCCGCCTACCTGAAGCAGGACGAAGTGCCGGAGGCCGAGGTGGCGCACCAGCGGGAAATCTTCGAGGCCCAGCAGGCGCAGTCGGGCAAGAAACCGGAAATCGTCGTCAAGATCGTCGAGGGGCAGATCAACAAGTGGAAGTCCGAGATCTGCCTGATGGACCAGCTGTTCGTCAAGGACGACAAGAAGACCATCGACCAGGTCCGGACCGACCTCGTGGGCAAGATCGGCGAGAACATCACGATCCGCCGCTTCGTCCGCTGGGAGCTCGGCGAGGGCATCGAGAAACGCAAGTACGACATCGCCGCCGACGTGCAGGCGATGCTGGGAACGTGACGACGAAGGATCCCGCCCCATCCCCCAGGCCGCGCGGCACCAGCCCCGTCTACCGCCGCGTCGTGCTCAAGCTTTCCGGAGAGGTGCTCGCCGGCCCGCACGGCCACGGACTCGACCCCGCCGCCGTCGCCGCCGTCGCCGACGAGATCCGCCAGGTCCACGACCTCGGCGTCGAGCTCGGCGTCGTGATCGGCGGCGGCAACATCTTCCGCGGCACCCAGCCGGGCACCACCGGCATCGACCGCGTGACCGGCGACCAGATGGGAATGCTGGCCACCGTGATCAACGGCCTGGCCCTGCAGAGCCGGCTCGAGGCCTCCGGTGTGCCGACGCGCGTGCAGACCGCCTTCGAACTCCGCTCGTTCGCCGAACCGTACATCCGGCAGCGCGCACTCCGCCACCTCAAACGCAAGATCGTGGTGATCTTCGCCGGCGGCACCGGCAGCCCGTACTTCTCCACCGACACCGCCGCCGCGCTGCGCGCCGTGGAACTCGGGGCCGACGCCCTGCTCAAAGGTACCAAGGTCGACGGAATCTACGACCACGACCCGGCCCGCAACCCCCGCGCCGTCCGCTTCGACCGCCTCTCGCACCGCGAAGCCCTCGAACGCAACCTGCGCGTCATGGACGCCACGGCCTTCGCTCTGTGCCTGGAAAATCGCCTGCCGATCGCCGTCTTCGCCCTCGGCGTCCCCGGCAACGCCCGGCGCGTCTGCCGCGGCGAACCGGTCGGCACGCGCGTCACGACCGACCCGCCGGCGAAACCCGCCGGCGCTGCCCGGGCCACCCGCGCCCGGCGACGGGGTTGAGGTGGGGCATGCTCGAAGAGGTCCTGCAGGAGCTCAAGGACAGCATCGACAAGGCGATCGAATCGCTCCGGCGCGACCTGTCCCGCATGCGCACCGGACGCGCCAGCCTGGCGATCCTCGAAGGCGTCCGCGTCGATTACTACGGCACCGCCACTCCCCTGCACCAGATGTCCTCGATGTCCACCCCCGACCCGCGCACGATCCTGATCAAACCGTGGGACCGGACCCAGGTCCACATCGTCGAGAAGGCGATCCTCGCCGCCAACCTCGGCCTCACCCCCCACGCCGACGCCGAGTTCATCCGCATCTCCGTTCCACCCCTGACCGAGGAGCGCCGCAAGGAACTGGTCAAGGTCCTCAAACGCCAGGGCGAGGAAACCAAGGTCTCCATCCGCAACCACCGCCGCAACGCCAACGAACTCGTCAAGTCCCTGATCGAGGAGGGCGAGGTGGCCGAGGACGACGGCGACCGCGCCACCCGGAAGGTCCAGGAACTGACCGACGCGGGCGTGCAGAAGGTCGACGACGTCGTCGCCACCAAGGAAAAGGACATCCTCGAGGTCTAGCGCCCGGTCAGAACGCCCGGACGCAACTCCCCCCGACCAGCGGGTCCCCCGCCACGCACACCTCGTCCTCCCCGCAACACCGGCCGCCCGGGTTCGACGCCGCCCCGCACTGCCGCTCCCGCGGACAAACGTACGTCAGGCACTCCAGCCGCGTGCTGGAGAGCGGCTCCGGCACCGCGTCCTCCGCGAACAACACCTGGTCGCAGTCGGCGTCGCCGCTGTCGGCGCGAGCGACGTAGTACCACCCCGAATCGGCGGTCGCCGGACAGCTCCCGTCGGGATTCGGCACGCGCTCCGCCTGCGGAATCACGCAACGCCGCCGTACCCGGCCGTCCGGATCGGTCACCGTCGACGGCTCGGCCTCCGCCCGCCCCGCCGGACACGCCCGGTCGTCCGACAGCACCTCGATCACGTCGCACTCCGCCCGGCACGTCGCCGGGTCCAACGCCAGCTCGTGCGGGAAACAGACCCGGTCGAACGACCCGCGGATCAACTCGAGCACGCCGTCGATCGCCGGCCGCCAGTCGTCGTTGCAGATCGAATACACCGTGGCCTGGCTGCCGAGCTGCATCGCCGCCTCGACGAGCCGCCGGCCCGGCAGCGCGTGCCCCCACCCCGACGGATGCACGCACACCGGCAACAGCGTCCCCGGAGCGGCGGGGTCGACCCGGTACTGCATGCCCGGCAACCCGAGACACGTGCCGACCCCGTCGCCCCGCCCCTGGCATGCCGCTCCCTCGGCACCCTCGAACGGCACGCCGGCGAGGAAAGCCACGACGAAGTCCTGCGGATTGGAGCGCAAGGCCCGCAGCTCGCCGAGCATCTCCTCGACGCCCTTCAACATCTCCGGATGGAAGTAGCACCGCAGGTTGAGCTCGCCGAGGTCGCGACGGTCGGGGTCGAGGATCTGCGGGTCGGCCACCGAACAGTCCTCCTCGTCCGTCACCCACAACACGGCGAGGATCGAATCGGCACGCAGGAAGCCGTCGTTGACCCCTCCCGGACGGGCGTGGTCCACCAGCGCCCTGCGGGCCGCCTCGAGCTGCTGCTCGAAGCCGCATCCCCGCGTGCCGAGCGTCGCCAGGCACCGGAAGTCCTCCCCCATCCGCTCCAGCGGGTAGTCGAACTCGTCCTTCACGCGGGACAGGAACGACGGATAGCTCGAACCACACCCGCCGACCAGCGGCGACGGCGTGTTGCGCAACCGTCCGTCGTCGCCGAGGTCGTAGCCCAACAGCCCGTTGCCGCAGGTCGATAGATCGTGGCCCGCCGCACCCAGGTCCGTGGAGACGATCCCGACGTGCAGGTCCGTCACCGCGTTGTGCGCCGGGTCGCTCGGCGCCATCAGCTCCTCGACCAGCCGCGGAAAGTTCGCCGCCAGCGCCTCCTGCTCCTGCTGCATCGAGCCGGAGTTGTCCACGACGACCAGGATGTCGACCTTGCCGCTGGGCGGCTGCGGCACCACCAGGATCGCCTGCGCCTGGACCACCGGCTCCATGCCGGTGAGGTCCCGGTCCATGCAGCCGCCGGCCAGGACCACGACCACGAAAGGCACCACCCGGAGCATGGCGAGAGCACGGTTCATGGGAACCTCCCGTTCCTTCTCCGCCTCTCGAACAGGGCCGCGGGGTGATGCCGAGAGGCGGTTTCGCACCACCCCGCGGCCACTCCGGATCCGAACGGAGCAATCGCCGTGCCAGCTCCGACGACGACCCGCCGACGATCGGCCGCAAGCCCGGATCCGCCCCGACCGACGGGCTCTTCGTACGACCGGAGGCCCGGCCGACGACCGGCCCGACCCGCTCCCGCACGTGCCCCGCCGTTGTCGGTCGGCAACGACGTTGGCGCCCGCACCGCACACCGGACCGCCCGCCCCCGGCAACACGCCCGGGACCGTTCCCTGGCACCCGAACGGCACGCTTGACGATTCCCCCCCCTCGGCTATGCTGGCGCCGGCTCACGAGGTGCCGGGCCGCGCGGAGTTGCCGCGACGCCGGACACTCGGTGACCGGGGTGGACCCGATGAAGAGAACTCTCCTTCTGGGAACATTGGCACTGGCACTGGCGGCCGCACCCGCGATCGCTCAGCCCCTCGAGGTCGGCAGCGAGGCTCAGGGAGTCCGCGGCGCGATCGGCCTGGGACTGATCGGCGTCGAGCTGACCGTCACGATCGAGGCGGCCGCCGGCGTCACCAACCCGTGGCTGCTGTCCCTCATCCCCCTCGCCGTCGGCGGCGGCGCTGCCGCGGGCGGCTACTTCATGGAGCTCGAATCGGTCGATGCCGGGGTCGCCACCCTGGCGATCGGCATGACGCTGCTCGTGCCGTCGATCCTCCTGACCCTCGTGCTCATGACGGACGAATACGAACCGACCGGCGAGTCGCGCGACGCACCGGAGACGCTCACCGCGGCCCGCCTTCGCGCGACGGTCGCCGCCGCCCGCCGCTGGGGACCTCCGTCGCTGGTCGCGATCGGCAACGACGGCCTGCGACTGGGCGTGCCGTCCCTGTCCCTCGCCGAGGCCCCCGCCGCCTCGCTGTACCGCGCCGGCGCCGCCGGCACCGGCTTCGAATACCGCCTGCCGCTGGTCCACTGGACCTTCTAGCATCGCACGAGCGAGGTTCGGCGAGCGGCGCTCCAGGTCGAAGGGGCCGACGCGCGACGCGCCGGCCCCGAGGCGAACGGCGGGCTACGGGACGACCACCCGGCAGTTGGTGTCGGTGGCCGGGCTGCAGTAGTCGGCGCCGGTGCCGCAGTCGGAGCCGGCGGCCGGGTCGCTGAACCAGGCGGGCGTCGTCCCGTCGGTGCCGTAGAAGCGGTAGCACTGGTTGCCCGTGGTCAGCCCGGTGACCTCGGCGACCCAGAAGCCGCCGCCGGCGGCGCAGTGCGTCATCGGCGTCCCGTCCGTGGCCCACGAGTTCCAACTGCCCGGGACGTTGACCGCGGTGCAGCTCCCCGAAAGGCAGTTCGCGTCCGTGACGCAGAAGCGCCAGGAGGTGGACGCGGCGTCGACCGCCACCGTCGAGTCGACACACTCGGCGGTGTGGCCGCACGCACCGCCGCTGCAGGCGTCGATCGTGCAGCCGTCCGCGTCCGCCGTGCAGGGCGTGCCGGCCGCGCGGTCGGTCCACGCCGTCTGGCTCGCGCCGGCGTCGCAGAACTGGCACTCGTTCGCCGGGTTGGGCGCGTCGTCCGCGTAGCAGGCGGCGCCGATGTAGCAGGAGCCCGCGGCAATCGTGCACGTGTCGGTGGCCTCGACGCAGCCGCTGTGGCAGGTCGCGCTGCACGGCGGGGAGGCGTGCCGCGAGCAGGTGGCGTCGCTCTCGCAGGTATCGGTTCCGTTGCAGAACTCCCCGTCGTCGCAGGCCGCTCCGGCGTTGGGCGTCCAGGTCGTCGTCGACTCCGTGTCGTCGCAGACCTCGCAGACGTTCGTCGTGTTCGTCGTGCCGCGCGCCACGCAGTCGGCCGGCGTGCCGAGGATGCAGAAGCCCGTGTTCAGCGTGCAGCTGTGGGTCGGCGTGCCCTCGGCGCAGGTCTCGCAGGAGCGGCAGGGCGAGCCGGCGTGCGTGCAGGCGATGCCGGTCCCGGGATTCTGGCAGGTGTCGGCGCCGTTGCAGGCCAGTCCGTCGTCGCACGGGTCGTCGACGGCGAGCGGCGCGCCGAGCACGCAGAGGAGCGTCGTACCCGAGCAGGACAGCGTGCCGTTGCACGGGTCGCCGTCGCCGTGGTCGGCCTCGCAGGTGTCGTCCGACGGGTCGCAGGTGCAGATGTCGGTGCCGCCACCGCACACGCCGCCCGTGCAGATCTCGCCCTCCGTGCAGGCGTCGCCGTCGTCGCACGTCGTGCCGTCGGCGACGTCGGTCCACCCGGTGGCCAGCACGTCGGCATCGCACGCCTCGCAGCCGTTGGTCGGGTTGGGGTCGGCGTCGTCGTAGCAGGAATCGTCGATGAAGCAGAAGCCGGCATCGATGTCGCACTCGTCGGCCTCCTCGTCGCAGGTCTGGCAGTCCGCGCACGGGTCGCCCGGGCTCGCGCAGGCGATGGGGTCGCCGGCGCAGAGGTCGACGCCGTCGCAGAAGATGCCGTTGCCGCACGGATCGCCGACCTCGAGGACGGTGGCGTCGTCGACGACGCACTCGCCGGCGGCGCTGCAGACCAGCGTGCCGTTGCACGGCTCGTCGTCGCCGTGGTCGTCCTCGCAGGTGTCGGTGGCCTCCGGGTCGCACTCGCACTCGTTGGTGCCGCCCGTGCAGGCCCCGGCGGCATCGCAGGCCTCGCCGACCGTGCAGGGATTCCCGTCGTCGCACGCGGCACCGTCGTCGATCACGTTGTGACAGATCCGGCCGTCGGTCACGACATCGCAGGTGTCGACGGTGCACTGGTCGTCGTCGTTGCAGTCGGCGGCGGCGTGGCAGCTGAACGTGCAGTCGGCCTCGCAGCCGTCGCCGGCCGTGGCGTTGCCGTCGTCACACTCCTCGGTGCCGTTGACCTCGCCGTCGCCGCAAGACGCGCCCTCGGTACGGCAGGCGGCACTGCAACCGTCGCCGGAGGTGGTGTTGCCGTCGTCGCACTGCTCGCCGGTGTCGACCACCGTGTCGCCGCAGGCGGCCGCCGTGCAGTTCGTGCGGCACGCGTCCGGCGCGGTGTCGCTGTTCCCCTCCTCGCCGTCGTCGCATTCCTCGCCCGTGTCGGGCACGCCGTCGCCGCAGTCGATCGTCCAGCCCCCGGGACGCTCGGCCGTCGCGCAGGCGCCGTCGCGGCACTCCTGCCCGCCGTCGCACGCCGTGAGCAGGCACGAGCTCTGGAGCTCGATCACCAGCTCGCGGATCTCGCCCTCCACGAACTGGCCCACGACCCAGCGCTCGACCACGAGGCTGCTGCCGAGCAGCCCCTCGACCCGGAACATCACCCACTGGTCGTAGCTGCTGCCGGACGTGACGCCGACCGTGACCGGGAAGCTGTCGGCGGTCAGGTCGCCGAACGACTGCGTCCGCACGAACAGCTCGGTGCTCCCTGCACCCGCGAACACCGTCACGCGGACGCTGTCCATGTCGCCGGGAACCTCGATGTCGGTGCGGACGACGAGCCGAAGACCCGTCTCACCACTGCAACCGACGAGAGCCAGAAGCGCCAGGGCTCCGAAGATTCGCTTGGTCATCATGCACCTCCTCCCACCTACGGAAGCCCGACGGTCCAATCGCTGTCCGGCATCGTCTCGCCGCCCGTGGCACCAAGCACGATGCCGGTCGTGGCGCCCGCCACGACGACCGCGGCGATCGTCCAGACCCACCACTTCTCGTACCAGGCCTCACCCTCGTCCGCGATCGGGAACAACTCGACCGACCGCGTGAACGGCTGGCCGGCCTCGAGCGTGATCGCGAAGCGGACCGACTCGTACCCCTCCGCCGTCACCTCCAGCTGATGCGAGCCGGCCTCGAACTCACCCGAGAACGGGAGCGTGCCGAGCGACTCGCCGTCGAGCGTGGCCGTGGCGTTGGAAACGTTGGCCGACAGGTTGATCGCGGCGGTGGTCTGCAACGGCGCCGGGACGAGCGTCACCGCGATCTCCTGCCCCGGCTCCACCGTCACCGTCTCCTCCGCCGCCCGATAACCCTCGGCCTCCGCCCGCAACGTGTGCGGCCCGCGAACCAGGTCGAGCGGCGCGCCGAGGGGTGCGTTGCCGACCACCTGGCCGTCGACCAGCACCGCCGCGCCGCTCACCGCGACGTCCACCCGCACCCGACCCACGTTCTCCTCGATCTCGTCGATCCACTCCCGGACCTCGTCGAGCCCGCGGCGCTCCCGGTCGTTCGCCGGGCTCCCGTACAGCTCGACGTATCGCCGGAAGGTCCGCAAGGCGTCGAGCTCCCGCGTCAGCTTGCGCTGGCACTGGCCGATCAACGACAGGGCGCGCGAGGCGGGCAGAAGCCCGTCCGCCGCCGTGAACTCGGCGAGCGCCGTCTCGAAGTCGCCGGCGCTGAACGCCGCCTGCCCGGCCTGGAAATGCGCCCTCGCCTGCTCCCGAACCTCCGCCGTCGGCTCGGCCGGCTGCGCGGCCGGCTCGGTCGGCGCCGTTTGCGCCGCGGCAGGGGGGGCCGACAAGCCGAGCGACAGCCCGACGGCCGTGATTGCAATCATCAGTCCATTCCGCATGTTGGCCTCCTCCTCGAGGGCTTGTCCGAGTCTAGCGTGTGGGGGGCCGCTGTCAAGCCGACCCGCCCTCGTCCCCCTATTTCTTGAAGAACTTGTCGAGTTCCCGCAACACCGCCGCCTTGGCCCGCGTACCGGCAGCCGGCGAACGGGCGGGACGGGTGTCCTGCAACCGCAACGACAACGAAATGCGATTGCGATTGCGGTCCACGTCGATCACCCGAACCCGCACCGTCTGCCCCGGCCGCACCACCTCCGCCGCCTCCTGCACGCGGTGCTCGGCCATCTCCGACACGTGCACCAGCCCCTCCTGCCGCAGCCCGAGGTTCACGAAGGCCCCGAACTGCGCCACGCTGGTGACCGTACCCTGCAGGACCATCCCCGGACGCAGGTCGTCAATCGAACTGACCGTGCTGAGCGGCAACGCGAGCAACGGCCCGGCCGCAGGCACCGGCGCCACACCCCCCGCGGGCGTCACGCCGTCGACCGGCGTGCCCTTCCCGGCTGCCTTGGCCGCCACCGCGCGCTGCGCCTCGAGCTCCGCCAACCCGCGGGCCGTCCGCAGGTACCGGCCAACCCGCTCGGGGTCCAGGTCGTGCTGGTACTCGGCGAGCCCGAGCGACGCGGGGTCGACGGCGGAGAACATGCCGACCGGGTCGAGCGCCCTGCGGGCGAGCACCAGCGCGGCGGCCTGGCTCGAAGGAAGCTCACGGTCGGAGCCGACCAGCGCCGCCTTGGCCTCGCGCATCGCCGCCGTGGGAATCCGCGCCAACGGCAGCTTGCCGTCCGCCGCACGCTCGGTCTCGCGCAACCGATCGACCGCCGGCGAGCTGGCCGGCAGGACCAGCACCTCGATGCCGGCCGCCTGCAGCCGCCCGACCAGCACCGCCGCCCAACCGTCGGCCACGCCGGCATCGGTCCCGGACTCGCCCGCCACACCGCCACCGTCGACCACGACCCAGCTGACGGGCCGCGGACCGCGGCCGAAGAACATCGCACCCAGACGGGTCGCGGTCACCGGCGGGATGCGGAACAACGCCGCGTAGGCGGCCGCCGCCGCACTCAACGCCTCGCCCTCCGCCCGCTCGTCGAGATGATGCCGCAAGGCGTCCCGAAGATGCCCCAACACCAGCAGGTCGCACAACTGCTCCGGCGTGCGGCCGGCCTCGTCGCGGCCCAGCTTGAGCGCCACGGCGCGGATGCGGTCGTGCATCGCATCCACGGGCCAGCGGAACTCGAGACGCAGCGCCCCGACCCGCTCGCCACGCCGGGCCGCGAGCCAACGATGGGCCGGCAGGCCCGCCGGCGCCTCGGCCCGCCCCAGCAGCTCCTCGAAGTCCGCCAGCAACGCCGCGTCCTCGCAGGCCGCCGCGATCCGCAGCTCGCCGTCACGCCGCGCCAGCTGGAAACAGGCGTCCCAGATCGCAACGTACTCGCGCAGCTCGATCGCCGTGGCCGACGGGGCGAGCCGCGCGGCACGGTCGAGCGCCTCCAGGGCGACGGGGGTGGCCATCTCGCGCAGCAGCGCCTCGGGTAGCGCCGTCAACCCGTCCCGCACCCGCCCCTCGGACAGACCCTGCGCGGTCGCCTTCCACCGCAGACGTCGCTCCTCGAGGGCGTAGAGCCGGCTGAGCACCGGCGGCGGCAGGCCGTCGACCCGCGCGATCTCCTGCCGGGCCACGTCCAGCACGTCCCGCCCGGCGTCGATCGCCTCGGCCACACGCCGCAGCGCCGCCCCGGGCATGCCCGCAACCGCGTCCCCGCCATGTGCACGGGCGTAGTCAATCCACCGCATGAGCGCCCCGGACTTCGATCGACAGGGTGCCGATCAACCCGATGCTACCCCGGGCCATCCGACGAGGCAAGGCGCTTCTGCGGCCGTTCGGCGGCACGTTCGGCGACCGTGCGATCCGGCACGCAGCCCGCCGGTCGGAACTCCCCCCCGGCGACGGGGCGGGACTAGCCCGGCGCGCCGGCCTCCGGGACGTCCGGCAACCGCCGCCCCAGCCCGACCAGGAACACCTCGTAGCTCTCCGTCCGCGTCGCCTTCGGCCGAAGGACCCGCGTCTCGGCGTACAACCCGCGCAGTCGCACCCGCGCCTCCTCGAACGACGGCCCCTGGAAGATCTTCCCGGCGAAGTCCGAACCGGGCCGCCCGTGCGCCGCGGCAAGGTCCACGGCCCCCGAAAACAACTCGAACGAACGGTACTGGTCGGTGCCCCGGTCGCCCGTGGTCGAGGGGGCCATGTCGGAGACGACGAGGTCGAAGGGACCGGCGGCCGCGATCTCGACACCCAGGTCGAAGCACGAACCCCGCAGGAAATGGGCGTTGGCCGGCAACTCCACGCGCAACGGCTGGAGGTCGATGGCCAGCACGAAACCACCGGGGCCGACGCCGCGGGCGAGATACAGGCTCCACGAGCCCGGGGCGGCACCAAGGTCCAGCACGCGGCGGCCGGGACGGACGAGCCGGGTGCGACGGTCGATCTCCTCGAGCTTGTAGACCGAGCGCGCCGGAAACCTGTCGCGCTGCGCCTGGCGCGCGTAGTGGTCCTGGCGTCGCCGACCCAAGGGGGCTGACTACTTCTTCTTGGCGCCGGCCACCGCCGCCTTGACCGTCAGCAACTGCTGGCGCGCCTCGGCCCGCCGGTGGGACTTGCGAACCACGATCACCGAGTTGCGGTGCCCGGGGACCGCACCGCGGATCATCAACAACCCCTGCTCGGCGTCGATGTCCGCCAGACGCATGCCGACCGTCGTCACGCGGCTCGCACCCATGTGCCCGGCCATCCGCAGACCCGGGAAGGTGCGGCCCGGATTCATGTTCTGGCCGATCGAACCCGAATGGCGGAAGTACTCGTGGGTTCCGTGACCGGCCACGAAGGAGTTGAAACCGTGCCGCTTGATCACGCCGGCAAAACCCCGACCCTTGCTCGTCCCCGTGACGTCGACCAACTCGCCCTTCTTGAACACGTCCCCCACCCCCAACTGCCGGCCGACCTCGTACTCGCCGAGCACGTCCTCCGGCACCCGCAACTCCCGCACCACCTTCGCGGGCTTGACGTTCGCCTTCTTGAACTGCCCCAACACCGGACGCTTGACCAGCCGCTCGGCCCGGTCACCCCAGGCCAGACACAGCGCCGAGTAGCCGTCCTTGGCCTGCGTGCGCTTGGCGATCACCGTGCACGGCCCGGTCTCGACCACCGTCACCTGCACCACGTCCCCACTCTCGAGGAACAACTGCGTGCAGCCCATCTTGCGACCGATCAATCCCAGGTTCCGGTTCATGACGTTCGTCCTTCCGTCCACCGCGCCGCCCGATGCCCGCACGACGCAAGAACGCGGGAATTTGACCGGGACCGGGCGCACTGTCAAGCACCCGTCCCCTCGAAACCCCGCCGGAGCCAGCTTGGGGACTCGAACCCCAGACCTGCGGTTTACGAAACCGCTGCTCTACCGGCTGAGCTAAGCTGGCACGCGACCACCCAGGGCCGCCTTGTCCTCCCGGGCCGGCACCCGGCGGGCACACGCTCCACCGGGGTCCGGGGGCGCCTTACTACACGGAGAATCCCCTGGATGCAAGCGGTTCCTGCAACGGTCAGGAGGGGATGCAGACGCCCACGCCCGACGGATAACCGGACGGGGCGGTGCACGTCGTCGACACGGGACAGGAAGGCGTGCCGCTCGGGAACCGGCACTGCCGCAGGCAGATGCTCCCGTAGCCGGTCACGTTGAAACAGGCGTGGCCGGCCTGGCAGGCCGAGGCGCCGCCGGTCGCGCAAGAGGCCCCCTGGCCGCCTGCACCCACCCCACCACAGTACGAGGCGATCTCGGCGTGGCCGGTGAACGACCCGAGCCGACATGCCTCGCCGGTCGCCGGACAGACCGTGTCGGCCAGCACGTCGCACTGCTCGGAACAGACGTCGAAGCCCGGAATCTCCATCCCGCCGGAATCGACCACCCCGTAGACGCACTGGGAGGTGGCGCCGAGCAGGTCGCAGTCCGCGTCCGAGAAGCAGAACCGGTTGCAGCGGGCCGCCGAGCCGGACCCGAGACAGACGTGGCGGGC
>JAFGHH010000104.1 GCA_016930215.1 Deltaproteobacteria bacterium
CACCGGCACCGTCCCCGCTCCCGGAACCCCCGGAGGGGGCGGCGGAGGCGGCAGCGGCGCCACCGGCACCGTCCCCGCTCCCGGAACCCCCGGAGGAGGCGGAGGAGGCGCCGCCGGCCCGACGGGCCCGGTCGGCACGATGGGCGAGCCGGGCAGGAGCGGGGTCGGCGGCGTGCCGGTTCCCGGCGGCGTCGTCCCGGGCGCCGTCCCCGGCGGCGGCTCCGGGGTGTTGATGTCGATCGTGAACTGCGCGCGCTGCGACAGCGCGAGGAACCGCGGGAACTGGATCTGCGACAGCACCTCCGACAGGCACGCCGTGAACTCGGCGTCGTCCGACGGCAGCACGCTCAGGTCGCTGGCCTGGCCGGTGTTCGACAGGCGGAACACCATCCGGACCTGGGACAGCGTGGGCGAACGCTGCATCTTGGCCTGCACGCACGGCGCGATGCTCGCCGCGTTGGCCGTCATCGTCTGGCCGATCTGGTCGCGCGACAACGTCTGCGGCAGCGCGGCCTGCACCGTCGACACCTCGCCCGCCGCCGCCGCCTCGGCCGCCAGCCGCACCGCCTCCTCGGCCGCCAGCCGCGCCTGCTCCATCTCGTCGTAGCGCTTCTGGATGTGCGCCTTGAGCGTCGGCAGCGTGTAGCCGCTGGCCACCAGGTTGTCCAGGAACCGGCGCTCCTCGTCGCCGCCGTACTTGAGCAGCCCGTCGGCAAGGACGTTGAGCGCGTTCGAGTTCTGCGAGAAGGCGCTGTCCGCGTGGTACAGCGTGAGGTACGACTCGAACGTGGTGATCAGGCTCGCGTCCCCCAGCTCCACCAGCGCCTGCGCGACCTCCTGCAGGTCCTCGATCGGCGTCTCGGGGTCGAGCAGGTGGGCGACGAGGCCGGTGACGGCGGTGCGAGCCTGCATCGCCACCAGCGACTGCGACACCACGCCCATCGGCGGCGCCTGCGTGTTCATCAGGTAGTCGGTGTGCGTGTCCAACGCCCCGATCAGATGCTCGGCGCCCTCGGCCCGGCTCGCCAGCGCGGCCCGCGCCGCGTCCTTGAGTGCCTGGGGCGAAGTGCGCTGCGCGTAGACGTCGAGGATGTCGCGCGTCACCTCGGCCTCGGGCAGCTGCGCCAGCTTGGCGATCAGGTACTGGCGGAACGGCAGCAGGCGGTTGTCCTGGTCCAGGATCACCTGCAGCAGCTGCACCCGCATCGACTCCACCGTGCCCATGGGCTGCGACGGCGGGGCGAACCCGGCGATGTCGAAGACCGCGGACGCAATCTCGAGACCCAGCCCCAGCCGCCAGTCGGGCAGGCCCGTGTCGGCGGTGACGCGCACCAGGTTGCCCGGGCTGTCCACCAGGTACACCCCCGAGGCCTGCACCGAGACCGCCTCGATGTCGTCGTTGTGCCGGTAGACCCACTGGATCGCCCCCGAGACGGCGTCGTAGGCCACGAGGAACCGGAAGTAGAGCAGGAACAGCTTGTCGTGCTCCAGCGTCACCGACTGGCCCGTCGGATCGTACGCCGGCGACACGAAGAAGCGGATCTTCTCGCGCGCGTTGCGACCGCCCGTCGGCTCCGAGTAGGCGTCGGCCCAGAGCTCCGGGTCGCCCGGGATCCCCTGCATCGGCGGGCGGTAGTAGGTCGAGCCTTCCTGGCTGCCGGTGAACGACTTGCCGTCGAAGCGATACAGCCCCTTGCTGCCGTAGAACACACCCTCGGGACCGGCGAAGACGAAGTTGTAGACGTCGTCGACCGAGCGGACCCGGGCGATCTCGTCCTGGGTCTCACGGTCGAGCACGGAGATGCTCTGGCGCTCCCACGGGACGAACACCAGCCCGCCGGCCGCCGCGGGCCGGCCGAACAGCTTGCTGGTCTGGAACTTCCACCCGGTCCAGCCGCTGTCGGCGTTCACCGCCACCAGCCGCCCGATGTGCGAGACCGAGACCCCGAGCGTCAGGTAGGCGTAGCGGTCGTCGTACGTCGCGCCGAAAAAGCTCATCCCCTCGGTCTCGACGTCCCACATCTCGCTGCCGTCCTCCAGACGCAGCGAGACCACCCTCGTGCCGCTCTGCACGAGCACCGCGCGATCGGTCATCACGGGCCGCGAGGTGACCGACATCTCCTTGGTCCAGAGCATCGCGCCGGCGGACAGGTCGTACACGAACAGGCCGGGGGTGCCGTAGCGGATGCCGGCGATCAGCGGGCGGCCGAGCCGGTTGGCCGGAGCGGCCACGGACGCCGGTGACGGAAGCCGCGCCGCCACCGCCGCTACGTCCGTCTCCCGGTTGTCGACGAACAGGTTGCCGAACGCCGTCGGCTCCGCCACGCCCCCGAACAACTCCTCGCAGCCGAGCATCGTCGCCAGGACGGCGACCGCCGCCACGACCTTCCACGCCATCGTCGTTGGACGCGCCATCGTTCGCTCCTCAGATCGCATCCGGGATGATGCGGACCACACGCTGGGCCTCGTCCTTCACCTTCTGGGACAACCCCGGAGGCGGAGAGGCGACGAGATTGGCCAGGAACCGCTTCACATCCGGCCCCGCGATCTCTTCGAGCTTGTGGATCAGGTCCACCTTGGCGTCGTCCGAAAAATTGCTGCGCCGCAGGAACTCGTCGAAACCCGGCAGGATCTCCGACAGCTGCCGCTGCCCGAGGAACCCGGCCAGCCGCTCGGCCTCCGCCGTGCCGCCCAGCTTGCCAATCGCGATCGCCGCCTCCGGAACGTTCCGCTCGAAGGCCAGGAACAGCAGGTCGAGCGCGCCCCGGTCGCCGTGCTCCCCGAGCGCGATCGCCGCCACGCCGCGCACGCGGTCGTTCGAGTCGCGCAGCGCGTTGCGCAGCGCCTCGTTCACCTTGTCGTTCACCCGCGCATCGCGGATCTGCGCGATCGACTGCACCGCCAACCGGCGCACGCGCGGCCGCCGATGCCGCGTGTACTCGATCAGCACGTCGACCGAGTCGGGGTCCGAAATCGCCCCCAACGCCTGGATCGCCGCATGCGTCAACTCGTCCGGGGGCCCCGCACGCAACAGCCTCGTCAGCGGACCCGTCGCCCGCCCGTCGGCGAACTCCGCAAGCCTCGTGATTGCACCGAGCACGGTCGCCAGGTCCGGCGCCTTCAACTCCTCGAGGGCCGCCTCGAGCGCCGCTCGATCGACCGCCGGTCGCCCGGCTCCTTCCCGGCGCCCCTGTGCGAACGCCGTGCTCGTCACCAGCAGACCGACCAGAATTCCGAAGGAAAGCACACGCATTACCTGGTCCTCCTGGACGTAAGAGACATCCGGACGCCGTTTTCCTAGCAGGCTTCCCACCACCGATCAAGTGCGGCCGCAGCGTCGGGCCACACCAAGCCGCGCCGGCGCCGCGCGCCGGCCGGTCAATTCGACCTCGATCGCGCGCGCGCCTTGGCCCGTTTCCTCCGCGCGCCCGATCGATGCTCGCCGGTCTTGCGCGGCGACGCCGCCCGCGTTATGAGGTTCCAGCCGGGAAGGCGGGAGACGGCGGTGACAGGCCCCGACGAAAGACTCGACACCCGTTGCAGCACCGCCGCCCGGCTGCTCGGCGTCCCGCGCTCGCCAGGGCACCGAGTCGGCGCCGGGCCCCGCGTCGCCCCCGACGGACGTTTCGCCGCCCTGCGCACCGCCCCACCGACCGACGGCCGCCCGAGGTCGACGGACGCATCCCCCGCGCACCCGTCGTGGGCCGCAGCCGCCGTCGCCGCCCTCCCCGTCCCGGTCGCCCGCCGACTCCTCGACCGCCTCGGCCCGCTGCCGGCGCGCGCCGTGCTGGCCGAGTTGGACCGGGAGCACGCCGCTCGGCTCCAGGCCGGTGCGGCGGCACATCCCGGCGCCCTCCTCGAGGGGCTGCTCGGCCGCCGGGCACCGCCGGTGTTTCCTCCGGCCCCACCGTGGGCTGCTCCGCCGGGCGTTCCGGACGCCGTGGCCCGCGCCGCGGCCCGCGAACCGGACTGGCCGGCCGCCCCCGAACACTGGGCCGCGGCCGAGGCCCTGGCGGCGGAGGCGGCGCGGCACGCGGTCGCGGAAGGGGCGGCGGACGCGGACGACCCGTCGTGGCCCGACGACGAGACGGCCCGCGGACTGGCTCGACTGGCCTTCGCGCTGTTCGACCGGCCGGACGAGGCGTGGGGGCTGGCCGGGGCCTGGCCGCGCCGCGCCGGCCTCGCCCTGCTCGCCGCCTGGGATGCCTGGCCCGACCTCGGAGCGCCCGAACCGCACGCCGCCGCGACCCGCGCCCGGGCCGCGCGCCGGCTGCGCGAAAGGTGGTCGGCGTGGGCCGCGTGATCCGCGGCGCGCGCCGCATGCCGGCCGCGGGCGTGAAGGCGCACGACGAGGCGGGCCTCGTACGTCAGCGGGCGCAGGCCGACGCCGACGCCCTGCTGGCGTCCGCGCGGGCCGACGCCGACGCCCTGCGCGAGACGGCGCGGCGGGAAGGTCGCGCCGCCGGCATCGCCGAGGCGGCCGGCGTGCTCGCCGCGGCTCGCGCCGAACGCGCCCGCAGGACGCTCGAGAGTGGCGAGGTCGCCGAGCTGGCGCTGGCCGTGGCCCGCCGCGTGGTCCTCGACTGCCGCACCCTCGAGCCCGACCTCGTCGCTCGCCGCGCCGCGGCCGTGGCCCGCGAGCGCTTCCTCGGCCCGGTCGTCGTTCGGGTCGCCCCCGACGACGCGGAGCTCGTCCGCCGGAACGTGGCCGAGACCGCGGCCGGCCCCCCGGTGACGGTACGGGAGGATCCCGAGCTGCACGCCGGGACGTGCGTGCTCGAAGGCGACGGCGGCGAGATCCGCCTCGACGACGAGGAAATGCTGCAGCGCGTCGGCCGGGCGCTGGTCGATGAGCCGGAGGCCGGACGGTGAGCGACCGGGACCGCCGCGACACACCTCCGCCCGACGACGGCGACGAGCCCGCGCAGGGCTCGCCGCCCGAGGTGCCGGAAGAACCGTCGGCGGGCTGGCGCCGACGCCTGCGCACGCCGCTCGGGGCGGCGGCACGATTCGTGGCGGCGGAGCCGCGCCGCGTGCTCGCCCCGGTCGTGCTGTTCGTCGCGACCGTCGTCAGCACGCTGTACGTGGGTCGGCTGTTCGTCGAGGCCTACGCGCTCGAGGTCGGCGGGCCGCCGGGGGAGACGGGGACGATCCTCGACGGCTGGCCCTACGCCGCGGCGCTGCTGGGCATCCTCCTGTGCCACGAGATGGGGCACTACCTCGCCGCCCGGATCCACGGCATTCCGGTGTCGCTGCCGTACTTCATCCCGGTGCCGTTCTTCTTCGGCACGTTCGGGGCGGTGATCCGCACCCGCGGGCGGATCCGCTCCCGCGCGGCCCTGCTCGACGTGGGGGCCGCGGGGCCGCTGGCCGGAATGGTGGTGGCGATTCCGTGCATGATCGCCGGGCTGGCGCTGTCGGAGATCCGCCCGCTGCCCACGGAGCCCTACCAGCTCGAGGGACAGTCGCTGCTGTACGGACTGCTCAAGCGGCTGGTGGTGGGGCCGATCCCGGAGGGGCACGACGTGTTCCTGCACCCGCTGGCGTGGGCCGCCTGGATCGGCTTCCTGGTGACGATGATCAACCTGATCCCCGTCGGCCAGCTCGACGGCGGCCACGTGGCCTACGCGCTGTTCGGCCGCCGCTATCGCCAGGTCTCGCGCTGGGCCCACCGTGCCCTCGTCGCCCTCGGGCTGGGCACCGGCCTGTACTTCGGCCTCCAGGCCGCGCTGGCCGGCCGCGAGACGGCCGACATCGCCGCGGAGTTCGCGGTGGGCGGCAACTGGCTGGTCTGGGCGCTGATCCTCTGGATCATGAACCGCGCCACCCGCGGCCATCCGCCCGTCGACGAGGACGACCGGCTGACACCGGCCCGCGTCGCGCTCGGCTCCACCTGCGTCGTCGTCTTCGTGCTGCTGTTCATGTCGGTGCCGCTCCGCGCGGTCACCCCGTAGCCGCCCCCCGGTCCGGCAGGACCCGCAACGCCCCGTCGGCGTCGAGCCCGTCGGTGATGCCACGGACCAGCACCCCCGGCCGGACGCCGCGCGACACGATCACCGCCGGCAGGAACCGCTCGCTCGTCCCCCGCCCGCAGCCGCCGGCATCGACGTACTCCACCGCCACCTCGGCGCGTCCTCGCGCGGCGGCGCGCGCCCGGTACGCCTCCCGCAACCGCTCGTCGGTCCGCAAGAACGCCCGCGTGCGCAGCACCGCGATCCGCTCCGGCACCTGCGGCACCAGGGTCGCGGCCGGCGTGCCCGGCCGCGGCGAGTAGGTGAACACGTGCAGGTAGGCCAACGGCAGCCGCTCCAGCAGCGCCACCGTCGCCTCGTGGTCCCGCTCCGTCTCGGTCGGCAGACCGGCAATCACGTCGAACCCGACCGCCAGGTCGGGACACCGGCCCCACGCACGCTGCAACAGCTCGAGCGCCGGCGCCAGGTCGGCCCGGCCCATCCGCGCCAGCAGCCCCGGCGAACCGCTCTGGATCGGCACGTGCAGGTGCGGACAGAGCCCCGCCTCCCCGGTCACCAGCTCGAGCAGCCGCTCGGTGAGGTACTGCGGCTCCACCGACGAGATGCGCAGCCGGGGACGACCCGGCACCGCCAACAGCCGCTCCAGCAGCTCCGGCAGCGCCGAGGGCGGGTCGAGGTCGAGGCCCCAGGCGCCGGTCTGGATGCCGCTCAACACCACCTCCGGCACCCCCGACGACCCCAGCCGCTCGACCCGCGCCACCACCTCGTCGGCCGGAACCGACCGCGGCCGACCGCGAACCCGCGGAACGAGGCAGTAGAGGCAACGACCGTCGCAACCGTCCTGGATGCGAAGCGGCACCCGCCGGCGCGCGGTCGCGCGGGGAACGGGGCGGACGGCCGAAGACTCGCCCGGGTCGCCCGCCGGTGCGAGCCGCTCGACGACCTCGCGCGCCGTCTCCGCCGGACCGGCCGCCGTCAGCACGAGGTCGGCCCCCAGCTCACGGGCCGCCGCCTCCCCCACCAGTCGGGCGAAACAGCCGGCCGCGACGATCCGCAGCTCCGGATGCTCGCGCCGCAGGCGCCGGAGC
>JAFGHH010000105.1 GCA_016930215.1 Deltaproteobacteria bacterium
GGGGCGCTCGGCGCGTCCGGACGGCTCGGCGGGGCGCCGCGGCCGCACGCGCTGCGGGCCGGCATTCCCGCCGTCGCCGGCCTGGCGCTCGTCGCGCTCGGCCTGCCGACGCTGGCCGACGCCTGGGACTGGCAGCGCCCGCAGGTGCTGCGGCCGTTCACGCTCGAGCTGGTGGCGGCGCGGCGCGCGTTCGAACGCGAGCGGCTCGAGTTCCAGGACGAGGTGGTCGAGTCGGACGGCGTGAAGTACGTGCTCGACCGGCGCGAGGCGCTGCGCTGGACGCAGGACGACGTGTCGCGCGTCCTGTGGCTGGCCGACGGCGGCAACGGCCGGCCGGCGGTGGGCCTGCGACTGGCGCACGGGCGGCACGGCGAGCTGGCACGACACGCCCGCGAGCGGCTGCTGCAATACGGGATGTTCGACCACGACGCGCTGTTCGTCGACGGCCGCCTGGTCATGGTGGGCCACGTCGACGGCGAGCTGCTCGACGGCCGGTTCGTGATCTCGGCGGGGGAGTCGGCGGTTTCGCTTGGCGAGCTGTTCGAGGCGCTGACGGGGGAGCGGGCGCCGTAGTCGCCGGCCGGGCTACAGCAGTCCGCGGCGGACCAGCAGCGGCTCGATCGCCGGCTCGCGGCCGCGGAACCTGAGGTACAGGTCCATCGGCGGCTCGGTGCCGCCGGCGGCGAGGATGTTCTCGCGGAACTTGCGGGCCGTCTCCGGGTCATAGAGGCCCGCCTCGCGGAACGCCTCGAAGGCGTCGGCGTCGAGCACCGCGGCCCAGATGTAGCTGTAGTAGCCGGACGAGTAGCCGCCGGAGAAGACGTGGGCGAAGTAGGTGCTGCGGTAGCGGGAGACGATCTCCGGGATCAGCCCGAGCCGCTCCAGCTCGGCCCGCTCGAACTCCGTCACGTCGGCCTCGGCGGTCTCCGTGCGCTCGTGCCAGGCCAGGTCGAGGTAGCTGGCGGCGAGGTACTCGGTCGTGGCGAAGCCCTCGTTGAAGGTCCGGGCCTGCTGGATCCGGTCGACCAGTTCGTCGGGGATCGGCTCGCCGGTCTCGACGTGGCGGGCGAACTCGCGCAGCACGTCGGGGTGTTCGGCCCAGTTCTCCATGATCTGCGAGGGCAGCTCGACGAAGTCGCGGACCACCGAGGTGCCGGTGAGGCGCGGGTAGGTGCGGTCGGAGAGCAGGCCGTGCAGGGCGTGGCCGAACTCGTGGAACAGCGTGTGCACGTCGTCGAGCGACAGCAGCGCGGGTCGATCGGGCGAGGCGGCCGGGAAGTTGCAGACGTTGGCGATCACCGGCAGCGACTCGCCGTCGACGCGGCTCTGCTCGCGCAGCGCGGTGGAGAAGGCGCCGCTGCGCTTGCCCTCGCGCGTGTGGTAGTCGGTGTAGAACACGCCGACGACGCGGCCGTCCGCCTCCCGCACCTCGAAGGCCCGCACGTCGGGGTGCCAGCCCGGCAGGTCCTCGCGCGGGTGGAACGTGATGCCGTACAGCTTCCGGGCAACCTCGAAGGCGCCGTCGCGGACGCGCTCGAGCGGGAAGTACGGGCGCAGGGCGTCCTCGTCGAGGTCGTAGCGGGCCTTGCGGATCCGCTCGGCGTAGTACCACCAATCCCACGCCCGCAGCTCGAACTCGTCGCCGTCCTCGCCGATCAGCGCGCGCATGTCGTCGGCCTCGCGGCGGGCGTTGCGCAGCGCGGGCTCCCAGAGGCGGTCGAGCAGCTCGCGGACGCGCTCGACGGTCAGCGCCATGTTGTCCTCGAGCACGTAGGCGGCGTGGTGCGGATAGCCGAGCAGCGCGGCCCGCTCGGCGCGCAGCGCGGCGATCTTCGCGACGAGCGCCTTGTTGTCCGCCGCGTTGCCGTTGTCGCCGCGGTGCGTGTAGGCGGTGTAGACCTGCTCGCGCAGGTCGCGGCGCGTGGAGAAGGTCAGGAACGGGATCCAGCTCGGGTTCTGCAACGTGACGGCCCACTGCCCCTCGTGGCCGCGCCGCGCGGCGGTATCGGCCGCTTCGGCCCGCACCCGCTCCGGCAGCCCCGCCAGGTCGTCCTCGGTCTCGAGCAGCAGCAGGAAGCCGTCGGTCTCGGCCAGCAGGTTCTGGGAGAACTGCACCGACAGCGCGGAAATCTCGCTGTTGAGGTCGGCCAGCCGCTGCTTCCCCTCGGCCGGCAGCGCCGCGCCGGCCCGGACGAAGTCCAGGTGGTAGCGCTCGACCAGCGCGCGCGGCTCGCCCGTCAGCCCCAGCTCGTCGCGGCGGTCGAAGACGCTGCGGATCCGGGCGTAGAGCGCCTCGTCGAGCAGCAGCGCGTCGTAGTGCCGGGTCAACTCCGGGGTGATGCGGCGCTGCACGTCCTGCAGCAGGTCGTTGGCCCGGGTGGCGTTCATCAGCGAGAACAGGCTGCGCACGCGGTCGAGCACGAAGCCGCTCCGCTCGAGCGCCACCAGGGTGTTCTCGAAGGTGGGCGGCTCGGGGTCGGCCTTGATCGCGTCGACCTCGGCGCGGTGCCGGCACATCGCCTCGACCAGGCCCGGCTCGTACAGCTCGTCGGTCAGCGCGGCGAACGGCGGCACGCCGCCGAACGGCCCGGGCCACGGCTCGAGCAGCGGGTTCGGTTCGACCACCGGAACCTCGGGGGTCCCGGGACCGGCCGGCTCCACGGAGCCGCCGCCGGTGCCGGCGGGACCGCAGGCGGTGGACGGCAGGGCGAACAGGATCGTCATCGGCAACACTCGTCGCATGGTCATACTCCTCGCGCGGAGAATAGCGGTCCTGCGCCAAGACGCCAAGACGCGGCGGGAGCTACCGGGCCGACCGACGTCTCCCCCACCGCAAGACGGCCAACCCGACGAGCGCCGCGAGCCACCAGCCCGGCACGCACGACCCGCCGACGGCGCGACAGCCGCAACCGGAGTCGCCGCCCTCGTCGGGCGGGGGCACGGGCGGGTCCTCGTAGCCGTCGTCCCACGGGGTGACGATCGTCGCGGTGCCGTCGCCCGGGCCGACCTCGAGCGCGAACGGCGCGTCCGGGTGGTCGGCGTCGAATTCCAGCGCTCCGCGATCGAGCGCCGCGCCGTGGCGGCCGTCGGTCAAGCCGAGCTTCTCCAACAGGGCCACGAGCGACGCGGGGAGCGGTCCCCCGGTGTCGACCGCGGCGACGCTCGCGGCGGTCGGCCGGAAGTCGGGCCATTCCATGGCGGGGTCGAAATCGGCCAGGCGGGGGTCCTCGACCCGGCCGTCGGCCTCGAACCCCAGCGCCTGGACGTCGGCGAGGTCCGGCAGCTCGCGATAGCCGCTGCCGTCCACGTGCCCCGCCATCAGTCCCGGGGTGTGGTGCTCCCAGGTTTCGAATCCGCAGTCGTGGAACAGGTCGTGGTCGAGCTGCACGCGGCCGGCGAGGATCTCGTCCTGGCCGACGGAGTAGGCGAAGCGGTGGAGGTGGAGGAAGATCGTGTTGACGGCGTCGAGGCCGACGGTGGCGTCGGCGAAGGCGCCGCGGGTGCCCATCGTATAGCCGAGCGGGGAGCCGGCGATGGTGTTGTTGGCCAGCACGACCGGCTGGTCGATCCAGCTCCCGCTGGCCATGAAGCCGGCCAGGCCGTTGTTCCAGGAGATGTTGCGGAAGAACGAGATGCCGCCGGCGAAATCGATGTAGTAGCCCATCCCGCCCCGGCCGAAGTAGGTCCAGTTGTCGCGACGCTGCGAGACCCAGGCCCAGCCGATGCTGTCGCGCGAGACGTTGCCGACGACCAGCACGTCGCGGAACACGTGGCTCCGATCGCGGGTGGCGCCCCAGAACTTGAGGCCGCCGGCGTCGGTCGCGTTCTGCACGCTGCGTTCGATCAGGTTCCCCCGCACCAGGATGTCCCCCGTCAACACCTCGTCGGGGGCCAAATCGTAGCCGCGGTTGCCCGGGACGGTCTGGCCCTGGGAGAAGTGCACGCCGCAGTGCGCGACGTCGTGCACGTGGTTGCCCTCGAACAGGAAGTGGTCGGCGCGCCCGAAGGACAGCCCTACCCCGCCCCGCTCGTTCTCGCGGAAGCCGATCCGGGCGAACTCGTTGTGCACGATCCGCACGTCGGTGATCCCCGGCCGCACGAAGTCCTCGCCCGAGCCGGCCCAGTGGGAGACCGCCACCGTGTCGATGTCGTGGAACACGGAGTCGCGCAGGGTGAAGCGGCGGATCTGGACGCCGGCGGGCGAGCCGCGCGCGGCCTCCTGGGCCAGCTCGAGGCCGTACCGCACCCAGCCGACGTCGAGCCCCGCGAGCAGCAGACCGTGCGAGCGGTCGGTCTCGCCGCCGTTGGAGACTTCGATCCCGGTCTCGTCGAACAGCAGCACGTCGAGATCGCGCAGCTCCACGTACGACCGCTGAGAGAGGTCGATCCCGACGTCGCGGACCGAGAACTCCAGGCCGAGCTCGGCGGGCGAGCGGCCGTCGGGGGTCCAGACGTAGAGCGTGCCGGTGGCGGCGTCGAAGTACCACTCGCCGGGCGTGTCGAGCAGCTTCGCGAGCCCTTCGACGAAGTACTTCGAGTGCCAGCCGAGGGCCGGGTTGGCGGGGTCGTGGTCGAACCAGCACCCCTCGGTGTAGGCGTCGGGGAACGCCTCGAGCCGCACGCGGCCGGGCTCGGGGTTCTCGGCGACGCGGCGGCGGAACAGGTAGTGACCGCTCCAGTTGTCCTTGACGAAGATCGTCGCGCCGGTGACGTCGCCGAGGGCGGCCAGGCTGCCGGGCTCGATCCCGGAGGGCTCGGGGTCGTCGTGGTGGTCGATGAGCCAGCGGTCGGAGCGCTGCGGCTCGTCGCACTCCGGCTCGTCCCGCGGCTCGCAGGTGGTGACCGCCGAGCCGCCCTCGGCCGCCCACCAGAACTCGTGGTGCTTCCACGGCGTGTCGATCCGCTCGTCCGGCTCGCGCGCCGCGGTCAGCCGGACGACCGAGCCGCCCGCGCCGCGCAGCACGACGAAGCTCGGCGGCGCCTCGAGGGCGTAGACCGACAGGTCGGCCTTCCAGATCATGGCCGTCCCGAGGTCGACACCGGACGGCAGGTCGATCTCGGCCGGGTCGGTCAGCCGGGACCAGGTCACCGAGGTCGCCGGCTCCGAACCGAGGACGCGCGCGCTGCCGCGGCCGCCGTCGGCCACGAAGCGGATCGGCCGCTCCGCCGTGCCGTCGACCGGAAGCACGACCGACTCGCGATAGTCCCCGGGCACCAGGTGGACCGTGGTCCCCGGCGACGACAGCTTCGCGGCCAGCGCGAGCGTCCGCAGCGGCGCGCCGGCGGTGTTCCCCTCGCTCGTGTCGGCGCCGCCCGCGGGATCGACCCACAACTCGGGGTACGCGCCGAACAGCAGCGTCAGGTCGTCGAAATGCACCGTGCCGCTCGGGGTCGGGCCGCTCCAGTTGCCGTCGGGCTTGCCCAGCAGCAGCACCTGCACGAAGTCCGCCGAGTGCTCGACCCCTTCCACGAGGCGCGGCGGCTGCTCGTCGACCCACAGCCCGACCCAGTCGTTCGGCCGGACGCCGACGACGAGGGTGTGCCAGTCGTCGTCGAGGGTGAACGATGTCGTGTCGACCGACCCGTCGGGCAGCTCGAGGGCGACGCGGTAGCCCTCGGCGTCCTGGGTCAGGCGCAGGCCGACCATCAGGTTCCAGTCGCTGTCGTGCACGCGCAGCAGGGCTGCGGAGGCGCCGGCCGGGATGGTCGCGCCGTTCGGGCGGAACGCGAAGCGGAAGTAGGTGTCGCGGGGGTACTCGAGCGGCGGCCATTCGGTCATGTGCCAGCGTTGGAGGTAGGCCTGGCCGGTGCCGGAGAGATCGACGGCGAGGCCGGAGCCGCTCGGGACGTGGGCGGCGTCGGAGCGGATGGAGATCCGTCCTTCGCCCTGGTCCTCCCAGTGGTCGTCGAGGCCCGGACCTTCGAAGCCGTCGGTCCAGACCTCCCAGGCGGTGGGCCAGGTGGGCGGCGCGGCGGCGGCCGGAGCCGCGAAGAGCGCGGCAGAGAGCGCGGCGACGAGAGCGGCGACCGGCGAGCGGCCGGCGAGCCGACGGACCAGCGGACGACCGGGGCACCGGACGGCGTTGGGCATCACGACCTCCCGGGATCGGGTGTAGCGCGTCCGGAGCCGGCGGGCAACGGCGGCGCAGGCAGGCCGGGGCCGCGCGGACGGGCGGTTCTGCGGTCCATCGGCCTCCTCGCCCGAGCGGGGCGGCGTTGCGGGTCGGGAGACCTTCCGCGTAGAATGACACCGTGGATCAGGGGCTGCCGGCGCTCACCAGGGAGTTGTCGCGCGACGAGCTTCGCGCGGACTTCCTGTCGGATCTCAACCTCACGATCGGCGAGGTGAAGCGGCGGCTGCGCGAGGGGCGGGAGCCGCAACGCATCGATCTGCTGGCCCAGATCCTCCGGGAGGCACGGACCGACGAGGTCTGGCAGTTCACGACGCCGCACGAGGTGGCGCAACTGTGGGACCGCCTCGGGGCACGCCTGGGACGACGCCGGGCGCACTGGCAGTTCCTGCTCGACGGCTGGAGGCGCCTTGGACTCCTCCCGTAGCCGGCTCGGCCCGCTGCAGCGGCAGCTGCTCCAGGCTCTGCGTCCGGTGTCGAGCCGGTTCTTCGTGTCCGGCGGTGCGGCGCTGGGCGGGTTCCACCTGGGACACCGGTTCTCGGTCGACATCGACCTCTTCGTCACCACGACCGAGGACCTGCGGCTCGTCGGCGGCGAGGTCGAGCGCGCCTGCGCGGCGGCGGCGTGGCGGTGCGAGACCCGCCAGGACGCTCCGGGCTTCCGGCGCTACGCGATCGAGGACGCGTCCGGCGGGCAGACACTGGTCGACGTCGTGCTGGACACGGCCGAGCCGGTCGAACCCGACAAGCGGGAGGTCGACGGCATCCGGGTCGACGGCGTCCCCGACCTCGTCGTGAACAAGCTGTGCGCGCTGCTGGGACGCAGCTCGGTCAAGGACCTGGTCGATCTGTACTTCCTGGCCCGCGCCGGCATCGACCCCGTCGCGTGGATCGAGCGGGCCAAGGCGAAGGACGGGGGGATGGACCCGGCCGTGCTGGCCCGGGTGGCGGCGGAAACCGACGCCGATCCGTCGTCGCTGGTCCTCGCGGAGCCGGTCACCGAGGCCGAACTGCGCACCTTCCGCGACGAATTCGTGAATCGTCTTCTCCGCCTGACGTGGCCGGAGCCGCCGCCGGAGACGACATGACCAAACCATCGTGAGCGGGTCGGGCCGGGATAGCCCGATGCGAAGCCGAGCCGTGGAACCGTGGTCGCGGTACTGGAGGATCGTGGGAAGGGACGAACGGATGCCCGCCCCATGCAGAACGACGTGGACGACGATGCTGTTGGTCGCGTCGTGCGCGACGTGGCACTGCGGCGGTACGAACCTGTCGGGTGACGGGGCAGACGATGCCGGAGCCCTCGACGCCGAAGCGGAAGCCACCGAGGGCGGTCTGGACGGCACGCCCGACGGCGGAGATCCCGATGCGGACGGCGACGGCGAATCCGAGGTAGTCGGCGACGGCTTCGTCCTCGACGCGGCAGGCTGGGAGGGGGCCGAGTACGTCGTCCTGCCGCCGGCGAGCGCCTGCGGCGACGGAGTCGTGGATCCCGGCGAGGAGTGCGACGACTGGAACCGGCTGGACGGCGACGGTTGCGACTGGCTCTGCCGGCTCGGCGACGGCGACCCGCCGCCGGAACCGGAGCCCGGCGTACCCGACTACGTCCCGTCGGGAGACCCATCACCGCTGCCGGGAGCGGCCGTCCGCTCGCCCTCGGTGGAGCGGATCCCGCTGGCCTGGACGGGCAGCGAGTTCGCCACGGCGTGGTTCGAGCCGTTCGACGTGGATGCCGACCCCGGCCTGATCCGCTTCTGGCGCTTCGATGCCTCGGGCCGGCGCAGGGATGCCGAGTGGCGCATGCCGACGCTCCGGAGCTACGGCGGGATGGAAGTGGTCTGGACGGGGAGCGGATTCGCCCTGTTCTTCGGCGACCGGGCCACGGGCCTCTGGTACCTGCGGCTCGACGCCCAGGGCAAGCCGCTCGGCGACCCGGTCCTGATCGAGGGCGACCCGCGGGCGATGGCGCCGGCGGCCGACGTGGCTCCGGACGGCACGCTGGTCGTCGCGTGGGTGCGCGAAGAGGAGTCCAGCGCCGGGTGGACCTGGTGCGTGCCCGGCGGTCTGGACCTGATCCGCGTGCGCCGGCTCGACCTCGACGGCAACCTCCTGGGTCCCGTATTCACGTTGGACGAAACGGCCCAGGGACCGCCGGACATCGCGACCGGCGACGGCGGATTCGGTCTGGTCTTCCCGGTGCAGGCCGAATCCTGGGACAACCCCTGTGCGTTGCGCTTCGAGCGGCTCGACGAGACGCTCGCCCACCCCGTCTTCTCCGGCATTCTCGGCGGCGGCGGCTCGGGCGACGTCAAGTGGATGGCGGCCACGTCGCGGTGGGTCACGTCCTGGGGGATCACGCTGTACGCCCCCGACCCACCCGGCTCCGAGGTGCGGGTCGCCTCCTTCACGGCCGACGGGGCCCTGGCCGGTCCCCCGGTCCGCAACGTGCTGGCCGGCGGGCCGGACAGCGTCGGCATGCCGGTCCGGATCGCGGCCGGCGACGGAGGCCTGTCGCTCGTGCTCCGGTGGGGCGACATCCCCGGGCACCTGTCGTATCTGCGGACGGATCGGCACGGCGTGGCCGTCGCGCCGCTGCGCGACGTCTCGGCGGGAATGGCGTTCGAATCGTACAACACCGTGTGGACCGACGACGGATTCGCCGTGCTGTTCGTCCTCTGGCCGCGGGAACTGCTGCTTCGGCACTTCGTGCGGGCGGAGTAGCGCGGGCCCGAGCCGGGTCGTGTTGACATTCTTGCAATCCGACTGCAATGTTTCCGCATGTGGATCGAGCGCGACTGGGCGGACGCCCTGACGACCTTCGCGCGGCGATTCCCGGCCGTGCTGGTCACCGGGCCGCGCCAGGTCGGAAAGACCTCGCTCCTGCGCCGCTGCTTCCCCGACGCGAACTACGTCTCGTTCGACGAGGCGACCCTGGCCCGGCAGGCCGAGACGCAGCCCGACACGTTCTTCGCCGATCGGCCGGAACCGCTCGTGCTCGACGAGGTGCAGTACGTCCCGGCGCTGTTTCGCGAGCTGAAGGTACGCATCGACCGCGCGCGGCGCCCGGGCCGGTTCCTGATGACCGGCTCGCAATCGCTGCCCCTGATGCAGAGCGTCTCGGAGAGCCTGGCCGGTCGCTGCGGGATTCTCGAGATGAGTTCGCTGTCGTGGCGCGAGGCGCGGGCCGCGCACCCGAGGCTCGGTGACCTCGACTTCCTGGCGACCGGCGGGTTCCCCGAGCTGCACGCGGGCGGGCCGTTGACGGCCGCCGACTTCTACCCGTCCTACGTCGCCACCTACCTGGAACGCGACGTCCGGAACCTCAAGCAGGTCGGCAGCCTGCGCGACTTCGACCGGTTCCTCCGGGCCGCGGCCCTGCGGACCGGGCAGCTCCTGTCGTTCTCCGACCTGGCACGCGACGTCGGCATCGCGCCGAACACGGCGAAGGCCTGGCTGTCGGTGCTGCAGGCGACGGGACAGGTGCTGCTGGTCGAGCCGTACCACCGCAGCCTCGGACGACGACTGGTCAAGTCCCCGAAGCTGTACTTCGCCGACGCCGGCCTCGCCGGCCACCTGCTCGGCATCCGCGACCGCGCCACGCTGCTGGCCTCGCCCCTGGCCGGCGCGTTGTGGGAGACGTTCGTGGTCGGACAGGTGGTGCGCACCCACCAGGTGCGTCGGGAGCGTCCGCCGATCTGGTTCTGGCGCACGCCGCGCGGCGACGAGGTCGACCTGCTGATCGAGCACGGCGGCCGGTTCGTGGCGGTCGAGTGCAAGCTGACCGAGCGGCCGGACGACGCCGCGACGCGCGGGATCCGGGCGCTGGCCGCGTTCTACGGCCCTCGCACCCTCGAGCGGGCGTTCGTCGCCTGCCGCGTGCCCCACGCCCATCGGCTCGGTCCGGACGGCATCGCCGCCGCGGTGTCCGTCGACGGGCTGGTCGCCGAGCTGTGACCGTTCTCCCGGCTTCGTCTTCCGCGACTCCCCGGCGCGGCTTCACCCCGGGAGCGCCTGCCTCGACGCGACGCCGTCCGTCGTGCTACCGACGACGCATGGGACCCGACCGCCGGTTGCTCGCCTTGCCGCTCGCGCTGGGACTCCTCGCCGCCTGCGGGCGCGGGGCGGAACGGCGAGAGTCGGCCGACGGGACGACGGCGAGCGCGAGCGCGACCACGACGAACGAGCGGGAGGCGGGGCGGCAGGCCGGGCCGGAGGGACCGGACGCCGCGGACGACGCGGCTCCGGTTCCGGACGTCGCGACCGTGGCGCCGGTCGTGGCGGATGCCGTCGAGCCGCCGGCCGTCCCGGCATCGAACCGGCTCGCGGACCGCATCCCGTCGCCGCCCGGGTTCACGCGGGTCCCGGTCGAGGACGGCTCGTTCGCCGCCTGGCTGCGCGCCCTGCCGCTCAAGCCCGGCCGCCCGAACGTCCTGCTGTTCGACGGGCGCGAGAAGGGGAACCAGCAGGCGCACTTCGCGGTGGTCGAGATCTCGGTCGGCGACCGCGACCTGCAGCAGTGCGCCGACGCCGTGATGCGGCTGCGGGCCGAGTGGCTGTTCGCGGAGGACCGCCTCGACGAGATCGCGTTCGACTTCACCAGCGGCGAGCGGGTCGATTTCCTCCGCTGGTCGCAGGGGTGGCGGCCGCGCGTGGCGGACCGGCGCGTGAGCTGGACCCGCGGCGGACGACCGGGGAAGACGCACGACGACCTGCTGGCGTACCTGACCAGGGTCTTCATCTACGCCGGGTCCGCCTCGCTGGCCCGCGAGCTGGAGCCGCTCGATGCCGACGAGCTGCGGGCGGGCGACCTCTTCGTCCGCGGCGGGTTCCCCGGCCACGCGGTGCTGGTGGTCGACCTGGCCCGCGACGCCACGGGGCGGACGCTGTTCCTGCTCGTGCAGAGCTACATGCCGGCGCAGGAGGTCCACGTGCTGGTCAACCCGACCGACCGGACGCTCAGCCCGTGGTACGACCTGGCGTTCGGCGAGCAGCTGCGGACGCCGGAGTGGACCTTCCGGCGCGGCGAGGCACGGCGCTTCCCGGAGACGCGCCGGCGCGTCAGCCGATGATCTCGCACTGCACCTCGAGCATCACGGCGATGTTGTTCGCCTCGAGGCACTCGTCCGCGGAGGCGTCCGGGTCGGCGACGACGTAGACATCGATCGGACCGGCGGGGAGCGTCGCCTCGCAGCCGACGGCGGCGCAGGCGCCGACGTCGAGCGTGGCGGCGACCGTGGCGCGGCACAGCTCGGGGCCGGTCGCGCTGCCCTCGCGGAAGGCGACGACGGTGCCCGCGCCGACGGGGAGCAGGCCGCGGTTGCAGACGCGGGCGGCCAGGGTGCCGACGCCGTCGTCGCAGGGCAGCAGCACCGGTCCGGAGGGGCCCCACGCGGTCAGGTCGGGGATCCCGAGCGCGTCCAGCTCGCCCTGCACGTTCTGGCGGAAGTTGTTGAGCTCGGGGTCGCGCCAGTTGAGCGCCACGGCGCTCGAGCGGGGCAGCTCGCCGTGGTCGCCGACGTGGGTCACGGCGTAGGCGTGCTGGCTCCAGACGGGGCGCGAGGCGGCCCAGCGGTCGGTCACGTCGCGCAGCACGACGATCCCGTGGTTCGTCGCGAAGCTCGCGGACGGGAACAGCGGGTCGGCCGCCGGACAGCCCAGCGTTCCCGCGTAGTCGTTGACGGCCGAGACGATCTCGGCGTGGAAGTCGCCGTCGACATCGACGATCACCGGGTTCTCGTAGGTCGTGCCCGACGACCGCGCGGCGCTGTACAGCACGCGGCCGGTCGAGCCGTCGTAGATCCGCAGGAAACACTCGTCGGCGTACACCGCCTCGGCACTGCCGTTCGCGTCGAAATCGAATACCGAGCTGCCGGTGACGTTCGAGGAGAGGTCCTGGGACGGCTGGGTCCACAGGATGCCGTCGGTGCGCCCCGAGCCGCAGGTGCCGGAGCCGCCGCCGGGGACGCAGTCGAGGTCGAAGACGACGTAGTTGGCGCCGCCGGCCGAGGCGAACTCGCGGCGGCCGTCGCCGTCGAAGTCGGCGACGGTGGGCAGGCCGCCGCTGCCGCCGCCGGGGAGCGCCACGGGGCCGAAGACCACGGTGCCCTCGATGGTCTGCACGCGGCCGTAGCCGGCGGAGACCACCGCCACCTCGGCGCGGTCGCCGCCGAGCGACGCGAGCGGCCAGTCGCCGAAGTCGGCGACGGCGACCTGGCCGGCGGCGAGCGACCCCGGCGTGAAGTACGTCTCGGGCACCAGCTCCCCGACGGTCGTGTCGAAGCGGAGCAGCAGGTTGCCGTAGACCAGCTCGGGCGAGCCGTCCTCGTCGACGTCGGCGACCACCGGGACGACTCCCCTGTGGTAGGCCGGGTAGCCGTAGGTCGAGGTGACGATACAGCCGTCGGCACCGTAGACCGTGGCGCCGTAGACGATCTCGGGGACGCCGTCGTCGTCGAGGTCGTGGAGCGAGGGGCCGCTCCACTGGTCGGCGCCGCCGGTGGCGTCCGGGATGCGGCCGCCGGCGCCGTCGCAGGTTCCCGAGCGCCACCAGCGGGCGAAGGTCGCGGTCGCCAGGTCGTAGTGGAAGGCGATCAGGCCCCCGTCGTGGGCCGCGGCGACCACCTCGGCGCGACCGTCGATGTCGAGGTCGCCCAGTGCCGGGGAAGCGGGGGCCATCACGGCGTCCTCGGCCGCGGGGAAGCTCCACTGCTGCTCGCAGGTGGCGCCGTCGAGGATCCGCAGGACGCCGGGGTTGCGGTACGAGCCGGAGGTCGGGAAGGTCGCGGTGACGATCGACGGGTGAAGGGTGGACGGGTCGGCGTCGAAGTCGAAATCGACGACGACCGGCGTGCTCATCACGTGGTAGCTCTGCGGCGCGCCGTCGCCGTCCGGCGGCGCGGTCCAGCGGCACTGCACGTCGGGGACGATCGCCTCGATGTCGATCGGCCGGTCGCACTCCTCGTTGCGGTCGTGCCCGTCGGGGACGCCGTACGGCACGCAGACGCCGGCCTCGCACCACGAGTCGGACCAGCAGTCGTCGTCGGTCGAGCACTCGCCCAGGTCCGGGAGGCAGGCGCCCTCGCGGCACCGCTCGTCGGCGGCGCAGCAGGTCGCGCCGCAGGGGGTCTCGCCCGGGCCGCAGACGGGGACGTCGGCGTCGGCGTCCCCTCCGGTGTCGCCGTCCGCGTCGCCGTCCGCGCCGTCGGGGTCCGCGTCGGCGGCCGCGTCGCCGTCCACCAGGTCGCCGCCGGCGTCGGTGGGCCGGCAGTAGCCGTCGAGGCAGACCGTGCCGGCGGGGCAGTCGTCCTGGCTGGTGCACGAGGTGAGCGACGTGCCGTCGCCGCTGCCGCAGCCGGCGGCGGACAGGGCGGACAGCATCGCGAGCAGAGACGGACCGGCCGGGACGGCGACGGATCGGTGACGCATCGAATCCTCCTCGACCCCGCGGTGGGGACGGGTCGATTCTACGAGGTGGACCGCGGGCTGTCACGGGTCGCCTGCGACCGCGGAGTTTGCGTGCAACCGCCGGCGCGCTACGATGCCGGGAGAGACGCCGACGATGCGAAACGACCTTGCCGTGCTCCCGTTCCTGCTCTGCGCCTTGGCCGCCGGGTGCTCCGGCGGCGGCACGGGCGGCGAGGATGCCGACGACGGCACGCTCGACCAGGCCGACGGTCCGCCGGACGAGGCGGTCGGCGGCGAGGCCGACGACGAGGGCTTCGACGACGCCGACGGGGCGCCCGGCGAAGCGGACGACGGGACCGGGGCGACGGACGACGGGGCGACCTGCACGTCGACCACCGATCCGCTGGGGCTGCGGCGCGAGCGGCCGGAGCTGGACCTGGTGGGCGCGGGACCGCTCACGCGGCTCGGCTCGATCGAGGGGCCGTGTCTGGCGGACGGATACCGGGTGGTGGCGCCGGGAGGGATGCGGGTCCGCTTCGAGGCGACGACGGAGGCGGCCTACCGTCTGACGCCGCGGCTGGCGTGGTACGGGCCGGAGGCGTTCGGCTCCGGGCCGGCGGCGCCGCGGGTCGATGCGGTGGGGGCGCCGGGCTACACGGCGCGGCTGGAGGTCGAGGTGCCCGCGGCGGGCGAGTACCTGCTGCTGGTCCACGACCTCGAGTTGCGGGGGACCGGGCCGTACGCGCTGTCGGCGACCTGCCTGTCCGGATGCGGCCGCGAGGCCACGCGGTTCCCGCTGGTGCTGGTCCACGGGTTCGGCGGCTGGGACTCGATCCTGGGGGGGCTCGAGTACTACTACGGCGTGGCGGACGAGCTGGCCGGGCGCGGCTATGACGTCTACACGACGGTCACCGACGCGGTGAACGACACGCCGACGCGGGCGCGGCAACTGGCGGAGCAGCTCGACGCGATCCTCGAGGCGACCGGCGCGCGCAAGTTGAACCTCGTCGCGCACAGCCAGGGGGGGCTGGACGGGCGCTATCTGATCGGCACGCTGGGCTGGGGCGACCGGGTCGGGGCGCTGGTGATGATCTCGACGCCGAACCGCGGGACACCGGTGGCGGACGCGCTGGTCGGGGACCTGCCGGTCGGCGCGACGCTGCTGGCGGCGCTGTTCGACGCCTGGGGGGCGATCCTGGGGGGGAGCGAGGCGGACACGCGGGCGGCGTTCGAGCAGATCACGACGGAGCGGATCGCGGGGGAGTTCAACCCGGCGCACCCGGACGACCCGCGCGTCGCGTACTGGTCGTTTGCCGGCCTCAGCTGCGGGCTGCTCGACTTCTCGTGCCAGGCCGGCAACGAGGGCGAGACGGTCGATCCGCTGCTGGCGGTGAGCTACGAGCTGTTGCAGGAGGACGGGCCGAACGACGGGCTGGTGCCGGTGGCTTCGGCCGAATGGGGGGTGTTCTTCGGCTCGATCCCGGCGGACCACTGGGACGAGATCGGACAGCTCGCCGATTCGGGGCCGGGCGGGCCCTTCGACCACCTGGCGTTCTACGCGGGCCTCGCGGCGCGTTTGCACGCCGCGGGGCTCTGAGGTAGGAATCGCGGACACGATGGCGTGGTGTTCTCGGCGAAGTCGGGGGGTGGTGGTGGTGCTGGCGGGGCTGGTCGCCGGAGCCTGCAGCGCGCTCACCGACTTCTCGCCGATCGACCGTCCCGACGGCTGGGTGCCCCCGGACACGACGCCCACGGACGACGCCGGCGGCGAGGTCGCCGACGAGGGGGGCGGCGAGGCGACGCTGCATTGCCACGACGGCTCGAACCCGTGCCCGCCGGGGACGGTGCTGGTGCCGTGCGGCCCGGCGGTGATCGGCAGCGACCCCGGCGAGGGCGACACCGACGAGGAACCGGGGCACACGGTCGGCGTGTCGGCGTTCTGCATCGACGCCGCCGAGGTGACCAACGCCGGCTACGCGACGTGCGTGACGGCGGGGCACTGCAGCCCGCCCGGCTCGAACGCCTCCGCGACCCACCCGAGCTACTTCGGAAACCCGACGTTCGACAGCTTCGCGATGGTCAACGTCACCTGGACCCAGGCCGACACCTACTGCGCCTGGAACGGCAAGCGGCTGCCGACCGAGGCGGAGTGGGAGAAGGCGGCGCGCGGGGGCTGCGAGATCCAGGCGCCGACCGGCTGCGGACCCGAGGACGAGCTGACGTATCCGTGGGGCGAGGCGGAGCCGACGTGCGACCACGCGAACTTCGTCGGCTGCGTCACCGACGTGGACCGCGTACAGGCGCGGCCGGCGGGGGCCAGCCCCTACGGCGCACAGGACATGACGGGCAACGCCCAGGAGTGGGTCTCCGACTGGTACCTCGGGGCCTCCTACGACGCCTGCCGGCTCGGCACCTGCGTCGACCCCACCGGACCGGCGATGGGCAGCGAGAAGGTGTTCCGCGGCGGCCACTGGGAGTCGGTGCCCGACTACCTGCGGGCGGCGAACCGCTTCCGCCAGGACCCGGGGTTCTTCGACTCCCACACCGGCTTCCGCTGCGTGGCTCCGATCCGTCCCTGACCACCGCGGCGCCGGAGGACGAGATGCAGGGGGGAGCGAGCGTGACGGCGCGAAGAAGAGGCTTCCGGGGCTCGTTCCTGCCGGTGCTGCTGGTCCTCGGCTGCGCGGAATCGACGCCGCCGCTGCGGGACGTCACCGAGACCCTCGAGGCCGACGACGTGCCGGGGGCGGAGGACGTCGTGGAGGCGGAGGCGGAGGGTTCCGCGTGTCGGCCGGGACAGTCCGACTGCGGCGGGACGTGCGTCGACCTGACGACCGACCCGGACCACTGCGGCCGCTGCGGGCACGCCTGCGCGGCCGGCGAGGTGTGCAACGAGGGTGCCTGCGCCTCCACCTGCACCGGCGGGCTGACCAACTGCGACGGTGCGTGCGTCGATCTGACGACCGACCCGAACCACTGCGGCGACTGCACCACGATCTGCTCGCGCAGCGAGGAGTGCGTGGCCGGGCACTGCGTGTGCGTGCCGGACTGCGCCGGGCGCGCGTGCGGCGACGACGGCTGCGGCGGCTCCTGCGGCACCTGCCCCGCCGGAACCTCGTGCAGCGATGCCGGGCGCTGCGTGTGCGTGCCGGACTGCGCCGGGCGCGCGTGCGGCGACGACGGCTGCGGCGGCTCCTGCGGCGCCTGCGGGACCGGCTTCGTCTGCACGCCGGCCGGAACCTGCTCCTGCCCCGGCACGCTGTGCGGCACGGCGTGCTGCGCGACCGGCGAAGTGTGCCTGTCGGGCGCCTGCTGCGACGCGACGTGGGAGGTCGAGACCACGACTACGCTCAGGGCCGTCGTGCGCGACCTCGACGGAACGCTGTACGTGGCGGGCTCCGACGGCACGCAGGCCTACGTCGCGGCCCACGACGCGTGCGGCGTCCGCCTGCGCGAGCAGCGGTTCGTACGGCCGACGACCGCCACCGGCAGCACCCTGGCGGCGATCGCGCTCTCCGGCGCCGACGTCTGTGTCGGCGGCCAGACGCTGCTGGACGGGGCCGACCCCGGCAACGGGCTGTGGGCCCGGCTGCCCAAGACGACGCTGACCCCCACCTGGGCGGTCAGCCTGTGGGGCGGCGGCGATCGCCTCGACGAGATCTGGTCGGTGGGCGTCACGACCACCGGGAACGGCTGGATGATGGGCACGACGCAGGTCGATGCCCCGCCGACGCAGGCCTGGGTCGTCCGCGGCTACGCCGACACCGGCACGGCCTGCGGCTTCGCGCTGTTTCCGGGCGAGACCGGCGGCACGGTGGGACGGGGCCTGCTGCTCGCCGGCGGGCGCGTCTACGTGACCGGAACGCGGGCGGGCCAGGCGGTGGTGACCAGTTTCGCGGACGACGAGTGCGGGTTCACGAGCGGACCGTGCCCGTGCACGCCGACGGGCGCTTCCGCGACGGTGGAGGTCGCCGGGGCGTCCTACACGGAGGTCCGGGCGCTGGCGGCGGCCGGCGGTTCGGTGTACGGCGCCGGCTTCGCGATCATCGACGACGACTTCGGCACGCTGCTGGCCCGGATCGCCGGCACGACCGTGACCTTCGCGCCGCGCTGGAACCCGACGGCGCAGATCGACGCCTACACCGAGCTCGCGGCGGACTCGTCCGGCGGCGCGCTGTACGCCGCCGGCACGCGGGGCTGGCCGGGCTCGGGAACCACCGCCGGCCAGGGGGTCCTGGCGCGCTACGGAGCGGCCGGGTTGACGGCGGAGTGGCAGGCCCTGCTCGACGACACGTACCTCTGCTGGGACGTCCTGGTGGACGACGGCGGGGGGATCGTCGTGGCGTGCGCCCGGACGGGCTCCGGATCGGTGCTGGCCCGCTGTCTTCCCTCGGGCGTCTGCCCGTAGGCCGTCGGCGCCGACGCGAGCGGCGGAGCGAGCGGGGTCGTCCCGAGTCTTCCCGGCACGGAATCGTTGCCGGGAAGACGGCACATCGGGTATGCTGTCAATCGCGGATTTGTCGTGATGATTCGCGAGGGGACCA
>JAFGHH010000106.1 GCA_016930215.1 Deltaproteobacteria bacterium
CCTCGTGCACGTACAGGTCGGTCTCGACGCGCCCGCCGGACGAGACGTTCTCCTGGGCCGCGGCCGGCGCGGCGACCACCGCGGCGAGGACCAGCACGAGCCGGGACGACGCGCGCATCTCAGTCCACCGCCCCGCCGAAGAAGCCGCCCGCCTGGCCCGCCGGGTTGGCCAGCCGCAGCGTCGGCACGGTCGGCAGGCCGCCCAACGACCCGTGGTACACGAACGCGAACCCCTCGTGCAAGCCCGTCCCGGTGTGCGCCCACGCCCCGACGACGAGGTCCGCGAACCCGTCGCCGTTCACGTCGCCCGCCCCCGACACCGCCTGGCCGAACAGCGCCCCGGCCTGGTCGTCGGGGTTGTCCAGCATCGTCGTCGCCGGCGCGGTGTGGATCACACCGCAGTAGCAGCCGTGGAACACGTACGCGTTCCCCTCGCGGGAAGCCGGCGCCGAGGCGTCCGGAGCGCCGAGGACGATGTCGGGGTTGACGTCGCCGTTCACGTCGCCCACGCCGGCCACGGCGAAACCGAACGAGCCGGCGGCGTCGAGCGGGCTGTCGAAGGTCCCGGTAGGGGTGGTCGTCAGCAGGACGGACGGCCCGCCGTAGTAGATGTGGACGTTGCCCTCGTCGAGCTCCGGAGCGGCCCGTTGCGGCACTCCGACGAGCAGCTCGGAGAAGCCGTTGACGTTGATGTCGCCCGCCGAGGCGACCGAACGACCGAAGTGGGCGCCGGCCTGGTGCGACGGCTCGCTCAGCACGACGTCGGGCACGGCCGACGGCCCGGCCGGCCCGCCGCGATAGACGTAGACGGCTCCCTCATCCACCGCCGTGCCGTCCTGGAACGGCGCGCCGACCGCGACGTCCGCGTAGCCGTCGCCGTCGAGGTCGCCGACGCCGGCCACGGCGCGCCCGAACTGCGCCCCCGCCTCGGGGACCGGGGCGAGCCACAACACCACGGGCGACCCGAGCACGCCCGCCGCGGCGCCGAGGTACACGTACGCGGCCCCCTGGTCGACCGCGGTCCCGTCGTACAGCAGGCAGCCGACCACCAGGTCGCCGCGGCCGTCGCCATCGACGTCCCCCGCCGCCGCCAGCTCGTCGGCGAAGAACGCCGACGCCTGGCCGCTCGGGCTGTCGAGCACCTGCGTCGGCGCGGTCGGCAACCCCGCCGCACCACCCCGGTAGACGTACGCGTTCCCCTCGTCGACCGAGCCGCGGTCCGCCGCCGGCGCGCCCGCGATCAGGTCGGCGAACCCGTCGCCCTCCAGGTCGGTCAGCGCCACGCTCTGGCCGAACCCCGCGCCGGCCTCGCCGGTCGGCGAATCGAGGATCACGGACGGCGCGGACGGCAGCCCCGTCGGACTCCCGTAGTAGACGAAGACGTTCCCCTCGTCGGTCGAGCCGGCGTCCTGTACCGGGGCACCCACCGCGACGTCGCTGTAGCCGTCGCCGTTGACGTCCTGCGGCACGCGGCCGAGGTCGAAGTGGCGGACGGCGGTCCAGGCCGAGCAGGCGGTGCCGCGGCAGGCGCGCACCCGCCAGTAGTAGCGTCGCCCCACCGGCGCCGTCGCCGAGACCGGCAGGTCGGTCGTCACGTTGTAGTCCGTGGCGGCCCAGCCCGTCACGTCCAGCTCGGGCGAGGCGAAGCTGCAGAGGGGGAAGCCGGAGGCCGGGCACGAGTCATCGACCTGCAGGTCGTAGGTCGGCGCCGGGCAGCCGTCGAGGTACGGCTCGACCCACTGGAAGTGCGGGCGCAGCGGGGCGCCGAGGAACCGGCCGAGCAGGGCGCCGTTCTGGGGCAGCAACGACCGGAACGGGCCGGGGGCCGCGAACGTCGTGCCCACGCACGCGCCGGCGCCGTCGCAGGCGTCGCCGGACGAGCAGGCGTTCCCGTCGTCGCAGGCCGTGCCCGCCGCCAGCACCTCGTCCGCCGGGCAGTCGGGCGCCGCGCCGTTGCAGGTCTCCGCCAGGTCGCACGGCCCGACCGCCGGACGGCAGATCGCCCCGGCCTCGAGGACCTCGTCCGCCGGACACTCCAGCGCCGCGCCGTCGCAGACCTCCTCCAAATCGCAGCTCCCGGCGACGGTCCGGCAGACCGTGCCCGCCTCGGCCGGCGTGCAGGCATCGATGTCCTCGTCGCACCCGCCGACGCACGACCCGTCGGCGGCGGGGCAGGGATCCTCCTCGGCCGCGCAGGTCCCGGCCCCGTCGCACGATTCCGACCCGTTGCAGAACCGCCCGTCGTCGCACGACGTGCCCGCCGGCAGGAAGCTCCAGTCGCCCAAGTCGGCATCCGGGTCGCAGATCAGGCAAGGGTTGTCGGCCGCCACCTCGCCGTCGCCGTAACACACGGAATCGATCAGGCACCCGGCCGGGCAGGCGGGTCCCTCCTCGACGAAGTCCTCGGCCGTCGCCCCGTCGTCCGGAACGTCCTCGACCTCCGCCTCCGCATGGGAATCGTCGCCCTCGTCGACCGCCCCATCGCCGTCCCCCTCCGGCCCGTCCTCGACCTCGGAGACGTCCGCGTCGGAGCCCCCGTCGTCGCCGCACCCGAGCCCGAACGCGGACAGGAGCACCAGCCAGGCCACCAGCGACCGCGTTCCCATCCCGAGCCTCCCTTCCGGAGCTTCTGCAGGGCAATCTACCGCACGGACGGCCCGGCTGCCAGGGCGGCCGACCCCGCGCCGGCCTCGCCGCCTCGAGAGTTGCCGTCTCGAGGCAACCGCTCTCGTTTCCGGGAGATCCGCCGCGGAACCCCCGTGCGGTTGCGCACGCGGCGTCACGAAAGGACCGGGCAAGCTGAAGGGAAAGGACTGGCACGAGGTCGAAGGGCGTTCTAGAGTGGCGGCTGCCGGCACCTGATCGAAGACGGGAAGCGTCGCCGGCCCCACAGGAGGAGGGAGACCATGAAGAGGTTCGTGTTTCTGTTCCCGCTCGCGGCGCTGCTGCTGCCGACGCTTGCGCTCGGCGCGACCGGCGAGGCCTCGAAGCAGACGGTGACGGTCACCGGCGAGGTGTACGTGCCGCCGCCGCCCACCGTGGTGGTGGACGTGGCGACGCCACCGCCCCCGACGGTGGTCTACGCCGAGCCGCAGCCGCCGCCGCCCACCATCGTCTACGCGGAGCCGCAGCCGCAACAGCAGGTGGTCTACGCGCAGCCGCAGCCGGCGTACGGAGCGGTCGCGGTGGGCCCGGAGGTCGACTCCGGTCGTCCGTCGCACCAACTCTCGGTGGGCGTCGGCGTCCCGCTCGTCCTCTTCGGCGCCTTCGACTTCGGCGATACGAGCGCCAGCGGCGGCTACTGGATTAGCGACGAGTTCCTCTGGATCAACCTGCCGATCGTCTACCGCTACCGGATCAACGACTACCTGGCCGCGGGCGGCGGCCTGATGTTCAACATCTTCGCCGTCGGCGGCTACGGCGCGGTCGGCGCCGAGCTGATGGGCAGCTTCCGGGCCTACGCGATTCCGGACTGGCTGTACTTCGAGGCGAACATCCTGCTCGGGTTCCCGCTGGTCTTCTCGATCATGCCGTCCGTCGGCGTGGCGATCCCGCTCGGTTCGGTCTCGATCTTCCTCGAGAACCAGATCCCGCTGTTCTTCTTCGGCGGCGTGTTCGGCTTCTGGCAGCCGACGATCGGCGTCGAGTTCGCGTTCTAGCCCGCCAGCTCCTTCGCCACTCGATCCAGATCCGCCAGCCGCCCGGCCTGGGCGGCTCGGCACGCGTCCAGCCCCGCCGACGCCTCGAACGCCGCGCGCGCGGCCGGCTCCAGCGTGCCGGCGCCGACGACGATCTCGGTCGCCGCCTGGGCCGCCTCGAGCGCCGCCTCGCGGGCGCGGACCCGGGCCCGGGTCTTGAGCGCCTCGTCGCCGCCGCGCACCGCCTTGCGGACCAGCGCGCCGGCCGCCTCCAGCTCCGCCATCGTCTCGGCCAGCCGGAACTGCACGTGCTGGCTGCGGGTCAGCCGCTGCTTGCGCGCCTCGGCCAGCGTCGCCCCGAGCGCCCGGAACGCGAGGGCCAGCGTGGGGCCGCCGGCCGTGCCGGACGGGTCGAGCCGCTCCAGCTCGTCGGCCAGGTCGAGGTGGAATCTCCCCTTGGTGCGCAGGGTGTCCTGCCAGCGCGTCAACGCGATCACCGACATCAGGATCTCGCTCGTGCCCTCGTAGATCATCGTGATCCGCACGTCGCGCTTGATCTTCTCCACCTCGTACTCGCGCACGTAGCCGTAGCCCCCGTGCGCCTGGATCGCCGCCTCCGCCGCCCGGTTCCCCGCCTCGGTCGCCACCAGCTTCGCGATCGCCCCCTCGGTCGGCAGCTCCGGCTCGCTCCCGCCGTCCAGCCGCGCCGCGACCTCCTCGATGTAGGCCCGCGCGGCGCTGAGCCGCACCGCGTGCGGCACCAGCAGCCGGTGCGTGAAGCCCTGCTTGGCGATCAGGGCCGAGTCGAACTGCACGCGGTCGCGGGCGTAGGCCACGGCGCGTGCCAGCGCCTCCTCTCCCGCCCCCAGCCCGAACGCCGCCACCATCAGCCGCGTGTACGAGAAGACCTGCGAGGCGTGCGCGAGCCCCTTCCCTTCCTCGCCGCCCACCAGCTGGTCCGCCGGGATGACGCAGTCCTCCAGGATCACCTGCGCCGTGTTCGAGGCGCGGATTCCGTGCTTCTCCTCGGTGCGCCCCGGCGCGAGCCCGGCCGTCCCGCGCTCGACGACGAAGAACGACGGACCGCCCGGCGTCTTGGCCAGGATCGTGTACAGGTCCGCGATCGCGCCGTTGGTGATGAACTGCTTCTCGCCGTTGAGCCGGTAGTGCGTGACGTTCCCCGCGGCGTCCGTCACCGGCTCCGCCGTGGTCCGCAGCGCGGCGAGGTTGCTGCCCGCGTTGGGCTCCGTCGCCCCGTAGGCCACCACCAGCCCCTCGTCGGCGATCCGCCGCAGCCACCGCTCCTTCTGCGCCGGCGTCGCCCCGACCCGCAGCGGGTCGGTCCCCAGCGCGCAGGCGAACAGCGCTGTGGCGATGCCGAGGTCGATCCGCGCCAGCACCTCGCACACCCGGTACAACCCGTGCGCCCCGCCGTCCATCCCGCCGTACTCCTCGGGGATGAACACCAGGTGCAGGCCGATCTCCGGCCCCAACAGCTCGCGGATGATCGCCTCGGTCGACTCCTCGGTCTGGTCGATCCCGAGCCGCCGTGCGAGCGGCAGCTTGCGCGCGGCGTACTCGCGCACCGTCTCGATGATCAGGTCCAGCGCTTCGCGGTCCATCGCAGGTTCGCCCATCCTACCCCAGCTCCCGGCCGACGTGTGGTCCGAGGTGCGTACGGCCCTTCGCGCCCTGCGAACGGCCGCCGCCGGGATCCCGCCCGTCGGCTCCGCGGGTCGCGCCCCGCACGACCCGTCCCCGGCCTTCCAAGGTGAAGCGTTCCGGAGGGTTCCAACTCCCGGAACGCGCGCGACGCCGCCCCGGCCGGTCGGGACCCGGTCGCCGCGGCGGGCGCGGATGCACGAGGCGTACCGGGAACGGGGAACGGAAGGCCAACCCCCATTCCCTCCCCCGTGCGTAGGGAATGGGCATGATTCGCCGCGGGTTTGCCGGAACGAGCGCTTCTTGCGGACGACGGCGCACTGTCGTATGGAACGGCACGACGGAGGCCGGGTGATCGACTGGAAGGCCATCGAGAGTCGCCGGCGCGCCCGGGATCGCCGCCGGACCGCTGCGGCCTGGGCGATCTTCGGCGTCGTCTCGATGGGCCTGCACCACCTCTCCCTCCAGGCGCTCGACGTCGCCGGCCTGGGTGAACTCGGCAAGCGGACGCCGACCCAGGCCGTGCTGCTCGACCTGTTCCAGCCGCCCCCGCCGGAGGTGAAGCCGCCGCAGCCGCAGCCGCCTCCCAAGCCCGCGGAGCAGGCCAAGCCCCCGGAGCCGCCGCCACAGCCGGAGGAGCCGCGGCCGGAGGAGCCGAAGCCCACGGACGAGCAGGGCGGCGAGGCGGCGAGGCCGCCGCGGCAGCCGCGAGTGCCCCGGACGCCGCGGATACCGGAGGCGACGCCCGAGGACGAGGCGAACGACGAGCAGCTCACGCTGAGCAGCGAGTACGGCGACCCGTACGACCCGCTCAACCCGCGGCTGCGGATGAGCGACTGGGGCGACGAGGACTTCGCCGCCGCCGACCGCTACTTCGGCGCCACCGACGCGGCGCACGGCCAGCGGCTGGCCCCGAACGCGCTCCGTTCGCCGCTCGAGCAGATCGGCCCGTGGAACGACTGGGGCGGAAACGCCTCGGTCGCCTCGACCAACGACTTCTTCGCCGGCGACTCCGGCGCGATCCAGCTCGCGCTCAACCCCGAACGCCCCGACCTGCTGCGCTACGCGCCGGTGGACGCCACCGTGATGGCGTACCTCAACCTGCGCGCGATCCAGGACGGACCCCACTCGACCGGCGTGGCCGGCCTGCTGCGCACCCTCCCCGACTACCAATCGATGGTCGGCAACGTGGAGACCGAGCTGCTCGAGCGGGCCGAGGAGCTGTACATCACCTCGTCGGACCCGACGGACCGCGCGAAGACGGTCGTGCTGATCCGTCACGCGCTCTCCGACTCCGAGATCGCGGCGATGATCGGCCGGCAGATCACGCTGGCCGGCGGGAAACCGAGCTGGTCGACGATGGCGCAGCGCGCGGCGGTGACGGTCGACCACGAGCACGCCGCCCTCACGCCGTGGATCTACCTGTTCCCCGAGCCGGGGATCGTGCTGGTGGTCCACCGCGCCAACGTCACCCCGCTGCTCGCCGCCCTCGACGGCCAGGGCGGCCGCGGCGACCAGCCGCAGCTCGTCTACCAGCTCCGCCGGATGATGGAAGCGCCGGAGCCGGAGGAAACCGCCGCGGACGAGCAGGCCCCGCCGACCCTGTTCGCCGTCGCCGATTCGGGTACCCTCGGCCCCCACCTCCGCTTCCTGACCCGCGCCCTCTCCGGCGCCGACATCGGCCGCCTCGGCGGCGGCTACCTGCGCATCACCGGCGGCGAGCGCCCCGAGGTGCTGGGCGGCCTGCGGCTGGCGGCCCCGGAGGAGGCCCCGCGCTGGGCCGAGCTGATGCGCCGGATCGAAGACCAGGAGCTGGCCAAGACCTTCGACTTCGTCTGGGCCGGCCGCGACGACCGGCTGTTCTTCCGCTTCGGCCTCACCGAACCGCTCGTCGACTCCGGCCTCGGCCTGTTCCGCGTCTGGGCCGACCGCTACTACGCCTCGGAGGCCGTGCCGCTGCTGCCCGACGCGCCCACGCTCCCGGCCAACGTGATCGGCACCGCCGTCCGCAGCTCCGCCGACGCCGGCGCGGACGCCGAAGCCGACGACCGGATCAAGGACGAGGCGGACGCCGACCGGCCGAAGGTCGAGCCCGACGCGGGCGCCGACGCCGACGCCGACGCCGACGCCGGCTGAGCTACGACGCCGTCATCGCCACCTGGCAGGTCGCCGTGTTGCCCGTCACCGCGTCGACCACGATGTCGGTGCACTCCGCGTGCCACGTCGCCGTGGCCGGCGACGCCGCCCGCCCGTCGACCGTCAGCGTCCAGGTCGCGAACGGCACGTTGGTCCACTCCAGCGTCGCGGCGCAGGCCATCGGCGCGGTCGCAAGGTCGATCGCGTCGAACACCGTGCTCGTCGCCGGGTCTTCCAGCTCGTAGCCGAGCTCCGCCACGTCGTCCGGCGGCAGCGTGCAGCCGCCCCAGGCCGGGTCGGCGAGCTTGTCGGCCCACTCCAGCGTCACCGTCAATCGCCCGCCGACCAGGAAGTCCACCCCCTGGACGTTCTCCCCCGCCACGGGCTCGAACGCCGCCCAATCGATGCGGACCAGCGCGTGTTCCTCCGCATCCAGCAGCTCCCAGGCCAGCTCGTAGTCGAGGCTCGAATCGAACAGCTCCGCGGTCGTGCCGGTGCCGTCCGCGCACGTCCAGTCGACCGTCGCGTCGTCCACGGTCCCCGCCTCGCGCCAGTGCAGGCGCACGGTCGTGCCGAGCGCGTCGTCGCAGCTCGCCGCGTCGGCCGCCGCACCGCGGATCGTCCAGCTCGCCGCGACCGTCGCGTCCGGCCCCGTCGGACCCGCGAACGCCACGGTGAACGGGTTGTCGCCCGCGGCCATCGTCTGCGCCTGCCACCCGGTGGCCGGCGCGACCGACAGCGCGGTGCCCGCCGCGTCGAGCAGCTCCCAGCGGAACTCGTAGCGCTGGGTCATGCGGAAGATGTTGCCGGTGGTCGCGGTGCCGTCCGCGCACGCGTAGCTCTCGCTCGTCTCGCCGGTCGCCCCGGCGATGCGGTAGGTCAGCCGCACCGTCTCCGCGCCGGCGGCCACACAGCTCGCGGCGTCCGCGGCGGCACCGTCGAGCGTCCAGGTGCTGACGGCGGCCGCGTCCGGCGCCCCCACCCAGCCCGGGGTGAAGTCGAACGTGAACCCGTTGGCGCCGGAGCGCAGCGTCACCGCCGACCACGCCGTCGCCTCGCGCACCGTCCCGTCGGCCGCCACCAGCGCCCAGGCCATGTGCAGCGTGGCCGGCTTCAGCGTCAGCCCCGTGTCCGCGGTGCCGGCGGCGCAGTCCCAGACCCAGTTGTCGTGCGTCTCGCCGCAACCCTCGGTCCCCGGAGTACACCCCGGATTGCCGTCCGCCACGCGCAGGACCACGTAGTCGCCGCCCACCGCCGCACACAACGCCGCGGACGGCGCGTTCCCGTTGATCGTCCAGTCCAGCGACGCCGAGGACTCGCTGCCCGACCAGAACGACACCGTCACCGTGCAGGCCGCGGCCGCCGCCAGCGCCGCCGCCGCCATCCCGAGAACCCTCCGTCCGCTCATCGTGCGTGCCTCCTTTCCGCGTCGGGGCGGAACCTAGCACGCCGACTCGCGGGAGGCCACGTTCCGGGCCCAAGCCGCGGCGTCAGCGCGGCCGATAGGCCCCGCCGTCGCTCAGGTTCGTGATGACTCCCGTGACCTGGTCCGCCCCGCCCCACACCAGGAACTCGCTGCCGCTCCAGGCGGCCGCGAAGCTGCGGCGGCCCTGCGGCGCCCCGACCGTCGTCATCGAGGTCCAGCGGTCCGTCGCCGGGTCGTACAGCGCCCCGTCGTCGAACGCCGACATCACGTAGTCGCGCGTGCCGCCCCAGACCAGCATCGCGCCGCCGAGCCACACGGCGGCGTGGCTGTGCCGGGGGTCGAGCGGCGCGGCGCCGAGCGGCCGCCAGGAGTCCGTCGCCGGGTCGTAGGCCGCGCCGTTGCCGAGCGGCGAGTAGATGCCCATGCTGAAGCCCGCGTCGGCGCCTCCGCCCCACACCAGCATCTCGCTGCCGGTCCAGACGGCCGGCGCCGCGCCCCGGGCCGACGGAGCCCCGGCGCTCGCCAGCGGCCGCCAGCCGTCCGTCGCGGGGTCGTAGCGTCCCCCGGTGTTCGTCGGGGTCCCGTCGTCGTCGAGGAATCCGCCCCAGACCAGCAGCTCGCTGCCGGTCCACACCGCCGACGCGCTCCACCGCGCCGTCGGCGCGCCGGTCGCGGTCACCGGCGACCAGCGGTCCGCGGCCGGGTCGTACCGGCCGCCGTCGGCGAGCACCGCCGTCGGGTTGCGCGCGCCGCCCCAGACGATCAGCTCCGTCCCGCTCCAGACGGCGGCGGCGGACATCCGGTCCGTCGGATCGCCGAGCCGCGTGATCGGGGTCCAGGCATCGGCGAGCGGGTCGTACCGGCCGCCGCCCGACTCCGCCGTGGAGTCGCCGCCGCCCGACGACCCGCCCCAGACCAGCAGCGCCGTGCCGCTCCAGGCCATCGCCGCCCGGCTGCAGCCGGTCAGCGTCCCGGAGGCGTCGGCCATCCGCCGCCAGCTATCGGTCGCGGGGTCGTAGGCGCCGCCGACGGTGTAGCACGCACCCGACGCGTAGCCGCCGAAGACCAGGAACTCGCGGCCGGTCCAGAATCCCTGCGGGTAGCGGCGCGCCGAGGGATCGCCCGCGCCGGAGAGCGTCCGCCAACTCGGCGTGCACACGCCCGCGACGCAGGTCTGACCGTCGTTGCAGGCGATGTCGCAGTCCCCGCAGTGCAGCTCGTCCTCGCTTCGCTCCGTCTCGCAGCCGTCATCGACGGTCGATTCGCAGTCGAGGTACCCCTCGTCGCAGACGAAGCCGCAGCCGACGTCCGTGCAGGTCGGCACGGCGTGCGGAACCTCGGGACAGACCGTGTCGCACGAGCCGCAGTGCCCCACCTCGCGGCTCGAGACGCAGCTCCCGCCGCAGCAGATCGCGTCGGTCCCGCACGGGGAGTCGTCGGGCAGCACGGTGAACCGGCAGCGACCGCCGGACACGTCGCACGCGTCGGCGGTGCACGGGTCGCCGTCGTCGCAGTCGGAGTCCTCGTCGCACTCCGGCGGCGGCGCGTCGTCCACCGCAGCATCGTCCGCCGCAACATCGTCCGCCGAAACGTCGTCCACCGCGACCATGTCGTCCCGCACGGCATCGACGTCGTGGGTCTCCGGGCCGTCGCCGTCGGGCGGCGTGTCGGGCAACTCGCCGTCGGTCTCGAGAGTGGTGTCGGCGTCGGCGGCCGGGGACCAGTCGTGGCTGCACCCCGCCAGCAGCGCCGCGACGGCGAGCATCCGCCACCCGACCGCCCGGAGTCGCCGGCGATTGGTCGGGTTCGGGGCTCGAGCGTCCATCGTCCCGTGCCTCCCCATCGCGCCGGCGCCCGGCCGGCCGATGCCGCTCCCTCGCTCAATTCTTGTACCACATCTTGGCCGAGGACGCCCGGCGGAACCCCGTTCGACCCCCCGCACCGGCCTCCCACTTCCCGGACTCCGGCTCCCGGCGCGTCCACCTTCCCGCGCTTCCGAGGCGCTTGACTTGAACCCCACGGTCGGATAGGAAGCCCGTCGGCCGCGGGGAGACATCCGCGACCGGCGCGAAAGTGGCGGAATTGGCAGACGCGCAGGATTCAGGTTCCTGTGGTGGAAACACCGTGGGGGTTCAACTCCCCCCTTTCGCACTCGGCGACAGCAAATCGGAGGACCGGCCATCGGGGACGCCGATCTCCGCCATCACGCCGAGGGGCAGCACCTCGAAGCGCAATTCGTAGCGCCCGCGACCGACCGGCGTGGCCACCCCGTGCGCGATCAACTCGCGGAGCACGGCGCGGGCGCGATCCGCGTCGAGGGTGAGGCGCTCGGCGGCCCGCTTGAGCCACGACTCCACGACGGGTCGGAGCACGGTCACCCGCGGCCCGGTCGCCTCCAACTTGGCCAGCGCCTCGGTCGCCGTCCGCTTCTCCGCCTCGAGGGCGGCGATGCGCTCGCCGATCACCTCGCTCGGTCCGTGCTTCTCGATCTGCTCCACGCACGCCCGGAGGCGGCGGTCGATGTCGGTCAGGGACCGGCGGGCGCGGGCGATGTTCTCGGCCCGGCCACGGTCGCTGGCGGAAACCCGGGACTCGACCGCGGCGACCAGATGGTCGACGGCCTGCGGATCCAGCAGCAGGGCGAGCACCTCGCGGACGACGGCCTTCTCGACGCCCGCCGCGTTCATGGTCACGCCGTTGCTGCAGGTGCCCTTGGCGCACCGCGCAGGACAACCGTACCGCGCGCCGTTGTTGCCGCCGCGGCCAACCCCGGAGATGGACGATCCGCAGACGGAGCACCTGAAGAAGCCGGTCAACAGGTGGCGACCGGTCGACGCCCCGCCCACGGCCGCGCGCTTGCGCCGCGACCGAAGGGCGAGGTACGCCGCGGTGCGGGTGGCGATCTTCTCCTGCACGCGGTTCCACAGATCGTCCGGGACGATTCGCAGCTTCTCGTCGTGCACGACGACCTTCCCGCGGAAGGTCCGGTCTCCACGGTACAGGGGCTTGCGCAGGATCGACCGCAGGGTGCGGCCGGTCCAGCCCACTCCCTTGTGGGAGGGGACGCCGGTCTGGTTGAGCTTGCGGGCCACGGCGTGCAGCGGCAGCCCCTCGGCGGCCAGTTCGAAGGCCCGCCGGACCTTCGATGCCCCGACGTCGTCGACGACGAGATGTCCTCCGATCACGTGCTTGCCCGTGTCGGTGGACGCGCCTTCGACGGTGGTCTTCTTGATGTGGTACCCGACCGGCGCCCGTCCGATCCAGACGCCTGCGGAAAGTACCCGGCCTTCGAGCCCGCGACGCGTGTGGAGCTTCAGGTTGTCGAGGTAGGCGTCCGCCGCAAACGTGTCCGCCATGAGCATGGCCTTGAACGCCGGGTTGTCGGAATCGCGGCCGTCGGCGGTGATGATGCGGAAACCGGCGTCACGGTGGAGACGGCGGACGGTATCCATGCCGTCGAAGAGGTTGCGGCCCAGCCGGTCGATGGCCTCGACCACCAGCACGCGCCGCACACCCGGCGCGGGCGTCGCGGCGGCTGCGAGGAGCCGTTCCAGCCCGACGCGGCCAGTGGTGGACTTCCCGGACTTCGCCTTGTCCTCGAAGACCGTGGACGGCGGCTGTGCCTGCTGAAAACTCCATCGCTGCGTCATGAACTGCGTCATCGCCGGGTCCGACGTCGAGTCGACGAGCGCCGGGACCTCGCGCTTTCGGTCGGCATGCGTGTCGAGAGGCCTCGGAGGGCCGATCGGCTTGCGGGAGAACGCCGCGGAGCACGGTCTGGCCGCGCGCGGCCGACGCCGTGGAACGGCGGGACGGCCACAATCGATCCCGACCCGGTCAGGCCGCGCGCCGCTCGTAGCGATGGTGCAGGCCGCCGAGGATCGGGATCGAGATGACCTTCCCCATCTCCGGCGGCTGGACCGGCCGCGGGATCGGC
>JAFGHH010000107.1 GCA_016930215.1 Deltaproteobacteria bacterium
CTGGAGTTCGAGCTGTGGCGGGCGCACCTGGCGCTGCAGCCGGGCATCCCGTTCCCCCAGCGCTACGTGCCGTGCTACCGGACCGCGATCGAGCTGGCGGCCTTCGGTCCGGCCCTCGGGGCCGCCTCGGCCGGCGCTCCCCTGGACGAGACCGACGACGCGGCGCATTTCCGGAACGCGTTCCTGATCCGCGAGGCGCTGGTGCGCGAGGCGGCGACCCAGGGGATCGAGCTCGACGACGAGGAGGTCAAGCGGGCGATCTCGAAGGGCCGGCTGTTCATCTTCGACCACGGGTCGTGGACCGACCCGCAGGGCGGGGTGCACTGGTGCGGCGGCGAGCTGCCGCTGCGGATCGGCACGGGGCGCTCGGGGAAGTTCGAGCCGAATGCGCTGCGGGCGGCGCTGCAGCAGCAGTTCCAGATGTCGGTCGACGACTTCTACGCCTTCCAGCGCCGCAACCTGCTGGCGCTCAAGATGCAGCAACTGCTGGCGGCCGCGGTGGCGGTGTCGCCGGCCGAGGTGGAGCAGGCGGTGCGGATGGAGGCCGAGGCGGTCGACGTCCTGGTCTGGACCGTGGCGCCTGCGGTGGGCACCGACGAGGATGCGGCGAGCCTCCAGTCGAAGTTCGACCTGCTGCGCGGCCAGATCGCCGACGGCGAGCTCGACGTCTGGCTGGCGCAGGAGGCCAACGGGCGGCGGGCGGACGAGCGGGCGAGGGCGGCGGCGCCGGCGGTGCCCGAGGGTTTCGACCCGGCGTCCGGCCGGCGCGAGATCGCGCGCAGCCTGCTCGCGGTCGAGCGGCTGTCGCAGGAGGTGGAGGGTGCCGCGCGGATCGCGCGCGCGTCGCTCGCGCAGCCGGGCGAGCCGCCGGCCGAGCCGCCCCCGACGCTCGAGGGGCTGGCGATTCGTTCGCACACGGAGCAGCTGCGGCCGCTGGCGCCGGCGTCCGAGCTGCCGCCGACGTTCGCCGAGCGGGCGGACGTGGTGCCGCGGATCCTCGCCCTCACCGAGGCGGCCCCGATGCTGGACGAGGACCTGACCCGCGAATCGACGATCGCCTCGGTGACCGACGCCACGGGCGAGCGGTACGCGGTCCAGGAGGTGTCGCTGGTCCGCCGGACCGGGCCCTGGAACCTCGAGGAGGCCGTGCAGCAGGCGCTGACGGAGAAGCGGGAGGCCGTGGCCGCCGCGCTGCTCGCCGGGCGCCGCGCCCGGCTGCTGGAGGCCTGGTACGCCACGCGGCTGTTCGACGCGCGCGCCCGGGACGAGGTCGACGACCAGCGGCTGGTCGAGTACCTCGACGCCATCCGGCAGGAATCCGAGTAGCGCGGCTTTCTACTTCGAGGTGTCGGGGGTCGAGGACGGCGGCGGGCCCTCCGCGGCCGGAGCCTCGTCGCCGCGGGCGCCGGCGTAGATCGCCTCGGCGATGCGGTAGGCGGAGCTCTCGAGCAGCTTGGTCGCCTCGCGCAGCTTCTCCACGGCGCCGTTCTCGAGCAGCGCCTCGAGCGCGGCGACGTCGGCCTCGATCGCCTCGGCGTCGGGCTCCGACAGCACCGAGCGGAACTCGGCGAGCGCCTTCTTGGTGGTGTACAGCAGCGCGTTGGCCGCGTTCTTCGCCTCGGCCCGGTCGCGGCGCATCGAGTCGGTGGACTTGTGCGTCTCGGCCTCCCGTACCAGCTGCTCGACCTCGTCCTTGCTCAGCCCCGAGGCGGCGACGACCTGGACGGCGTGCTTGCGGCCGGTGCCGAGGTCGCGGGCCGTGACGGAGAGGATGCCGTCGGCATCGATGTCGAACAGCACCTCGACCTGCGGTACGCCGCGCGGCGCCGGCGGGATGCCCACCAGCTCGAAACGCGCCAGCGTCTTGTTGTCCGCCGCCATCTCGCGCTCGCCCTGCAGGACGTGCACCGGCACGAACGGCTGGTTGTCCAGGCTGGTGGTGAAGACCTCGCGTTTGCGGCACGGCACCGTCGTATTCCGCGGGATCAGCCGCGTGAACACGCCGCCGCCGGTCTCGACGCCGAGGGACAGCGGGGTGATGTCGAGCAGCAGGACCTCGCCCGTCTGCCCCTCGAGCGCCGCGCCCTGGAGCGCCGCCCCCACCGCGACCACCTCGTCCGGATTCACCCCCTGGCTCGGCGGCCGCCCGAAGAACTCCTCGACGCGCTGGCGCACGAACGGCATGCGAGTCATCCCCCCGACCAGGATCACCTCGTCGAGGTTCTTCGTCGTCAGTCGGGCGTCGGCGAGGGCCTGCTTGCAGGGCCCGAACGTCTGGTCGACCAGCTCCGCCACGAGCTGTTCGAACTCGCTGCGCCACAGCGTGCGGTTGAGGTGGACGGGTCCGGACTTCCCCGAGGCGATGAACGGCAGGTTGATCTCGGTCTCCAGCGACGAGCTCAACTCGTGCTTGGCCTTCTCCGCCGCCTCGCGCAGCCGCTGCAGCGCCTTGGCGTCCTGCCGCAGGTCCGTGCCCTCGGCCTTGAGGAACTCGTCCGCCAGGATGTCGACCAGCCGCTGGTCGAAGTCCTCGCCGCCGAGGAACGTGTTGCCGGACGTCGAGCGCACGGTGTACACGCCCTGGGCCAGCTCGAGGATCGAGATGTCGAAGGTGCCGCCGCCGAGGTCGTACACGGCCACGAGCCTGGTCCGGCCCTCGCGGCCCGCGTCGCCCTGGCCGTAGGCCAACGCCGCCGCCGTCGGCTCGTTGATGATCCTCCGAACGCCGAGGCCGGCGATCTTCCCGGCGTCCTTGGTGGCCTGCCGCTGCGCGTCGTCGAAGTACGCCGGGCACGTGATCACCGCCTCGGTCACCTGCTCCCCGAGGTACGCCTCGGCGGCGTCCTTGAGGTAGCCCAGCACCATCGAGGAGATCTCGGCCGGCGAGCGCTCCGTGCCGTCCGCCAGGATCCGCGCGTCCCCGTTCGCCGCCTCGACGATCCGGTACGAGCACAGTGCGCGGTGGCGCACCACCTCCGGCGCCGTGAACCTGCGGCCCATCAGGCGCTTCACCGAGTAGATCGTGCCCTCCGGGTTCGTCGCCGCCTGGCGCTTGGCCAGCGGCCCCGTCAGCCGCTCCCCGCCCTTGAGGAAGGCCACGACCGAGGGGCTCGTGCGCCCGCCGTCCGGGTTCGGGATTACCGTGACGTTGTTCCCCTCGAGCACGGCGACGCACGAGTTGGTCGTTCCGAGATCGATGCCGACGACCTTCTTGTTCGAGACCCCGGCCACGGTCACGTCCCCCCTGGGGATCCGTCGTTCGACGGACCCGGCTGGTCGTTCGTTTCGGGAGCCGGCGGCCCCGCCGCCGCGGCCGCCGCCGGCGGCCGGGCCACCACCACCAGGGCCGGCCGCAACAGCCGCTCCTTGAGGCGGTAGCCGGACTGCAACTCCTGCGCCACGCAGCCCGCGGGAGTCTCCGCCGTCTCCAACTGCCCCACGGCCTCGTGCACCGTCGGGTCGAACGGCTTGCCCATCGCCTCGACGCGCGTCAGCCCGTCCGGGCCGAAAGCGTCGAAGAAGCCGCGCAGGACCATCTGCAGTCCCTGCGCGATCTGCTCCCCGCCCGTCATCTGCTCCGCGAACCCCAACGCGCGCTCCACGTTGTCGACGACGGGCAGGAACGTCCGCAGCGCTTCGGCCCGAGCCCGCTCCCGCGTCTCCTGCTCCTGGCGCGCCACGCGCTTGCGGTAGTTGTCGAAGTCGGCAGCGCCCCGCAGCACCCGGTCCTTCAGCTCGGCGATACGGCGGCCGAACTCCTCCTTCTCGGCCTCCAGGGCGGCCACGCGCGCGGCCGTCTCGTCCGTCCCCGCCGGACTCTCGTCCTCCTCGATCGGAACCTCGGCCTCCGCCGTCGGCGCCTCTGCCGCTCCGGCCGTCGCCTCGTCTCCTCCCTTCGCGGCCGTCTCGTCCGCCACGGCGGGGGTCGAGCCCTCCGCGTCCTTCGCGGCCGTCTCGTCCGGTCCGGGAGCCGCCTGCTCCGTCAATGCTTTCGCTTCCTTGTCCATGCCGTGCGAAGGCGGAATTACCACGGTTGGCGGTCGTCCCGCAAGACCCGGACGCACGTTCGGACGCTCGGTCCGATTCGCTCAGGGCGGGTCGCCGCCCTCCACGCCCGCGGCGGCGCCTTCCGGGTAGTGGACGTGCACGAGGTACAGGCCGCAGGCGGGGGCGGTCCGGGCGGCGGCCGCGCGGTCGCGCGCCGCGAGGATCCCCGGCATCGCCTCCGGCGACAGCCGACCGCGTCCGACCTCGACCAGC
>JAFGHH010000108.1 GCA_016930215.1 Deltaproteobacteria bacterium
GGGCAGGAGGTGGCGCAGGCGCCGTCGACGCAGACCTCGCCGTCGGCGCAGGCCGCGCCGGCCTCGGTGCCGGTGCAGTCGCCCGAGGCGCCGCAGTAGGCGCGGTCGGTGTCGGGGTCGATGCAGCTGCCGCCGCATTCGATCTGGGCGCCGGGGCAGGAGGTGGCGCAGGCGCCGTCGACGCAGACCTCGCCCGTCTCGCAGGCCTCGTCACACGCCCCGCAATGGGCGCGATCGGTCTGCAGTTCCACGCAGCGGTCGTCGCACACGTCCTGCCCCGCCGGGCAGGAGGTGGCGCAGGCGCCGTCGACGCACACCTCGCCCGTCTCGCAGGCCTCGTCGCACGCCCCGCAATGGGCGCGATCGGTCTGCAGATCCACGCATGCCCCCCCGCACTCCACCTGTGGGACGTGGCATTCCGTCGTGTAATCGACGCCGGTGCCGCAACCCGCGCTCAGCAGCAGAATCGAGAGCACACCGAACCCCGATCCTCCAAGACTCCTGGTCATCTTTGATGCCTTCCCCGACCGACGGCCCGCCCGCGAAGTACGAACGTATCTGCCAGCCGATCGCGCCTGCTATCAGCATCCGGACAGATCTGCAACCCGGAGTGCAGACGCTCGCCCGGAAGCGCGGGAATCGAATTGCGCCTGGCGCGGCCGCTGGCGAGGCTGCGAGTCACCCAGGCCGACGGAATCCCGGGTTCTTCCTCGTCGGTGGTCCCGCGCCCCGTACGGTCGGCGACCCGCGCCATGCCGCGAGCGTCCACACCGACGGCAGCCCGGCGTGTTTCGCACGCCGGGTCGCGTGCGTCAACGAACCAGGAACCGCCGCAGCCACTCCAGCGTGCGGCTCCACAGGTCGTTCCAGTCGGCTTCGCGCATGAAGTGCTCGGACTCGGGGTACTCGCGGTAGTCGAGCCGGTCGGGATGGTCGGCGTACAGCGGGCGCAGCGTCGCGGCGAACGCGCGCGAGGCGGCCGGCGGCACGTTGGCGTCGCGGCCGGCGTTCGCCAGGAGGAGCGCGCGAGGCGGAAAGCGCTCCGGGCGGCAGATCGGCGCCTCGGCCAGCCACTCGCGGCTCGTCGGCGTCGGCTCCCCCTCCCGCGGCGCCCAGTCGGGCGAGCCGAGGATCGACACCACGACCGACAGCCGCGGCTCCGCCGTCGCGGCCGCCAGCGCCGTGTAGGCGCCCATCGAGACTCCGACGACCCCGAGCGGTCCGCCGAACTCGGCCCGCGCGCGTTCGACCACCGCCGGCAGCTCCGCGACCGCCTCGCGCACGATCCGCAGGAACAGCTCGTGGGCCGGCGGGCCCTGGGCCTCGACGATCTCGTCGACCCGCGGCGAGCGGCGCCTGCCGTGGTGCGGGGCCTCGACGACGACGGCCGTGAAGCCCGCCGCGGCGAGCGACGAGACGTCCCGGTCGCCGGCGCCGGGCGGGGCGCTGTGGAAGCCGTGCAGGAACAGCACCGGCGGTCCGGGAGGGCCCGCCGTGCGGCGTACGACGCGCAGCGGCACGCGGGCGATGCCGACGTCCCAGGTCGGCGTGGTTTCGGAGATTGCGGGTCGGTCCATCTGGCGCTCCGTCCCCCGACCCCCCGGGATGTCGGCGGCCCGGCGGCCGCGGTCGGCGGTCAGTATACGCCGCGGAAGCCGAGCGTCGGGATCACGATGTACGGCACCTCCTCCAGGCGCACGTGGGGCTCTTCCCAGTTGCACTCCATCGAGAGCGGCTCCGCGGTGAACGTGATGTTGATGAACTCGAAGTACAGCGCGAACCACCAGGTCTCGAAGGTCCACTTCTTGTCGACGCGCAGGTCGAGCCGGTAGAACGGGGGCAGGCGTTCGGTGTTGCGCCCGCCCGAGACCCGGCAGGACCCTTCGATGCCCGGCCGCCCGGTCCATTCCAGCGGCGTGTAGGGTCGTCCCGAGCGGAGATGGAAGCGTCCGCCGATGCGCCAGCCCCGGCCGACGTCCCACGACAGCACGAGGTTCAGCACGTGCGTCTGGTCGAAGTCGGCGGTCGCCGTACCGGCTTCGTAGTCCCGCTCGGAGCGCGCCAGCGTGTAGGCGATCCAGCCGAACACGCCGGCCCCGAGATGCCGGCGCAGCAGCAGCTCGAGGCCGTAGGCGCGGCCGTCGAGCGGCTCGAACAGGCCGCGCGCGAGGCCCTCGAACACGTCGCCGTCGTCCGGGATGTCCGGGTCCGAGAGGTTGGCGAAGTCCGAGTAGTACGCCTGGACGTCGAGCCCCAGCTCCCAGGGCAGGGCGATCTCGACGCCCTGGGAGAGCTGGTACGACCGCTGCGGCCCGGAATCGACGACGAACGACCCGAGGCCCGGGAGGTCGATGACGAACGACTGCGGCTGGTGGAAGGTGCCCATCGAGCCCTTGAGCCAGAGCCAATCGGTGAGGCGGTGGCGCAGCGTGAGGCGAACGTCGAACCAGCTCTCGGTGTCGTCGGCCACGCGGTGCACGTCGAAGCGGCCGCCGAGCTGCAGGTCGGTGTCCTCGGTCGGGCGCAGCGTGACCTTGGCCCAGGTCCCGAGCAGCACGGCGTCGCGCTCGCGCGTCAGCGGCGTCAGGTCGTCCTCCTCCTCCAGGCCGGGGGGCGGGAAGTGCCGCACCTCGAGGTCGGTGCCGGCGGCGACGTCGAGCCATTCCTCGGGGGACCAGACGAGCGTGGCGCGGGGGCCGCCGGCCCACATCGTCAGCCCGACGTCGTCCTCTTCGTCCATCGTCGTCGCGTCGTAGCCGAACCAGCCGGCCAGCTCCGCGCGCAGCTCGCGGCCGTGCCGGTAGAGGTAGCGCAGGTCGACCCGGTGGAACTGGATCTTCGGCCCCTCGATCGTGCCGTCGTCCTCCTCCTCGCCCGCCTGGTCGAACGAGCCGAAGCCGAACAGCACCAGGCGGTGTCCGGGGGCGAAATCCCACTCCAGCCGCCCCTGGTAGTCCCAGTACTGCAGGTACGCGTCCTCCTCGAACAGCTTGATCAGCCAGCCGGTGTAGCTGTAGCGCCCCGAGGCCGAGACGCGCAGGTCGTCGGTGATCGGAACCTCGACCAGCGCCCCCACGTCGGTCAGCCGGAGGTCCCACTCCAGCCGCCAGTGGTCGGCGCGGGGCAGGCGGGTCTCGGCGCGGACCATCCCGCCGACGTAGCGGCCGAGGTCGGCCGGGGCGCCGCCGGGGAAGAAATCGATCCGCTCGACCAGCGACGGATGGACCACGGCGGGTCCCAGCGCGAGATGGAACAGCGCGGGGACGCGGACGCCGTCGAGGTAGAAGCCGGTGCCGGAGGGCGGGGCGCCGCGGACGAAGTAGTAGGGCAGGCCGGTGAGGACCGGCGTGATGCCGGGCAGCGCCTCGATCGCCCGGAACGGGTCGCCCATCGTCCCCGGCAGGTTGTGGATCTCCTCGCCGGCGAGGCTGACCCGCGTCACCTCCTCCTCGTCGCGCCGGCCGTGGATCGTCGTCTCGAAGGGCCGCGACCCGCGCTCGCGCTCCAGCCGCAGGGCCAGCTCGAGCCGCATCCCGTCCTCGATCTCGACGGCCGTGCGCAGCGGGGAATACCCCTCCTGGACCACCAGCAGCTCGTGCGTTCCCTCGGGCAGCCGCAGCTCGAACCGCCCCTCGGCATCGACGAACGCCAGCTCGCCCGCGGCCTCGGCGCGGGCGTCGGCGAGGATGTCGCGCGTACCGCGCTCGAAGACCTGCCCCGCGAGCAGCCCCGTGGGGCCTTCGGTGCCGGCGCCGGCGGGCTCGTCGGGCGGTACGGGGCCCCGGTCTTCCTCGTCGTCGGGGCTCGTCACCGTGCTCGTTCCGGCGACGCCCTCGGCGGGTCCGCCGCCGGTCGTTCCGGTGTCGGTCGGGGTGTCGCCGGCCTCCGGAGCGGGCTCGCCGGGTGTCGGAGGGGCGAAGGTGAAGGCGAGGCGGATCCGGGCGCGGATCGCCTCGCCGTCGGACGTGGCGGGCGAGAACCGGAACCCCCGAACCTGCGCCAGCACTGCGGCGTCGAACGGCTCGCCCGCCGGCTCGGCGACTTCCGCCTCGGCCACGCGGCCCTGTTCATCGACCAGCAGCGAGACGACGACGCGCGCCTCGTCGGTCGCGCCGTCGGGGTAGGGGGGCGGCTCGCCGACGAGCAGGCGGGGCGGCTCGAGGCGCGGGGCGTCGGGGTGGTGGTCGAGGTCCTGGCCGGCGGCGGGGGCGACGCCGGCGAGCAGTGCGGCGGACGCGACGAGTGCGACGGGGGCGCGGCGGAGCATGCGCGGGGAACGCTAGCACACGCGGCGGCCCCCGGGACACGGGACGCCGGCCGCCTTGCGCGGGCCGCGGTGTTCGAATTGCCCCTTCGACTTTCGGTCCGGCTGCGTTAGAGTCCGGTCGCGACCGGGCCCGTCTTCGGGGGATCCCCGGCACGAAGGAGGAGACCATGCCGCTCGTTCCGATGCGTCCGTTGCTCGATGCCGCCAAGGAAGGCGGCTACGGCGTCGCCGCGCTCAACGTCAACAACATGGAGCAGATCCAGGCGATCATGGAGGCGGCCGTCGAGACCAAGTCGCCGGTGATCGTGCAGGCCAGTCGCGGGGCGCGCAAGTACGCCAACGACAACTACCTCCGGCACGTGATGTTGGCGGCCTCCGAGCTGCATCCGGAGCTGCCGATCGTGATGCACCAGGACCACGGCAACTCGGTCGAGACCTGCAAGTCGGCGATCGAGTACGGCTTCACGTCGGTGATGATGGACGGCTCGCTGCTGGCCGACGGGAAGACCCCGTCGGACTTCGACTACAACGTCAAGGTCACGTCGGAGATCGTGAAATTCGCTCACGAACGCGGCGTGACCGTCGAGGGGGAGATTGGCACCATCGGCGGGATCGAGGACGGCCATGGGGCCGGGGGGAAGGGCCATCTGACCGACCCGGACCAGGCGGTGGAGTTCGTGGAGCGGACGGGGGTGGATGCGCTGGCTGTGGCGATCGGGACGAGCCACGGGGCGTACAAGTTCTCGCGCAAGCCGGACGGCGACGTGCTGGCGATGACGTTGATTGAGGAGATCCACAAGCGGCTGCCGACGACGCACCTGGTGATGCACGGTTCGTCGAGCGTGCCGCAGGA
>JAFGHH010000109.1 GCA_016930215.1 Deltaproteobacteria bacterium
CCGCAGCGGTCGAGCAGCCGGCAGACGTCGACGGCGATCTTCTGCTTGTTGGGGTCGAAGCTGGTGCAGCAGCCGATCCAGTAGATGATGTCGACGTCCTCGCCGGGGCCGACGATGCGGGCGCCGAGCTGCTCGAGCCAGCTGACGCGGTCCTCCTGGAGGCCGAACGGGTTGCCGTTGGCCTCGAGCATCTTGAGCGTGCGGGCCGCCTCGGTCGGCACCCGGCCCTGGATCAGCACCTCGTTGCGCCGCAGCTCCATCAGGGTGTCGACGTGCTCGATCGATGCCGGGCAGACCTCCATGCAGGCGGTGCAGGTGCGGCAGAACCAGATGAAGTCCCGGTCGAAGGCGTCGCCCACGAGGCACGGCGCCTCGGGCTTCGCCGCCACGCCGCTGCCGTTCCCGTTGGTCTTGGCCGGGACGGGCGCGTGCAGCAGCTCCTTGTGGCCGGCGATGAGGCGTCGCGGGGAGAACGGGTGGCCGGCCTGGGTCGAGGGGCAGATTTCGTCGCAGCGGCCGCAGGAGATGCAGGCGTCGGCGTCCAGGCGCTGCTTCCAGGTCAGGTCGGTCGTCCGCTCGACGCCGACGCGGAAGTTCTCCTCGTCGAAGTCGTCGGCGGTCATCATCGCCTCGATGTCGACCCGCGCCAGCTCGCCGCGCGGCTTGAGCTTCTGCAGGAAGACGTCGGTGGGGAGGGCGAGCAGGTGGACGAACTTGGTGTAGGGGATGGTGGCGATCCAGCCGAAGGCGAAGAGGGTGTGCGTCCACCACAGGATCAGGTGCATCGCCTGCCCGTCCTCGACGGAGATGCCGCGGAAGGGCAGGCTGAACAGCAGGCCGACCGGGGAGAGCCAGGGCCAGGCGTCCCCGAGCGTCGCCATGCGCAGCCCCTCGGTGGCGAAGCCGGTGAGCACCAGCAGGCCGATCAGCGCGAGCGCGAAGGTGTCGGCGGGGCCGGTCTCGAGCGTCTTGGGCTTGCGGACGTAGCGGCGCCAGGCGGCCATGCCGACGCCGACCAGGATCAGCACGCCGGCCAGCTCGGCGGCCATCGTCAGGAACACGTAGAGCCAGCCGCGGAACAGGGTGGTGCCGAAGTCGTAGTCCATCGCCACGACGCCGGTGACCACGACCAGCACCACGAAGGAGTAGAAGATCAGGCTGTGGAAGAAGCCGGGCAGGCGCGAGTTGCGGACGCGCTTCTGGAACAACAGCTCGCGGACCAGCAACCACAGCCGGTGGCCCCAGTCCGAGACCTTCTCGTTGCGCGGCCGGCCCTGCCGCCAGAACCGGACCCGCTGGTAGACCCCCCAGCCGAAGATCGCCATCGCGACCACCAGCAGGACGTAGATCAACCAGCCGTGGGAGATGTTCCACATGATCGGTCGGGTGGCCTGGGAGAGATCGGGCATGACTGACTCCGCCTATCCCCCCGCGCTCGCGACGCGGGCCGCCGGAGAAGCGGTGCCGTGGCGGGCGGAACGGGGGTCTACGCGCCTGCCGGGCGCCGCTTGAGCAGCGCGAAGTTGAGGCGCGACGGCTTGTGGACCCGCGCCGCGTGCGCCTGCTCCAGCGCCGGGACCGTGCAGACCGCGGCGAGCGGCTTGTAGCCCGGGCGGAAGTAGTGTCGCGCCTGCTGCGACACGCAGTCCCACAGGCAGCTCGTCGCCTCGAGCTTGCGACCGCGCCGCTGCAGCTCCTTGAGGAACGACTGCAGCGTCGGCCACAGCCGCGACAGCGACCAGACCCGCTCCACCAGGACGCAGTCCCAGGACTCCTCGCACGCCAGCAGCTGCTGGATCCCGGAGCGCGAGATGATGTCCTCGTTGTAGACCTCGTCCTCGAAGAAGGCCACCACCTCGATCCCGTTCTCCTGCGCGTAGCGCCGGATCGCCTGCTTCTGCGCCTCGCGGCCAATTACCTCGCCCGTCTGCCCCAGGACGATGTCACTCACGTACGCGATTGCCTTCTTCGTCATGGCTGCCTTCCTCCGTTCTGCCCCCGTTCTCAGCTCCGCCAGGGTGTATATCAAGGAGCGTGCCAAGTGGACGATGGGCTTCTAACTGCTCTTGGTGATGTGTTTTTTTCATCTTGCGGGATCCATGAATCCGAAACGAAGGCTTCTGATGTAGCTAAGGAATATACATTCGTTCGTGCGGGATCCAGGAGGTCGTGCTGCTGTTTTAGTATGGTATTACCGGATTTTGTGAGGTGATGACAGGCGACATTGGACTGGTGTGCTTCCGATAGACACCTGTGTTTGGCTTCTATACATTTGGCTTGACCGGTGGGTTCGGACGGGGTGAGATTCGGCCGGTGGGAGTGCGACCGCGGGAGGGGATGCGGTCGGGAGGTTGGCAAGCAGATGAACCTCGAACCGCCGGGCGAAGCGCCGGAGGAAGCACCGAGTCGCTGGGCGTTGCTGTGGAAGCGGCTGCGGCGCCTGTCGCTGCGCACGCGGCTCGTGCTGGCCTTCGTGCTGCTGATCGTCAGCTCTGCTTCGGCGACGATCCTGATCGGCAGCGCGGTGTTCGGGCAGAAGGTCGACGAGATGGCGCGGTCGAGCGCCGGGTTGTACCGGAAGCTGGCGGCGCAGGTGTTCGACCTGCAGCTCGAGCGGCTCGAGACGGCGGTGCAGTCGCTGGCGCGCGTCACGGACGTCGTGCTGCTGGCGGAGCGGCTGCGGGTGCCGGCCCGGGCGGAGCTGCCGGTGGACTTCGCGGTGCGCTGGGCCGCGACGGGCGTGACGGTGTTCGAGCGGCGGGCGGTGGGCGGCGGGGCGGCGTCGGGCGACCTGGCCTACGCGGTGCGCGTGTTGTCGGGCGACGAGCGGCTCGTGCTGGACGGGACGGCGCTGGGCGGGGCGGCGGAGCGGGCCCGCGAGCAGCGCACCGCGTTGACGGGGCTGGTGGTGTTGCCGGGGGCGCACGCCGGGCTGCTGGGGGTGCCGCCGCAGACGGAGGACCAGTTGCTGACGGTGGCGGTCGTCTCCACGTCGGCCGGCGTGACGCTGCTCGGCCGGCGGCTCAACGACAACGTCGCGCTGCTGCGGCCGATGGCGGAGCTGATCCACCCGCGCAATCCGCGGTTCGGCGCCACGGTCTTCCTCCAGGAGCGCCGCATCGCCACGATCGTCGGCGGCGCGGACGGCACGGCGGCCGACCCGCGGGTCGTGCGGACGGTGCTGGGCGAGGGGCGGGTGTACACCGGGGTGGCCGACGTGGCCGGGACCGACTACTACGCCAGCTACCAGCCGCTGCGCGACCTCGACGGTCGGATCGTCGGGATGTTCGGGGTCGGCGAGGGGATTGGCGAGGACGCCTACGCCGAGATCCGCCGGCGGACGGTGGCGCTGTTCTCGAGCCTGATCGCCGGCGGGATGGTCTTCGGTTTCCTGATGACCTACCTGTTCTCGGTCTGGCTGGTGCGACCGATCCGGGAGCTGGCGGCGGGGATGAGCCGCGTGGCGGAGGGCGACCTGGGGCACAAGGTGCGCATCGAGTCGGCGGACGAGCTGGGGCGGCTGGCGCGCGCCTTCAACCGGATGGTCCGGGCGGTCAAGGAGCGCGACAACAGGCTGCGCGAGATGACCGCCGACCGCCTCTCGGCCGTCGAGCGCCAGGTTTCGGCCGGGCGGCTCGCCGCCGGGGTGGCCCACGAGATCAACAACCCGCTGACGGCCATCCTCTCGCTGTCCAGCCTGCTGCTCAAGAAGGCCCTGCCGGAGGCGTCCGAGCGGGAGGACCTGGAGATCATCGTGGCGGAGACGACCCGCTGCCGCGAGATCGTCAAGGGCCTGCTCGACTTCGCCCGCGAGCGACCGATGGCCAAGCGGATCGTCGACCTGCGCGAGGTGCTGCGCGACACGATGCGCCTCACCGCCAAGTACGAGCCGCTCAAGGCGGTGACGCTCGAGACCCGGTTTCCCGACTACCCGTTGTACGTCAACGGCGACCCGAAGCTGCTGCAGCAGGTGTTCACCAACCTGCTGACCAACGCCGCCGAGGCCTGCGAGGGCCGCGGCACGGTCCGGCTGACCGCCGACGAGGACGCCAGCGGCGGCTTCGTCGAGGTGCGGTTCGCGGACACCGGCAAGGGGATTCCGGCCGAGCACCTGGCGCGGATCTTCGAGCCGTTCTTCACGACGAAGGGTGCGCGCAAGGGCACGGGCCTCGGGCTGTCCGTCTCGCTCGGCATCGTGCAGAAGCACGAGGGCACCATCGACGTGCGCAGCGACGAGGGCCAGGGGACGACGGTGACGGTGACCCTGCCCCGCTGGGAGTGGCTGTAGGCCCGGCGCGCGGAGGAGGCGATGGAGAAGACCACGGCCAAGGTGCTGGTGATCGACGACGAGCCGAGCGTCTGCATCAGCTGCCAGAAGATCCTGCGCGAGGAGGGCCACGTCGTGGAGTACGTGCTGTCGGGGCTCGAGGGGGTGCGCGTGGCCGCCGCCGGCAACCACGACCTCGTGCTGCTCGACCTCAAGATGCCGGACCTCTCCGGCATGGAGGCGCTCGAGCAGATCCGTCGCGAGCGGCCCGAGCTGCCGGTGATCATCATCACGGGCTACGCCACGATCCAGACCGGGATCGAGGCGGTGCGCAAGGGGGCCTTCGACTACATCCCCAAGCCGTTCACCCCGGAGGAGCTCGCCCTGGCCGTCCAGAAGGCGCTCGAGGATCGCCGGCTGCGCAGCGAGAACGAGTACCTCAAGCAGGAGCTGAGCGCGCTGCGCCAGGGCACGCCGATCCTCGGCCGCTCCAAGGCGATCGAGGACATCATCCGCCAGGTGCTCAAGGTGGCGCCCACCGACTTCACCGTGACGCTGTACGGCGAGTCCGGCACGGGCAAGGAGCTGCTGGCGCAGGCGCTGCACCAGAACAGCCGCCGCGCCGACAAGCCGTTCGTGGCGGTGGACCTGTCCGCCCTCTCCCCCACGCTGCTCGAGTCCGAGCTGTTCGGCCACGTCAAGGGCGCCTTCACCGGCGCGACCCACGGCCGACCCGGCTACTTCAGCATCGCCCACGGCGGTACGCTGTTCCTCGACGAGCTGGCGAACATCAGCCTCGAGCTGCAGGGCAAGCTGCTGCGCGTGCTCGAGACCCGGCGGCTGCGGCCCGTGGGCAGCGAGCGGGAGCAGGAGGTCGACGTGCGCGTGATCACGGCGACCAACCGCGACCTGTTCCAGCTGGTCGAGGAGGGGAGATTCCGCGAGGACCTGTACTACCGCTTCAACGTGATCCCGATCGTCGTGCCCGCGTTGCGCGAGCGGGTCGAGGACATCCCGATCCTGGCCCACCACTTCCTCGAGCAGGCCCGGCAGTCGACCAGCACGGCGGTGCGCGGCTTCGCCGGCGAGGCGATGGCGCGGCTGATGGCCTGGCACTGGCCGGGCAACGTGCGCGAGCTGCGCAACATCGTCGAGCGG
>JAFGHH010000012.1 GCA_016930215.1 Deltaproteobacteria bacterium
AACTCGGTCCGCTGCCCCAACTACTCGGCGACGTGCTCCCGATTACCGAGCACCGCAGGGTGGTCCATGATGTCCCGGCTCATTACCAACGCGAGGGAACGCGAGGGCACCCCCGTGCAGGCCTCGGCGGCGCGCCCCGCCGCAAGACCCTGGCCCCGCCGAACGCCCTGCACGACGGGACGGAACCGCGCGTCCCCGCGAACGTTGACAGGCCGCGGAGCTCCGCTACCATGGCTCCCAGCGGGAGGCACCGACGATGACGACTCGAGGACGCGACGGGGTGTGGTTTCGCGTGCTGGTGGCGGCGTGGCTGTGGACCGGATGCTCGCCGGCGGACAACGAGGGGTCGGTGACGGACGTGCGGCGCGACGTGCCGACGGACGGCAGCGACGGGGCGTCGGACGGCATCGTGCTGGAGGGGGACGGCGGGACGTGCGATCCGGCGGACTGCGCGGCGCGCTGCGCGGCCGCGGGCTTTCCGCGGAGCGAGTGCACGGCGGAGGGGTCGTGCTCGTGCTCGAGCGACCCGCCGGTGGACGGGGGCGAGGACGCGCCGCCCGGCGAGGACGCGGGGACGGCGGAGGACGGCGCGGTCGGCGACGACGCAGAGGGACCGGAGGACGCGGCGGTGGAGGATGCGCGGCCGCCGCTGCCGTCGCGCTGCGGCGAGAACCGCTCGTACATCTGGATCGCCAACTCGGCCGAGGGAACCCTGTCCAAGCTCTGCACGCTCGACGGCGTGGAGGTGGGCCGCTACGTGACCAGTCCCCTCGGAGCGCTCGGCGACCCGTCGCGGACCTCGGTCAACCTGCACGGCGACATGGTGGTGACGAACCGCAGCCCGGGCGGGGAGACGCCCGCGGGCCCGTCGTCGGTGACGAAGTTCGCCGCGGAGTTGGAGGACTGCATCGACCGCGACGGCGACACGACGATCCGCACGTCCACGGGTGCGACGGACGTCCTGCCCTGGGGCGAGGACGAGTGCATGATCTGGAACACGACGCTGCCGGACGCGGGCTCGACGAGCCCGATCGGCGCGCGGGCGACGGCGTGGGACGGCACCGAGGACTCGTACACGGGCCTCGGCGGCCACGTCTGGATCGGGGCGCTCGATACCGGCGGCGTGTTCAAGCTCGACGGCGACACCGGGGCGGTCGCCGGGCGGACGCACGTGACAAACATGCCCTACGGCGGCGCGATGGACGGCGCGGGCAACTTCTGGATCGTCGGCGGGATGTGCACGGTCGGGTCGTGCCGGATCGTTCGCGTGAACACCACGACGCTCGCCACGACCTACTTCACCGTTCCGTGCGGCTACGGCATCGCGGTCGACGCCTTCGACCGGGTCTGGACCTCGGGCAAGACCATGACCGGCTCGTGCGTCAACCGCCTCAACCCCTCGACCGGCGAGAACGTGACCTACACCTCGCCCGGCCTGACCAAGTTCTACCGCGGCATCGCCGTGGACAACGCCGGATCGGTATGGGTGGCGAGCACCACGGGCTCGGTGGTGCAGGTGCGCGAGGCGGACGTGACCTTCGTGCACGAGCAGCACGTCGGCCCGGAAGCGGTGGTGGGCGTGGCGATCGACTTCGAGGGCAACGTGTGGGCCGTCTCGCAGGGCGGCAACGCGGCGCTGAAGATGCACCCCGCGACCTACGCCGTGGAGAGCTTCGCCGTGGGCACCGGCCCCTACACCTACAGCGACATGACCGGCTACCAGCTGCGGACCGTGATCCTGCGCTGAGCGGGTTCGCGCCGGCGCCGGCAGCTCGACGCCGGGACCGTCTTCGCTCCGCTACCGGGAAAACCAGGCGAGGAAGGCGTCGCTGACCATGCTCGGCTCCTCGGAGTACCGCGGGTCGTTGATCGATGCGAGCGACGTCTCGGACGGCTCGCCCGCGCCGAACACGGCGCTCGACCCGTAGCCGCCGGTGAGCACGACGTCCCCGCCGCTCGTCACCGCCAGTCCGCGCCCCGCGTCGTACGCCGGGCCGCCGGCCATCGTGGCCCAGGCCAGCTTTCCTTCGTGGTCGTAGCGGGCCAGGAACAGGTCCTTTTCGCCGGCGGCCACGAGAGTCGTCTCCATCGGGTCGTCCTCGCCGAACGTCGCGCGGTCCTCGAACGACCCGGCCAGGATCACGCCGCCGTCGCCGTCGACGGCGAGGGCGAAGCCGGCGTCGAAGCCCTCGCCCCCGGCCTGCAGCGCCCCGAGGAACTTCCCCTCGACGTCGTAGTGCGCGAGGAACACGTCGGCGTCGCCCTCCGACCGCAGCCGCAGCTCGGTGTCCTCGCCGCGGCCGAAGGTCGCGGTCCGCTCGAAGTGCCCCGCGACGAGCACCGTGCCGTCCGGGAGCTGCGCCAGCGCGGTGGCGGCGTCGGTTCCCTCGCCGCCCATCCGGACGGCCCAGACGACGGTGCCGGAGAAGTCGAGCCGCGCGAGGAACGCGTCGGCGCCGCCGTCGGGGACGAGCGACACGGCGTCGAACATCACGGGGCGGCCGAAGTGTCCGGCGACGAGCAGGCTGCCGTCGGGCAGCGCCAGCAGCGCCGAGCCCTCGTCGGTCCGCGTGGCGGGCAACCCGCGCACCCAGACCAGGCTGCCGTCCTCGCGGTAGCGCACGACGAAGATCCCGTCGCCGGTGTCGGAATCGACCGTCAGCTCGTTGGTCTCGCCGGCGCCGAACACGGCGTGGCGGGCGAAGCAGCCGCAGGCGGCGATGCCCCCGTCGGGCAGCGGGACCGCCGCGGCGGCGTGCGTGCGTCCCTCGCCGCCGCCGGTCCGGACCCACAGCAGTTTCCCGTCGCCGTCGTAGCGGGCCACGAACATGTCGTAGCGTCCCGCTGCGGTGACGGTCGTTTCCTCCTCGGTGCCCGGCGCGAAGACGGCGGAGGACTCGAACTCGCCGGCGACCACCGCGCCATCGTCGGGCATCACCGCCAGCCCGTACGGGTCGGCCTGGTTCGCGCACGCCGCCCACTCGACCTCGCCCCCCTCCTCCACCCGGGCCAGGAACGCGCCCCGCTCGATGTTCTCGCAGAACGCCCGGTCGCCGTCCGGCAGCGACCAGGTCGCGGGGCCGAAGACGTAGCCGACGAGCAGCAGGTCGCCGCCGGAGAGCAGGGCGATGTCGCGCCCGGCGTCCGCCGCCGGCCCGCCGAAGCGCACCACCCGCTCCAGCCGACCCGGGCAGTCGCTCCCGCAGGTGCGCCGGCCGTCCTCCCAGCCGGAGTTGGGGAACGGCACCGTGGCGCAGGCCGTGCCCAGCAGCAGCGCCGTTCCGAAACCGAGCATCTCGCGCGCGCGCGCGCTCCGCATGCCGACCTCCCGCCCCGCTCCGAGGGCCCGTACGATGCACCCCGAACCTACCACGGGAGCCGGGACCAGGGCCAACGCGGGCCGCCCGGCGCGACGTACGCCGGCGGCCGATTCGTCGCCGCCCCGTTCAGCCCGCCGGGCGCGGGTCGCCCACGCGGCCGGCGAACAGCACCAGTCCCGTGCGGTTCTCGCGGATCAGGAACAGGAACGGTCGGTCGGCGTGGAACCGCAGCGGCTCGCGCGGCGAGGGCGGCATGCCCTGAGGCGCCATCACCACCGCCGTGGCCGCCGCCGCCTCGGTCCCCTCCTCGTTCACCTCGACGAACGCGCGATGGAACACCGCGGAGACGTACAGCCGATCGTCCGGATTCGGCGGGTCGGCCATCCCCTCGAACTCCGCCGCCCCGGGATCGAAGGCGCGCTCCATCCCGAGCGCCTGCAGCTCGGCCTCGAGGCGGCACGGCCCGGGCGGGTCGATCCTGAACCGCGGCAGCCGGACCTCGACCTCCTGCACCGGAAGCCGGCCGAGCCCCGCGAGCCGCTCCGCCGTCAGCCACGGGTCGGGGGCCGCACCCTCCGCCGGCAGCACGACGACCATCGACAGCGCGTCGCCGGCGTACGGCAGCTCGAGCAGTTGCGCGCCGTCGCGGGCCGCGTAGCCGAAGTCGTCCCGGGCCGCCATCGTCGGAACCTCGACCTTCGTCCCGTCGGCCAGCGTGAACGGCCGCGGGACCGTCGCCTCCGGCTCGAACACCAGCGCCCACCGGCCCTTGAAGTAGATCGCGTTGACCAGCACGAGCCGGGTATCGGGGTCGACCGACCGCTCCGGCAGGATCACCGGGATCCGATCCCGCGTCTGCTCCGCGACCCAGTCGTTGATCCCGCCGCGGACCGCCTCGAAGGCCCCGCGGAAATCGACGGCCTCGAGCGGCGCCGCGTACTCGGCCGCGGTCCACTCCAGGAACTCCGGTCGGAACCGGTAGGTCCGCTCGCCGAACAGCCGATTGGCCACCGCCAGCTGCACCGACTCCGAGCCGGCCGTGAGCAGCACGCGCTGCGCGCGCCCGAGCAACGCCCGCGTGCGATCGGGGTCGTCGCCCAGGTGCATCACGGCGTTCATCTCCGCGGCGGTCTCCCCGCGGGCTCCGCCGGAGGTCATCGCCAGCGCCAGCAGGATGCTGGTCGGGGAGAAGGCCATGTTGGTCCGATCGGCGGCGAGCCGCGGATACAGGTCCGCCGCCAGCGACGCCACCGCCCCGGACACCAGCCGTGCCTCCTCGTCGTCGAGCGGCGCGGCCTCGGCCGGCGGCGGCAACCTGGAAACCTCCGCCGGCGACGCCGACGAGCCGGCGTCCGGCTTCCTGCACCCCGAACCCGATGCCAGGCAAGCCGCGCCGACCAGCAGAACGTCCATCGCACCGGACCTCCTTGATGGAAACCTCATCGCATCCTCCTTCCGGCCGACCCGGTCTAGGAATCCCGTCGGCCGGAGTGAACCACGCCGAGGACGAGTGCGGCCAGGAGGCCGACGGCGAGGACGAGCCCGAGGGTGCGGGCGGGGGGCAGCGGGATCAGCGACAGGCCGAGACCGACGGCGGCAAGCGCCGGACCGAGGTGCAGCGCCACGCGGCGCGCGTCGGACCACGACCTCGAACCGGGATGCGGGGCGAGGAGCAGCGCGCCGAGCGCACCGCCGACCGCGAGCACGACGCCGAACAGCACGGGCAGGCCCGGGTCGACCACGAGGCCGAGATACCCGGCGCCGCCCACGGCGAGCGAGGCGGCGACCAGCGGCACGACGACGCGCGGCAGCGACGCGCCGAAGGAGGACAGCAGGCCCGGCCGGCCGGTGCTGCAGGCCGTCGAGCCGAACGCGCCGCCGCCGCCCACGAGCAGCAGGGAAATCCAGAGCACCAGGCCGAAGGCCGCGGCGGACAGGAACCCGGACGTCACGTCGCGCAGGACCTTCGCGCGGACCGAGGCGGCCGCCAGCGGCATGCCGCCCACGCGCACCCGCAGCGGCACACCCTTGCCGTCGGGCATCGCCGCGCCGCCGTGCTTCCGCTCGGAAGCCGTCCGCAGCAGCTCCTGCTCGGCCGCCGCCGCCCGCTCCGAGTCCGGCGTCTCCGCCATCGCCCAGCCCCGCACGTACATCGGCAGCTCGGTCTTCGAGGCGCCGCCGAGCTCCACGCGCTCGAGGGCCCCGAAGGCCAGGCGGGCCTCCTCGGCGAGTCCCTCGTCGTCCCGGGCCGCGACCGGGAACACTTCCACCAGCGCGGCCCGCACCGCCTCGAGGTCGAGCTGGCCCGCGCGCGCCACCGCCTCGGCCAGGCGCACCCGCTCGGCCTCCCCGACGGCCAACGGCTCGTTGCTCTCGAGGTCCGCGACGAGGAGGTAGGTCGTGCCATCGACGAAGTGCTCGCCGAGGCGGGTGGCGATCTGCTCGGCGTCCAGTCCCGAGGCCCGTTCGATCCGCGCGAGCAGGTCGCCCAGCAGCCCGGGCGCCCGCCCCTCGGGCGAGATCCCCAGGCGCGCGAGCCGGCGGCCCAGGCGGTCGAGCAGCTCGGCCTCCATCCGCTCGCGCCTCGACGGCTCCGCCGCGGCGAACGCGGCGTAGCGCAGCGCGCCCGGGACGGAGTCGAGCAGCGTGTCGCGCAGGCGGACCAGGTCGTCCGGGGGCGAGAAGGGATCGACCTTCGCCAGCACGCTCGCCGCCCGCTGGTCGGGGCCGACCAGCTGTCCGAGGCCCGGCTGGCCCGCCGACATGACGAAGAAGCGCCGGACGCCGTTCGCGGTCGGGGGCAGCTCCGCGGCGCGGCCGTCGGAGAGGCCCATCATCCGGACGGGGCCGAGCAGCGAGACCACCGAGCGGGTGGCGGGATCGCCGAGCGCCGCGGCCTCGAGGGAGCGCAGCGCGTCGAGCGCCTCGGGGGTGCCGATCTCGCCGTGCACCGCCGCGACCATCGTGGCCGAGCCGTCGAAGTGCTCGCGCAGGAACTGCTCGGCCTGCCGGGGCCCCGACCCCGGAGGGAACGCCTCGTCGGGCTCCACGGCGACCTGGAGACGCGACACGCCGAGGTACGGCAGGGCGAAGGCGACGGTCAGCGTCACGGCGAGCAGCGGTCGCGCGGGAGGCGCCGCCCGGGGGCTCCGCTCCGTCGCGCCGGCACCCGCCAGCGCGGGGAGCACGCCGGCGCACAGCGCCAGCACGAGCGCCGCGCCGCAGCCGAGGATGGCGACGGCGAAGCCGCCGCCGGAGACGAGCAGTGTCAGCACGGCGACGACCGGCGCGGAGACGAGCGCCTGCACGACCGGCCCGGTCCCGCGCGCCGCCGCGGCGCGGCGGTCGGGGGCGAGCACGACGTAGGAGGATCCGAGCAGCGCGACGCCGAACACGCCGAGCAGGGCGACGAGCGCGGACGGTCCCAGCGGCTCGTGGAGCAGCGCGGCCGGCAGCAGCGACCCGGCGGTGACGACCGCGGAGCCGAGCAGCGCCACGAGCCACGGGAGGGCGCGGCGGAACAGGAGCAGGGGCGCCAGCAGCAGCGCCGCGGCCGCGACCAGCCCGACCAGCACGCCCGCACCGGCCTGGGCGTTGGCCACCGCGACGGCGGCGCCCGGCGCGCCATCGACCACGACGCGGCCTCCCTCCAGCTCGCGGTGCGCCAGGTCGGCCACCTCGCGCGCCGTCTCGCGCATCGGGCGGCGGGCCGGGTCGAGCACGACGGGGAGCAGGGCCGCCCGGCCGTCCGCGGAGGCCAGCTGCCCGACGACCATCGGGTGCGCCAGCACGCGGGCCCGGGTCCGGGCGAGCACGAGCGGGTCGTCGGGGACGGGCCGCGGGACCAGATCCGCGACCTCGGTCCGCGCCCCGGTGGCCGAGACGTCCGGCACCTCGGTGAAGCACACCGCCTCGCGCACGCCCGGCACCACCGCCGCCCGGCGGGTGAAGGACCGCAGGCGCTCCAGCGAGTCCTTCGAATAGAGATCGTCGCGCTCGACGCCGATCAGCAGCGTCCGCAGGAGGCCGAACGGCTCGGCGGCTTCGCGGAACGCCGCCAGCTCGGTGTCGTCGGCGGGGAGCGCGGCGAGCGGGTCGTCGTCGAAGCGCGCGCCCCGAACGCCCAGGAAGGCGGCGACGAGCAGCAACGGACCCAGCGCGGCGGCGACGAAGCGGCGCGACGTCTCGGGCGACGGCATCCATCCCTCCCGGGTTCGGCGCGGGCTAGTCGCAGGTCTTGGCGGGACGCCAGTAGATGATGCGCGTGCAGTTCGGGCACTGCAGGATCCGCTCGCCCCGCTGCACCTCGTTGAAGATCTGCGGGGGGATTTGCAGGTGGCATCCCTGGCAGTTGCCGCCGATCACCTCGACCATCGCCTGCGGCTTGCGCCGGCGGATGCGGTCGTACAGCGCCAACGTCTCGCGGGGGATGCGCTTCTCGATCGCGGCGCGCTTGGCCACGTGCGCGGCGCGCTCCGCCTCGATCGCCTCGATCTGCGCCCGGGTCTCGGCCTCGCGCGACTTGAACCCCTCCTCCAGCTCGTGGAACTGCTCCTCCTTGGCCGCGATCGACTTCTTCAGCGTCTCGACCGTCTCCATCAGCTGGAGGATCTCCTTCTCGCGGATCTGGACGGCGCCCTTGATCATGTCGATCTCGCGCTGCGCCGCGTTGACCTCCCGCTCGTTGCGCGCGCCGGCCAGCTTGCCCTTGCTCTTGGACAGCAGCTCCGTCTGCAGCTGGACTTCCTGCTGCAGCTCGCCCAGGTACCGGTCGTCCTCGGTGAGCTGCTTCTTCTCGCGGTCGATGATGCCGTAGATCCGGTCGAGATGGGTCTTGAGGTCGGCCACTTTGTCGGGAAGCTCGCGTAGCTGCGTGTCGATGCGGAAAACCTCGAGGTCGATCGTCTGCAGCTCGCTCAGGTCCTCGATCGCCTTCTGCACTCGAGCACCTCCCTGACGCGCCCGCCGCGCCCGCCCCCGCGTTCTCAACCGCCGCGCCGCGGCCCGGGGCCGCTGCGGCTGCTCCCCGTCCCGACTCTCTCCGGTGGGCCCACCTGGGATTGAACCAGGAACCGCCCGGTTATGAGCCGGGAGCTCTCACCGCTTGAGCTATGGGCCCTACGGCGAGCGCGCGGGATTCATAGCACCATCGGCGGGCCGGTTGCAACGCCCCTGCACCTGCTGCTACGAAGCTCCTGGAAGGAGGAACCCGTGACCCGTCTGACCCCGCTCGTCGCCGCCCTCCTCGCCGCGCCGGCCGCCGCCGCCCAGACCCTCGACCTCCCCGTCGAGACCTTCACCCTCGACAACGGCCTGCGCCTCGTCGTCGCCCCCAACCACCTCGTCCCCACCGTCGCCGTCGGCATCCACTACGACGTCGGGTCGGCGATCGAAGTGCCGGGGCGGACGGGGTTCGCGCACCTGTTCGAGCACATGATGTTCGAGGGCACGGCGAACGTGGGCAAGTCGGAGCACTTCGCGATCGTCGAGGAGGCGGGCGGGGTGTGCAACGGCGCCACCGGTCCGGACCACACCGAGTACTGGCAATCGCTGCCCCGCAACGCGCTCGAGCTCGCCCTGTGGCTCGAGGCCGACCGGATGGCGAACCTCGACCTCAACCCCGAGAACTTCGAGAACCAGCGCGCCGCGGTCCAGCAGGAACGCCAGGAGAACATCGACAACCAGCCGTACTACCCGTCGTTCCTGCGGATCAACGAGCTGGCCTACGGCGACTACTTCCCCTACGCCCATCCGGTGATCGGCGTAGAGGCCGACCTCGAGACGATGCCGTTCGACGAAACGCAGGAGTTCTTCCGCACGCACTACGTCCCGAGCAACGCCGTGCTGGTCGTCGCCGGCGACGTGGAGCCCGCGGAGGCGCGGGCGCTCACCGAGCGCTACTTCGGCGCGATCCCGGCCGGCGAGCCGCCGCCGTTCGTCCTGCCCCCGTTCGCGCCGCCGACGGGCGAGCGTCGCGAGACGATGGTCGACCCGCTGGCCCCGCTGCCCGCGTTCCACCTCGCCTGGAACGTCCCGCCGTACCGCTCGCCCGAGTCGTACGCGTTGGACCTGCTGGCGATCTGGCTCACGGACGGCGAGACCGCGCCTGCGTACCGCGACCTGGTCAAGGAGCGCGCCCTGCTCCAGGCCCTGTCGATGGGCCTGGACCAGCACCGCGGACCGGACCTGTTCTCGGTCTTCGCCGTCGTCGCTCCCGGCCATGACGGCCCCGAGGCCCGCGCGGCGCTCGACGAGTGGCTGGCGCGGGTCGTCGAGGATGGGATCCCCGAGGCGGCGCTGGCCCGCGCCAAGAACCGCCGTCGCGCGCGGTTCCTCGAGTCGGTCCGCTCCAACCTGCGGCTGGCCAACGAGCTGGCCCGCACCTGGCTCTACCACGGCGACCCGCGGCTGCTGCTCGGGGAGCTCGACCGCTGGAACGCCGTGACGGTCGACGACGTGCGCAACGCCGCCGCGACCTGGCTTCGACCCGACA
>JAFGHH010000110.1 GCA_016930215.1 Deltaproteobacteria bacterium
CCGCCCGTCTGCGGCGACGGCGCCTGCGTCGCCCCCGAGGACTGCCGCCGCTGCGCGGCCGACTGCGGCCCCTGCCCCTGAGCCGAACCGGCCTTCCCGTACCCCCGCCCTTGGACTAGCCTGTACCCATGAGACCGACTCAGCGTTCCGCCCTTCGGGTCGCCGCGTCCCTGCTGCTCCTCGCCGGCACCGCCGCCTGCGGCGACGACGGCTCGTCCTCCTGCACCACGAACCGCGACTGTCCCGCCGGCAGCGTCTGCGTGGACGGCCGCTGCGTCTCGTCCGATGCCGGCGACGTCGCCGACGACGCGCCCGACGTCGGCCCGGAGGACGTCGCCGACACGCCCGCCGACGACGCCCCCTCCGTCTGCACCGCGCCGTGCGTCGGCGACACGCACTGCGTCGGCGGCGCCTGCACCCCGTGGACCGACGGTGAAGTCGCCCGCTGCGACCTGGCCGGGGGCGAGCCGTTCGCGGTCGGGCCGCGCGTGCTATGCCACTGGCCGCTTGCGGGCGTCGAGCTGGCCGAGGGCCCGGAGGCCTGGCGCTGGGCCCGCCGCGTCACCTCGACCGTCGTCGCCGCCTCGTTCGAGCCGTCCGAGGGGGAGTTCGAGCTGCCGCCGACCTGGCTGGTGTTCGCCACCGGTTCCGGGCTCAGCTCGGTCACGGAGAGCGCCCCGGCCTCCGTCCAGCAGCGCGGGGGCGTCCTGCGCGTGCTCGACCCCCAGACCTGCACGCTGATCGACACCCTCGACGAGGTCCCCGTCGCCTCGTGGTTCCAGCCGGCCGCGATCGGGGATCTGGACGGCGACGGCGTCCCCGAGATCGTGGCGCAGGCCTGGAACGACCACGACCCGACCACGATGAGCTACGAGGGTTCCGGGCGTCTCGTCGCCTGGCGTTGGGACGCCGGCCTGCGCCGGTTCCGCGTCTGGCGCGAGTCGACGGTCGGCGGGGCCCCGGAGGCCGACCTCGTCTACACCGCCGGCCACGTCGTGATGGCCGGCCCGAGCATGGCCGACCTCGACGACGACGGCGTCCCCGAGGTGCTGCTCTCCGGCCGGGTCTACGACCACGAGCTGCGGCGACTCACCGGCCAGGCGCCTCCGAGCGCCGAGCTGTTCATGTCGCGGCAGCCGCCGGCCGGCCCGTACGCGATCCAGCAGGACGTGGTCGCGGACCTGGACGACGACGGCATCGCCGAGCTGGTCTACGGCCACGGGATCTGGAGCTGGGCCGGCGACCGCTGGGCCCCGGCCTCGTTCTTCGCCCCGCCGGTCGACCTCGGCCTGGCCCACGCGGTGCTCGGCGACCTGGGCACGTTCCCCGAGTCGCCCGCCGGCGGCGCGCCCGAGGTCGTCGCGGTGGGCTACGACGGGGTCCGGATCCAGACGATCGGCGGTCGTGTCCTGACCACCCTCGAGCTGCCGACGGGCGACCGCGGCGGGAGCGCCCCGTCGCTCGCCGACGTGGACGGCGACGGCACCCCCGAGATCCTCGTCGGCGTCGACCGCGGGCTGTTCGTCTACGACCTGCAGTGCGACGTCGACACGCCCGGCCCCGAATGCGGTCGCGACACGACCGGCACGGGCGAGGCGCTGCCGCGCGGCGTGCGCTGGGCCGACCGGCCGCCGCGCGACAACTGGGACTACATGGGCGCCACGACCTTCGACTTCGACGGCGACGGCCGGCTCGAGGTGGTCTACGCCGACGAGTGTTTCCTGCGGATCTACGACGGCCCGACGGGCGAGGTGCTGTACTCGCACTGGCGGCCGTCGCGGACCGCCTCCGAGGTCCCCGTCGTCGTCGGCACGAGCCGCGGGGCCGACACGGTGCTGGCGATCGGCCTGCACACCGCCTACTTCTGCGACCAGGCCACGGGGGTCGACCCGACGCCGCCGTACGACCCGCAGTTCCCCGGCCTGTCGTGCGCCGACGACCGAGACTGTTTCGGACCGGCCGGCTCGTGCCGCGGCGGGCGCTGCCGCTGCACGAGCGACGCCGAGTGCTGCGCCCCGGGCGAGAACTGCCCGGGCGTCGGGTACGCCTGCCACGAGGCGCCGGCCGGCGACGCCGACGGCAACACCTGCCGTGCGGTGCGGGTCCCCGACCCGTCGTCGTTCAGCGCCTCGGGCGCGCTCGAAGAGGGCATCGACGTGCTCACCGACGCCTTCGGCCGCTGGGCCCCGGCCCGGTCGCTGTGGAACCAGGACGCCTACCACGTCACGAACGTCCTCGACGACGGGACGATCCCGGGCACCTCGGCGATGGTGCGGCCGTGGTCGGCCGGAGCGCCCAACTCGTTCCGTTCCAACGTCGCCGGCGCGGTGGTCGCGACGGCCGCAGCCGACCTGACGGTGCACGGCGTGGCGGCCGAGTGTTCCGTGGGGAGTCCGGCGGCGCTGACCGCCGAGGTCTGCAACCGGGGAACGCGGGCCGCGAGCACCGGCCAGACGGTGCGCTTCACGGCCGGCGGAGCCACGCTGTGCGAGGCGGCCACGACGGAGGTCGTGCGTCCGGGCCGGTGCGTCCCGGTCCGGTGCGCCGCGACTCCGGCCGCGGGGACAACGGTCCTGGCCGAGGTCAACCCGCTCGGGCGCACGCCGGAGTGCGGCGATCCCCTGGAGAACCTCTCGGCGCCCGCGACGCTGACCTGTCCCTGAGCCGAACCGGCTGGATCTTCCGCGGTTCTCCCGGACACCCGGCGTTTCGGAAGGCGGGACTCCCTCGGACGGCTCCGGCGCGACGGCGCGGGGTGTCGGCACGACGGCGGCCGGTTGCGACGCCCGGCCGCGGGGAGCATAATCGTCCCGGACGATTGAAACTTCCGCCGGAGTGCGTCGTCCAAGGTCGCGTCAGGAGAGAGGCCATGAAACCCAAAGACCGTCCTCGACCGTCCCCGACCGTGC
>JAFGHH010000111.1 GCA_016930215.1 Deltaproteobacteria bacterium
GCAGCGCGAACGTGCCGCCGAGGTCGACGCCGACGAACTCGTGGTCGCGGACGTCGTCCCCCAGCACGCGGCGCAGCGGGGCCGCGCGCCGCCCCTCGTTCCAGCGCGAGATGTCGCTGGGCAGGGTCAGTCGCACGTGGGGCCGGACGCCGAGCTGCAGCTCGTCGTCCGGCAGCTCCGTCGCCCAGGCCAGCCCCGAGATCGTGACCCGCAGCTCGCCGAGGTCGAAGTCCGTGGTCCACTCGTCGAGCGCCGGCGGGACCGTCGTGTGGATCGAGTGTCCCGTCAGCACGACGAGCTCGCCGCCGAACGAGAGCCGCTCGAAGAACGACGGCGACCAGGCACCCCCCAGCACCACCCGGCCGAAGACCTCGGTGTACCCGGCCTGTCCGACGCTCCAGGAGCCGCCCGCGGCGGCCACGCTGCCCCAGACGTAGCTCGCCGGGGCGACGCCGAGCGCCGGGGCGATGACGGGGCCACCCTCGACCGACAGCGGCAGGGCGAAGTCGAGTTGCGGCAGGTCGTCCGCGCGCGCGGGGTCCGCCGCGCCCGCCGCCGGGCCCAGGGCCAGCACGACGAGCGCGCGGAACGCGGCCGGCGCACGGGGGAGGGCGGGTCGGCGGCCGGTCGCGCGGCGTTCGTGCGTGTCCGGGGCGGACGTCACGGGTCCCCCGTCGGTCCGAGGCCGTTGCGGAGGAAGTTGCCGCGGCCGGTGGTCCACAAACCGGGGTATTTGTCCGCGTCGGCGCCCGCCACCGTGCAGTTCGTCGACGAGCCCTTGACGCGGTAGACGTCCAGGCCGTGGTCGAGGGTCAGGAGCAGGATCTCGAGCTGCCCGTCGCCATCGATGTCGTTGATCGTCGGGCAGGCCGTGGCGCCCACGCCGTTGCCGTTCTCCTCCTGGCCGCGCAACGCCACGTCGTGCAGCACCTCGCCCGCCGCCGAGAGGATCACCAGGCGGCCCTCGCCGGGCTCGTCGCTCCACACGCCGATCACGACCTCGGGCCGCCCGTCGCCGGTCAGGTCCGCCACCGCCGGCTCGGAGCCGAAGGTGAACGGCGCGCCGCGTGCGTAGTTGTGGCGCCACAGCAGGCGGGCGTCGGCGTCGTAGGCGTAGAGGAAGCCGTCGTTGAGCGAGGCGAGGATCTCGGGCCGCGCGTCGCCGTCGATGTTCGCCACGGCCGGCGCCGGCATTCCCGCCACCGGATACCAGTCGTCGTCCTGCCACGGCTCTTCGGACAGCGGCAGCCGTTCGAACGCCGGCAGCCGGCGGCCCGACCGATGTCCCGTCGCCGCGTGGTCGCCCTGCAGGACCATCAGCGCGTAGTGGTAGGTGTGGTACGGCTCGTCCTTCTCGACGTTGGGGAACCCCAGCACCTCGTTCAACCCGTCGCCGTCCAGGTCGGCGATGTTGGGCGGAGAGTGGGTCCACTGGAGCCAGTAGGTCCAGCTCGGCCCGGGCCAGTCGCCGGTGTGCAGGTGGTAGTGGTCCTCCTCGACCTGCGGCTCGAGGTACCGGATGAACTGGCCCCAGGTCAGCGGCTGGTCGCGGCAGTCGCTGGAGCGGTTGGTGAAGTACGTCGGGTCGGTGTCGAGCGCGGTGCCGTCGGGGTTGAAGACCTGGATGTGGTGGTTGTCGTACGTCGCGACGACTTCCAGCTCGGCGTCGTCGTCGACGTTGCCGATCCCGAGGTTCTGGCCGTACATGCCGTAGGCGTTGTGGCCGCAGCCGTTGCGGTCGGCGTCGCCGCCGGGGCCGGTGAGCTTGTTGTAGCGGGGCCAGGCGGGCCAGGCGACGCCCGCGGGCTGGTAGGGCGTGCCGTCGGGGTTGAAGACGTAGACGTAGGCCTCCTCCTTCGCGGAGGCGTCGTCGTCGTCCTCGGTCTCGGTGGTGGCGGCGACGATCTCGATCCGTCCGTCGTGGTCGAGGTCGGCGGCGGCGAGCGAGCGGTTCTCGCCACAGACCGACTCGCCGCAGGTCGAGGCGGGCCAGCCGGCCTTGAGCGCCATCGCGCCCGCGTCCCACTCGTAGGCCGTCACGTGCCCCTCGCCGCTGGCGACCACGATCTCGATCGTGCCGTCGCCGTCGAGGTCGGCGACGACGGCGGGGGCGTAGACCCGGCCGTGGCTGTGGGTCTCGTGGTCGGTCCGGTCGAGCAGCGTGCCGTCGGCGGACCAGACGGCGACGTCGTAGAACGGGGCCACGATCTCCTTGCTGCCGTTGCCGTCCAGGTCGAGCACGGCGGGCGAGGAGAACCAGCCCGTGTTGCCGATCGACAGGTTCCGCACGAACTCCAGCTCGCCGCTGCCGGGCCGGGCCGCGGGCCCGCAGGTGGGCGGCGTGGAGCGGGTCTCCTCGCAGGCGGCGAGCGACAGCAAGGCGGCGAGGGCGGCGGCGAGCACGGCCGGTCGGTGCGGCGCCCGTTTCCGGAACAGGGGTCGGTTCATCATGCCGCAAGGATAGCGGGCCGGGGCACTCCGGTCCACCTCAGTAGATGGCCCGCAACGACAGCGCCATCGGCAGCAGGTCGTTGAGCAGGTCGAACGTCAGGGTCGCGGTCCCCATCTCGTGGCCGTCGGCGGCCGTCAGCCGTCCGCGGAGGGTGGCGAGGCTGTCGAGCGGGTGCAGCGGGTCGAGCTGCCGGTGCCCGTGGAACCGGCAGGGCGCGCCGTCCCGCCCCGCGAACCCGAAGTCGTAGACCAGCCGGCGCCGGGACAGCAGGGCCAGCTCGAGCGATCCGGCGACCGGCACGCCGTCGGCGAGGTCCTCCGCGAACAGCGTGCCCTGCAGCCGCGCGACCGGCGCGCGCGGGAGGCCGCGCACGCGGTCGATCGCGACCGTCGCGGTGAGGACGAAGCTCCGATCCTCGTCGAGCAGGTCGGCGGAGCGCCGCCAGGTGCCCGACAGCGTCTCGGTCAGCTCGAGGCCCACGTCGAGCGGCTCGGCGGTCGAGCCGGCGTCGTAGCGCGGCGTCCACCTCCGGTCCTGGTACCACGCCAGCACTCCGGGGAGCGCCTGCCGGATGTCGGGATGCAGGGGCTCCCACCCCAGTCGCCGCAGCCGTGCATTGGAGAAGACGCGGTCGCGGATCAGGAAGGCGCCCAGCGCCCGGTCGATGCGCGGCGAGAGGTCCTCGGCCAGACCGTGGCGCTGCCGGATCACCTTCCACAGGACGGCGGTTGCGGCGTTGATCGCGCCGAGCACGGGGTCGCTCTCGAGCACCGGGACGGCGAGCCGGCCGATCCACCGCGGCGGGATCGGCACGGTGGCGGTGATCGGGAAGCCGTAGGCGGCGATGGCGGCGTTGACGATCTCGCCGAAGGTCAACGGAGTGTCGTCGCAGACGTTGAACGTCTCGCCGTAGGCGTCGCGGCGCTCGAGGACGAGCACGGCGGCGCGGGCCACGTCGGCGGTATGCACCCAGTTCGACCTCGGACCGCCTCGCGCGCCGAACATCGCGGCGCCGCCCGAGACGAGCTTGAGCATCGGGGGGAGCGTGAACAGCGCGCCGGCGAGCAGCTTGCCGCGGGGGCCGTAGACCTGCGCGGGACGCAGGACGACCCAGCCGGGGCCGCCGTGCCGGGCGTGCTGCTGGACCATCGCCTCCGCGTCCAGCTTCGTCTGCTCGTAGTCGCAGTCGGCGCGCAGCGGCGTGTCCTCCGTGATCACGCCGCGCGTGCGCTGGTAGACCGCCCCGGTGGAGACGTGGACGAACGCCCGCACCCCCTCGTCCCGGGCGGCCTCGTACAGCCAGCCGACGGTGTCGACGTTGATCGGCTTCAGGGCCGCGAACGGCAGGGAGAGGTCCCGGACCGCGGCGGTGTGGATCACGTGCGTGGCCCCCCGCAGGGCGGGACGGGCGAACGCAACGTCCGTCAGGTCGCCGGGACGGTCCTCGACGTGCTTCGCGGCACCCGCCGGCAGCTCGGGAAGCGCCGCGTCCGGGAGATCCACCCGGATCACGCGCACGCGCTCCCGCTGCAGCAGCTCCTCGACCACCTGGGCGCCCACCGTCCCGGCCGCCCCGGTCACCGCCACCGTCATCGGACCCTTCCGCATCGGACCCTCCGCTTCCGCCGGTCGCCGACTCTGCTGCGGCGGGCGTGGGATGTCAACGACGTCGGCCGGGCTCAGGGGACGTTGGGCAGTCCGGGCGTCGGCGTGGTCGTCACCCGCCAGTCGTCGAGCGCGTTGTTCGAGTCCGCCCCGTCGGGCAACCGGATCAGGGAGGCCGGCGACGAGTTGTTGTCCTGCGCGGTCGCGGCGGTGCCCTCGACGAGGTTGAAGGTCCCCGGCACCCCGGTGAACGTGACGGCGATCATCTCGCCCTCGTAGCTCAGGGCATCGACCAGCGTCCCGGTCACCGTATCGAACAGCGCGATCCCGTCCGGCGCGCCGTTCTGGATCGCATCGTTCGGCAACGCGACCGACGAGACTCCGGACGGGACCGTCACCGCGCTCCCGGCCAGCAGGAAGAACGCGTGCGGCGCAAGCGTCCCCGAGAGGTCGAACCGCCGCACCTCGCTCATCGCCGTGGCGGCGCCGTTGACGACGATCAGCGTCAGGCCGTCCAGCGTGGCCGTCGTCGAGGTGGCGTTGTAGAGCTCGACGAACTCCGCGTTGTCGGTCCCGACGGTGTCGTAGTCGAGCTCGTTGATCACCAGCCCCGGCGTCGGGCCTTCGAAGACGTCGAGCAGCGAGGTCCGCACGTCCGTTCCGAGCGTTGCGGTCACGACGTCCGTGGAAGCCGCGGCGCCCGCCGTGTAGGCGAAGGTCGCCTCCAGGGCGTCCGCCGGCACGGTCACCGATGCCGGGACGGTCCCGCCGCCGGTCACCGACAGGTCGACGACCGTGCCGCCCGCCGGCGCGGGGAGATCCAGGACCACCGTCAGGTCGAGGCTCCCTCCGGTCGAGAGGGAGGCGGCGGCCGGCCGCAGCTCGACCAGCCGCGGCACCTCGGTCGGACCGACGACCCGCACCTCGGCCGTCCGCACGTCCGCACCGAGGGTCGCCGTGATCGTGTACGGGGTGGCCGAGGCCGTGAACGCGGAGACCGGCACGGGCGCGCTCAGGCTCCCCGCCGGGACGACGACGTCCGCGACCGTCAGCCCGGCATCGCTGGAGGAGAGAGCGATCGTGAGGTCCGTCGACGCGATGCGGGTCAGGTGCACGGTGAGCGGTTCGGGGAACGTGTTGCCGGTCGTCCCCTGCCGGGCGTAGGACAGGGGCGGCGCGAGGCCGGCGAGGCCCGCCGAGCCGAAGACCACGTCGCCGACGGTCCGGGGCAGGAGCTTGGAGCAGCAGTTCCGGACGGCGAGCACGCCGCGGATCGCCGCGAACCGCTCGCCCGCCGCAGGCAGCGGGGCGATCGCGTACAACCAGTCATCGACGCGCAGCGCGTCGGCGCCGGTGGTGTCGCTGACCTCGAACTCGTTCTCGCCGCTGTCCCGCAGGCACGGTTCGGGGTCGGTGTCGGTCACGGCGACGTCCGTCACCTCGATCAGCACCGCTTCGTAGGCGTCCGCGCGTGTGCCGCCCGTCCGAACCTCCGCGGTCGTCAACGGCGCCGGCTCGGGCAGGGAGACTCCGTGTGCGACCACCGAGACGGTCGCCCAGCCGAGTTGGAGCTGGCAGTTGTACTCGCTGAGCTGGGCGCTGGTCACATCGACCCGGTCGCCCACGGCCACCGTGGGCGCGGAGGACGTGAAGACGAAGATCCCGGAGTACTCGGGACCGGTGTACGCCGCGTCGGCGGGATCGACCTGCATGAAGAACCCGTTGGAGCCCACGGCGGTGACGATGGACCCGTGGATCGCCACGGCGTCCCCGACCGTGTAGCGGCCGGCCGGGTCCTTCACCTCGTAGATCGTCGCGGGGCAGGGGGCGCCGGCGGGGTTGTAGTCGTCCGGGCAGAGGTCGCAGTCGTCGCCGAGCAGGTCGCCGTCGCGGTCCTCCTGGCCCGGGTTGCGGAGGCGCGGGCAGTTGTCGGTCGCGTCGTGAACGCCGTCGGCGTCCAGGTCCTCCCGGGGAGGAAGGGCGCAGGTCGTCACGGCCGGGTGGAGCGGGCAGGGGTCGCAGGCGTCCCCCACGCCGTCGCCGTCGAAATCGGCCTGCACCCCGCCGTCCATCGGTCGGATGGGGTTGAAGATCAAGGGGCAGTTGTCCTCGTCGTCCGGGATGCCGTCCCCGTCCTCGTCGCCCGCGATCGGTTCGCCGAGGTACCGGTTCGAGCCGTTCACCTCCGGAGAGGGGAACGGGGCGGCGGCGTTGCGCCACGGGAGGCAGGACGGCTCGCCCTCCGGCGGTCCGCAGAAGAACAGCGGGTACTGGTCCGCGTTGGCCGCCGCGAGGGACGCCAGCGTCTCGGCGCCGTCCGTCTCGCGGGATACGCACACCGCCTTCGGCGTGCCGCAGACGTCGAGCGGGTCGCAGGCGTCGCCCCCGGGCAGGGCCGCGACGACGTCGGCATCGCCGAACAGGGGGAGCAGGCGATGCGGGTCCGCCGCCGTGCCGCGGCGCAGCACCAGCACGACGTCCTGCGGTTCCGCGTCGATGACCGCGCGATGGTCCACGTGGACGGACCCGTCGAAAATCGCGATGTCCGCCGCCTGGCCGGGCTCGAGGGTCCCCAGGACGTCGTCGACGCCCAGGGTGCGGGCCGCGCCGCGCGTGGCCATCAGCCACAGCTCCTCGCTCGTGAAGTACGGGTACCCGTCGTCGCGGCGCAGGAACAGCTCGTTGAAGAAGTCCGCGCAGCGGAGCTCGCGGAGCATGTTCATCGAGCCGGAGATAATCCAGTCGGTGCCCAGCCCGATCGGCACCCCCAGCGCGTGGTACTCGGTGACCCGCGCCGTGTCGCCGTAGAGCGTGATGTTGGTCCTCGGCGACCAGATCAGGTCGGTCCCGTCGAGCGCCATCTCGGCGATCTCGGTCGGCAGAAGCCCGACGCCGTGCATGAAGGCGCTCTGGTCCTGGACCAGGTCCGTGGAGCCCTCGTTCATGCACAGGAATTCGTTCCGCGCCGTCCGGTCGATCCCCTCGGAGACGTGCGGCGTGTAGGCGTTGCTGTCCGCGATGCTGCCGGCCGTCGTGATGCTGGGGTAGCCGCACCCGGAGGTGAGCAGGGTGCCGTCCGAGTCGCCGAGCGGGAAGGTCGAGTAGTGGACGCGGGGCACGCCGAGGCCCTCCTGGTCGGCGCGGTCGAGGTTGCGCAGGAAGCCGCTCGTGCTGCCGGAGCCGTTGAGCGACGTGGCGCCGCCCAGCACCATCCGGAGCTCGCCCCACAGCATCTCCCGGCGGCTCGCGCCGCTGTTGTAGTCGAGCTCGCTGTGTCCCTGGAGCCCGCGGCGCCAGTGGTGCCGGTGTTCGAACCGCTCCTCCGTCAGGGTGTAGGGCACGTTGTTCATGTACGTGATGTGGTCGTGGGTGTTGATCAGGCCGGGCGAGATCACGCCGTGGCGGCAGTGGAGGCGCGGCGCGTCGGCGTCGGCCGCGCAGTCGCAGCCGACGCAGGCGATGTCGCCCGCGCCGTCGATCCAGACCTCGCCGCCGCGCAGCACCTCGCCCGGGGTCAGCACGGTGCCGACGATCAGCAGCCCGTCGCCGGTCCCCGCCTCCCACTCGCACACCCCCTCGTCCGGCGGCGGCGGCAGCGGCTCCGGACACTCGGTGATCGTCGGTTCGCGAGGGTGGCCGTCGGGCGGCTCGACGTCGCCGCCGTCGCCGCCGTCCTCGTCGCCGTCGGCCTCGACGTCGAGCCCGCCGTCCTCGTCGCCGTCGGCCTCGACGTCGAGCCCCTCGTCGCCGGTCGCATCGGCGTCGTCGTGCACCTCGGCGTCCGCGTCGGACTCCGAGTCGTCTCCGCAGCCGGCGACGACGACGAGCGGCAGGGTCAGCAGAACGAGCTTGAGGCTTCTTCGGTGCAGGCGTTGCATGAAGCCAGCATGGCCCGATCGGATTGGTGATTTCAAGGAAGACCGGCCGCCCCGCGGGCGGCGTGCATGCTACGGGACGGGGTTGACGGTGATCTGACCGAGCTGGTCGAGGGCGAGGCCGTTGGCGGAGCCGTCCTTGTCGGCATACGTCCAGGTCGCGCCGTCGTCCATGCTGTAGCGGAACGTGAACAGCCGCGTCCCGGGCTCGGCCGGCGTGAGCCGGGCGGTGTAGTTGAGGGTGCCGTAGCTCGTGTTCTTGTACTTCGCGTCCGACCAGACCCAGTCCGCGCTCTCGGTCGGCAGCGTTCCGGCGGGCCCGTGGCCGACCTGGGCCCGGACGAACGGGACGAGCTGTTCGTCGAAGGTCTCGGACATCACCGACAGCGAGGAGCGCAGCTCGGTCGTCTCGGAGCCCGCGGTGGCGGCGAAGGCATGGGGCCACGACAGCGTGGCGCTGGCGACGGTCATCGTCGGTCGCGGCTCGATCGTGACGCGGCCCAGCTGGTCGGGGGCGAGCCCGTTCGCGCTGCCGTCGATGTCGCAGTAGGTGAAGGTCCGCCCCCCGTCGCCGCTCACGCGGAAGACGTAGGAGTACTCGCCGGGCTCGTGCACCAGCAGCCGCGTCATGTACTCGTCGTTGTGGTCCGCGTCGAGGTTGTAGTAGGCGCCCGACCAGGTCCACGCGGGGTGTACGGCGTCGCTGGCGAGGGGCACGGGGCTCGTGCCGACGGGGCCGTAGCCGACCTGGACGAGCAGGAAGGGCGCCTGGCCCGGCAGCTCGGTGTGGCCCTCGGCCCAGACCCGGCCGAAGACGTCGGTCGCGGGAACGTCGGCCTTCTCGACGAGCGCGTGGGGATGCTGGAGGTTGCACCAGCCGACGGGCACGGGGTCGCGGGGTGCGGAGCCGAGGTCGACGTCGAGCGACGGGTCGCCGAGCCAGAAGTACATCTTGACGTTCTCGACCGCGTTCTGGTCGTTGCCCCACTGCGTCATCGTCTCGACGGCGGCGACGTTGGACAGCTTGCCGATCTGCCGGATGCCCCGGTCGAGGATCGAGCGGAAGAGCTGCCGGTCGTAGTCGTGGTTCGGCAGCGTCCAGGAGGGCGCCGTGGCGCCGAGGAAGGCCACGGCCCCGCCGTCCGGCCGCTTGGTCATCGCCTCGGCGAGCGTCTCGCCGGACTCGCTGAGCTTGCCGGTCAGGCAGGCGATCGAGAACACCACGGGGGTCCGGCCGGCGTTGGCCGACTCGAGCGAGCCGAACGCGAAGTCGTCGTCGTTCCACCCGGTCCAGGCCGTTTCCGACCCGTGCCCGCGGTAGTTGACGATGCCCACCCCGGAGTTGAGCCGGTCGATCAACTCCTGGTTGGTGTGGTCCTCGTGGCCGTACAGCGTGACGAACGAGGCCGGATAGCCGTAGCGGCCCGTCCGGATGCTCTCCGAACACTGGGTGTACTTCTTCGGGGCTTCCTGCTTGTGCGTCACCAGCAGCACCTTCTGGCGCCAGGGGGCGAACCGGTCGCCGGTCTCGTAGGCGACGATCTTCGCGACCTGGGCCGAGATCTCCTCCGGGGTCTTGCCGACGAGCCGTCCCACCGCCACCTCGGGCAGCAGGTCGTCGCCCGCGAGGCAGCTGTACCAGTAGTCGCCGACGACGGGCTCCCACGAGCCCGGCATCGTCTCCTCGTACATCGGGATGTCCTCCACGTCGCCGACGAGCAGCACGTACTCGATCCCCTGGTCCTCGTACACCGCGCGGATGTGGTCCTTGATCTTCTGCGCGTCGACGTTCTTCTCGGACGACCGTTCCGGCACGACCTCGCCGAGCAGCGTGCGCTTCGTCCGCAGGAACTGCCCGTCCTTCAGCTTGAGCAGCGGCTGCACCGCCTCGTCGAACGCGTCGGCGACGATGACGAGGTAGCGTACGCGGTCCGGGTCCGGGCGGACCGGGCCGGCCATATCGCGGAGCTCCGCGTAGTTGACCATTGCGCTGTCGTAGGCCGCCGCGAAGGACGACTCGCCCTCGGCGATCACGTCCGAGTCCGAGTCGGAGAGCCGGAAGTCGATATCGACGACCAGGCGCCTCGCCACCTCGAGCCGGCGCTCCCGCGCGAAGTACTGCACCGGGTGGAGCACGACGCGCACCGCCTTGTAGTTGCGCCACACGGCGACGGGATCGACCCGGTGGTCCACCCCGGGCCAGGCCTCGACCCGGTCGTAGGCGGCGGCGTCGAGGGCGAAGCCGGCCGGACCGTCCGTCTCCCGGGCGAGCGGCTGGTACGGCCAGACGGTGACGTCCGGCGTCGAATGCACGTCCAGCTTCTGCAGTCCCGTCACCACCGCGCCGCTCACGTCGGGCGGCGCCCCGACCAGCAGGTTGAGGACCGGGAGCGCGGGGGCGCCGGCGACCGTCGTCGTCCCGTCGCCCTCGATCGACAGCTTCTCGTACTCCGCCCCGCCCTCTACGACCCCTTCGAGCGTCAGGTCGCGGATCGTGACCTCGAGCGTCGCGTGCATCCAGTCGTAGTGGAGCACGCGCACGTCGTAGCCCTTGCCCTCGCCGCCGGTCACGGTGCACCAGGGCAGGTACGCGGGGCAGGGGGCGTCGGCCTTGCCCGAGAGCGAGTCGCGCATCGTCTCGACGATCGCCGCGCAGTCCGCCGCGAGCAGCTCGTCCATCGTCCCGCCGCTCATCCCCCGGCAGACGGACGCGGACTCGTCGGGGAACGCCGACCGCTGCGACGTCGAGACGGAACGGCAGATCTCGTCGCCCGAGCCGACGCAGTAGTCGACCAGGCAGCCGTTGACCTTCTCCTGGACGTCCCGGCACTTCGTCTCCAGGTCGGCCGGTTCGGACTGGCAGGCAAGGCACGCAACAAGCAGGTAGCATGGAAGATATCGGTTCATGGCGCCCGGTGCTCCAGCAAGATGCGATCCATCCGGCCGGCGGGTCGTGCCCTTCGACAACCAGTCGGAACAAGGAAGGATTCCCGGCGCGCGGTTCTCCGATCGGCCGCTCTCGAGTCCCGTCGCCGGGGTCTCGCGGCACCGGGGTCGGGGTCCGGGGACCCCGGATGCCTCGCCGCAGTCTCCGGACGAGGCCGACCGTCACTCGTGGTATGCTCCTTCCGTACGTGCGTGGGGCGGTGATGGCGAGTTCGAGGCTTCACGGGGTCGTCCTCTGCCTGTGCCTGTGCGCGGCGTCGTGGTCGTGCGGTCTTCACGTCGCCGGGATCGGGGACGGGAGCACCGACATCGATGGCGTCGAGCACGATGCGGAAGGCGGAACGGCCGATGCCGACGCGGACGCGGACCGCGCGGAGGTTCCGGACGGGGATGTGTCCTCCGAGGACGCGGGGGACGGCGAGGACGCGGCGGAGGACGCCGCCGGTTGCACGGACGGGCTGTTCGAGTGCCTGCCCGGCGGCCGCGCCCGGAGATGCGTGGGCGGCGCCTGGGAGGACCTCGGCACCTGCCGACTCGGCTGCAACGCGGCGACCGGCACCTGCTACCACCCGAGCAACCTGCCCGAGGAGACGGTCGCGGAAGCGGGTCGGGCGGAACTGGTCGCGCCCGTCCTGCCCGCTGCGGAGACGCCGATCACCGTCGACGGCGACAGCGGGAGCATCCTCGGGAGGAGCGGGGCGGTCATCCGGAACCCGGGCGAAGGGGTGCTCGACGGGGTATTTTTCGGCATCGTCGCGCAGCCGGCGGATCCGACGCGGAACGTCGCCGTCTTCGTCCTGGACGGCCTGGACGTTCCCGCGGGCGTGACCCTCCGGGGTGCGGGGACGAACCCGATCGCGTTCCTGACCGAGCACGGCATCCACGTGTACGGGACGATCGACATGGGCGCGGGCACGGGCCCCATGCTCGTCACCGAGGTCGACGGACAGCATGTGCCCGGGCCCGGCGGCCATTTCGGAGGCGCACCGTCCATGCCGGGGGCCGGACCGTGCCCCGGCCTGGCGGACGGCGGCGCACGGTGCGGCAACTACTGCACGTCGGGAGGCGGCGGAGGAGGCCTCGGAGGTCGCGGCGGGGACGGCGGCGACGGGAGTTCCCCGTCGCAGGGCTGCACCGCGGTGTTCGAGGGTGGGGCCGGGGGCGGCCCCTGCGGGACCGCCGAGCTCGTCCCGTTGTTCGGGGGAAGCGGCGGGGGCGGGGGCGGCAGGCCCGACGACGAACCGACGGCGGCGGCCGTGCCGGGAACCGGCGGGGCCGGGGGCGGAGCGTTCCAGATGACGTCGCTGGAGGCGATCCACGTCTATCCGGGCGGCGGCGTCACGGCGCCCGGCGGCGGCGGCGGCGGTGCGGACCTCACGGGAGGGGGTGGCGGCGGTGGCGGCGCGGGTGGAGGGCTGCTGCTCGAGGCTCCGACGGTCGTTCTCGACGCGGGAGGATTCGTGGCCGCCAACGGGGGTGGCGGCGGCTCGGGAGACTGTACTTGAACGAACGTCCATGGCCGGCCAGGTGGGCGCGGCGGGGCAGGAGAGGGAAGGGCGGTCGGCGGCATCAACACCTACGAGCCCGCCGATCGGGCGGGCCGGGGCGGGGCCGGCGGCGCCGGGGCCTCGCCGGACGGCCTGGTCGGAGAGGGGTACCTCGACCCGGCCACCTACCAGAACGCCAACGGCGGCGGCGGCGGCGGCGCGGTGGGCAGGATCCGGGTCAACTCTGTGTTCGCCTTCACCCCCGCCGGCATCCTCAGCCCCAACCCCTCGACGGGGGCCTGCACGACGGGCACTCCTCCGACCCATTGACGGGGCCACGCCGCGGCACGACGACGCGCGGGGAGCGGGTTCGGGTCAGCGGGAAGACCCCGCCGGCGCGGCGCACCGCAGTTCCAGCCGGGCGCCGAGCGGCATCCACGGCGCATGCGCGGGCTCCAGGAGGACCTCCGCGCAGCCGTGGTCGCCGGCGGCGCCCGGGACGAAGTACCAGCCGTCGCCGGAGGGCGGTCCGCATCCGTCCGCCCCAGCCGGAGGCCGCGGGGACTGGCGCACGAGACACCGGCGTACCCGGTCGCCGGCTCCGTCCGGGCCGGGTCCCAGGCCCAAATCGCGCAACAGGGGCTCGCACTCGTCGCCGGTGGTCGGGTTGACGCACGGGTCCAACCGCGGGGCGACCAGGTCGTCCGGCCCGACCGGCGGGCATCCGTCGGCGGGACAGTCCGGGTCCGCCGGGCATGCCGCGTCGTCCGGCAGAGTCAGCAGCGCGTGGCATCCGGGCACGTTGCATGTCGTCGGGTCGAGCGCCAGCTCGGGCCAGCACGTCCGCGCCGCGGCGTGTTCGCCGACCATCGCGGCGATCCTCTCCATCGCCGGACGCCAATCCGACTCGCAGCTCGAGTCCACGTAGGCCCGAGCCCCCCACGCCTGCGCCAGCCTGACGTACCGCACGGGCGGTTGGGCGAGGCCCATCTCCGTGCTGCACGAGGGTGTGTAGCTGCAGCAGACGTCGATCCACTGCCGCATCGCGGGCACCGCGAGGCAGTCGCCGAGGTCGTCGCCGCGGCCGATGCACAGCGGTTCGTCGGGCGGGACGCCGGCGATGACGGCGAGCAGGACCCGGGGCTCCTCGGGAGTCTCGAGCGTTCGGAACGCCTCCACGTACTCCTCGACCGGAACGAGCCAGTCCGGATGCATCAGGATGCGGATGTCCCCCAGGTGGCCCAGGTCGGTTCGCTCCGTGTCCAGCAGTTCCGGATGCTCGGGGCTGATCGAGGCGTCATCCTCGTCGGTGACCCACAGCACGAGCAGCAGCGAGTCGTGCCGGAGGAAGCCGAGGTTGCAGCCGCCGGGCAGCGTCTGCTCCGTCAACGCGCGGCGAGCCGCCTTCAGCGGCTGCTCCCAGCCGCAGCCGGTCGTCCCCAGCGTCGCGAGGCAGGCGACGTCGTGTCCCAGCGCCTCCACCGAGTACGCCGGCTCGTCGGCCGCGTCGCGCGACAGGAACGCGGGGTAGCCGTCCGTGCAGCCGGCGACGGACGGACTCGGGGTGTTGCGGAGGCATCCGTCGTCGCCCTGCGCGTAGCCGGTCAGCCCGGAGCCGCAGGTGGATATCGTGTAGCCGAACGAGCCCATGTCGGTCGAGACGACGCCGACGTTCAGGCTCTCGATCGGCCAGCCGTCCGTGCGTCCGTCGCCGTCGCGGTCCGGCGGGTGGAACAGGTCCTCCAGCAGACGCGGGAAGTGCGCCGCCAGGGCCGCCTGCTCCTCCGACATCGACCCGGAGTTGTCCATGACGATCAGGAGGTCCACGTCGTCGCGCTCCCGTGCGGACTCGGGGTGGACCGGCACGAGCAGCTCGAGCGGGTCGGGTGCGACCGGAAGGAAATCGGACTCGTAGCAGGAGGTGACGGCGACGGCCGCCAGGACCGCGACGTGCACGCAGCGCATACCTCGCCTCCTCACCCGCCTCCGCAGGGGTCCGCGCCGCCTCTCGACGAGTCCCAGTCTACCCGCGCCCTGCGAACCGGTCCATCCGTGTCGTGCGTCGCCTGCCGATTTCCGTTCGACCTGGTTCCGACCGCGCTGCATAATGCGCGCCGTGGAGCGGGTCGATGTCAAGCTGTCGTTCTCGTGCAACAACCGGTGCCGGTTCTGCGTCCAGGGCGACAAGCGCGAGCGGTTTGCCGACCGGACGACCGAGGAGGCGAAGCGCCTGCTGCGGCAGGCCCGCAAGCGTTCCGACTCGGCGGTGTTCACCGGCGGCGAGCCGACGGTCCGCAGGGACTTCCTGGAGGTCGTGGCCTACGCGCGGTCGATCGGCTTCTCCCACGTGCAGCTGCAGACCAACGGCCAGATGCTGGCCTACCCGTCGTTCGTGCGGGGGTGCGTCGAGGCGGGGGTGACCGAGGTCTCGCCGGCGTTGCACGGCCACGTCCCGGAGTTGCACGACTACCTGACGCGCCGCGAGGGGAGCTTCGCCGCCACCGTGCGGGGCATCGAGAACTGCCGCGCCGCCGGGCTCCCCGTCGTCACCAACTCCGTGATCTGCAAACCCAACCGTCGGCACCTGACGGCCCTCGGCCGGCTGCTGGTCGAGCGCGGGGCGACGCAGGTCCAGTTCGCCTTCGTCCACGCCGTCGGCACCGCCGGCGCCAACTTCGACTCGATCGTCCCCCGCAAGTCGCTCGTGGTCGATAATCTCTGGCGCGCGATGGACGTCGTCCGCGAGGCCGGCGTGCGGGTGATGACGGAGGCGATGCCGCTATGCTTCCTCCGCGGCCGGGAGGAGCTGGCGGCGGAGTGGATCATGCCCGAGGCGACGATCTACGACGCCGAGGTCACGATCGACGACTACACGGCGTACCGGTTGGCCGAAGGGAAGCTGCAGGGGCCGCCGTGCCGCCGCTGCCTGCTGCGCCGGGTCTGCGAGGGGCCGTGGCGCGAGTATCCCGAGCGGTTCGGCTGGGACGAGTTTGTCCCGCGCCGCGACGCGCGGGCCCGGGCCATCGCGCGACGGGGGCGGGCCCGATGACTCAGCTCGGCTACATCCAGGTCACCCGGATCTGCAACCAGCGCTGCCTGTTCTGCTCCAACCCCGACAACCAGCGACTCGTGACGCTCGAGGGGTTCCGGGCGCAACTGCGCGACCTGGTCGAGACCGGGCACCCCGGCGTGCTGCTGACCGGCGGCGAGCCGACCCTGCATCCCGAGCTGCCGCGGCTGGTGGAGCTGGCGGCGCGGGCGGGGCTCGCCGTCCGGATCATCACCAACGGCCAGGAAACGAGCCGTCCCGGCGTGCTCGCCCGGCTCCGGCGCGCCGGCCTGCGGCACCTCCACGTCTCGCTCTACTCGAGCCGCCCCGCGGTACAGGAGCGGATCACGAGGCACCCGGGGTCGCGGCGGCGCATCGCCCGCACGCTGCGCGAGGCGGAGCGGCTGCGACTGACGGTCGATGTGAACGTCGTGCTCAGCGCGCTCAACGCGCCGCACCTGCCGGAAACCGTCCGCTGGGTCGTGCGGTCGTTCCCCCGCGTGCGGCACTTCGTGTTCAACGGGCTCGACCCGCACACCGACCGGGTGGCCGAGCACCCCGAGGTGGTGCCGAAGCTGTCGGACCTCGAGCTGCCGCTGCTGCGGACGCTGGCGTTCCTCGAGGCCGAGGAACGGACGTTCCGGGTGGAGCGCATCCCGCTGTGCTACCTGGGGGACTGGCCGCACGTGTCGACGGAGACGCGGAAGATCGTGAAGGGGGAGGGGCGGGTGATTCACTTCCTGGACGCGAAGGGCCGGCACGCCGCGACCTCGTTCGAGCACGAGAAGGCGGCGTGCTGTGCGGCGTGCACGTTGGCCCCGATCTGCGCCGGACTGTACTCGATGGACCGGTACTACGCGTCGTCCGAGCTGTATCCGCTGTTCGTGGACCCCGAGCCGATCCGCCGCCGCATCCTGGAGGACGGGGAGGGATCGCCCGGCTAGGACGTGGAGTACACGCCGTTGGTGATGATCAGGTTGTAGCCCTCGCAGGTGCCGCCGTCGGTGCCGGAGGCACGACGGACCTTGACGTAGAAGCGCTTGCCGGAGTCGTGGCACATGTTGAGGCCCGCCGTGTTGGTGGTGGTGCACGGACACTCCCCGCGGATCTCGGTGTGCGTCTCCTCGTCGAGCCCGTTGTAGTCGGTGTAGTAGGTGAACAGCACGTCGCCCGCGCAGATCGACGTCGAGCAGTCCCCGGCGTAGACCTCGAACGCGAACTGGTCGGCGGGGTTGGTGGTGAAGCGGACGTCCACGAAGAAGTTGTCGCAGTCGGTCTCGGGAACATCGATCGCCTCGAAGGTGTACCAGTCGACGTCGTCGGCGGGGATGATCGCGCCGATCGCGGTCAGCGTCTCGCCGGTGCTGGTGTCGGACACCGAGCCGAGGTCGATGGCGGTCTCGCAGGTCTCGCCCCCTTCCGTTTCGGCCGGGATCTCGCACTCGCAGCCGTTGCCCACCACGCCGTCGACGTCGGCCCACCCGTCGTCGCACGAGGAGATGGCGCAGGTCGTGCCGGCGCAGGCGGTCTGGCCGTGGGGGACGTCGGGACAGCCGGTCTCGCACGAGCCGCCGCACGTCCCGGACAGGCACTCGACGCCGGGGTCGCAGGCGTTCCCGCAGGCGCCGCAGTGCTCGGGATTGGACGTGATGTCCACGCACCCCAGCCCTTCGCAGCAGCCGTAGCCCGCGCCGCAGGCGGCCGCGCCGTTGCACGAGCAGGTGCCGGCGAAGCACGAGTCCCCCTGCGGCGCGCAGGCGACGCCGCAACTGCCGCAGTTGTTGGGGTCGGTGCGCACGTCCACGCAGACACCCCCACAGCACTGCTGGCCCGTCGGACAACCGCCGTCGCAGGTGGCCGGCATGCAACGACCGCGGACGCAGACCTCCCCGGCACCGCACGGCGGATCGCAGCCGCCGTCGACCGCCTCGCCGTCGACGTCGACGGGCGGCGTCGTGTCGCGGGCGTCGGTGTCGTCCGCCTGCCCGGTGGCGCAGGCAGCCAGAGCGCAACACAGCCCGAGCGCCCCCAGTCGCGAGATGACCTTGCCTCCCATGATGGCCCTCATCACGGGGTCAGTATACGAGCCGGCCGCGGTCCCATCAAGGTCGCTTCACAGCCCCTTCCTGGACAAGCCCGTGATCCCGCGGCTAGACTGAATTCCTGCGGGGCGGGGCGGTGGGCCGGTGGGTGCGGTTTCGCACGACCGGAGGGGCAGGAAGGTTCCGTGGGTTGATGGACGACCTGGTCGGCACCACCCTCGGCGACAGGTACCGCATCACGAGACGGCTCGGCTCGGGCGGGGTGGCGGAGCTCTACGAGGCGACCCACGCGCAGATCGGGCAGCGTTTCGCGGTCAAGGTGCTCAAGCCCGAGTTCCTGGGGCACGCCGAGCTGGCGCAACGGTTCCTGACCGAGGCGCGTGCGGCCAGTGCCGTGGGGCATCCCGGGATCGTGCAGGTCATCGATTTCGGCCATCTGCGGACCGGCGAGCCGTACCTGGTGATGGAGCTGCTGCAGGGGGAGGACCTCAAGCAGCTGCTCGAGCGGAAGAAGCGGCTGACGGAGCCGGAGGCGATCACCATCACGCTCCACGTGCTCGAGGCCCTTGCCGCGGCGCACCGGGCGGGCGTGCTGCACCGGGACCTCAAGCCGGAGAACGTGGTGCTGGTGCGGGGTCCGGAGGGGAGGCCGTGGGCCAAGGTGATCGATTTCGGGATCGCGCGGGTGACGAGCCGCGACCCGGCGGCGCGGCGAGTGACGAGGCACGGAACGGTGATGGGGACGCCGGCGTTCATGGCGCCCGAACAGGCGCGGGGCTCGGTTCACGTCGATGCGAGGTCCGACCTGTATTCGGTGGGGGTGATGCTGTTCGAGATGACCACCGGGCAGCTGCCGTTCCGGGGCGCCTCGCCGACCGAGGTGATGGTGCGGCTGCTGCAGGACGATTTCCCGCGGCCGCGCCAGGTCTGTCCGGACGTGTCGTCCGAAATGGAGCAGGTGATCCTGCGGGCGACGGCGAAGAAGCCGGACAACCGCTATCCGTCGGCGGCCGAGTTCGTCGCGGCGCTGCGGGGGCTGCGGGCGCGGTACGAGGGCGGTCGGGCGTGGCGCGACGAGGACGCGCCGCAGGTGGCGGAGACCACGGGAATCCGGCGGCTGCACGAACTGGTGGACGCCGAGTTCGAGGCGACGGCCGAGGGACCCGCGGCCGGAGCGCCGTCCGCCTCCCGGCCCCCGCCCACACCGCGTGGGACGCCCCCGCCGCCGCCCCGCCGCCCGACGCCCCCCGCGCCGCCCCGGCGGGCGACGCCTCCGCCTCCCGAGCCGGCGGCGGGACGGTCCCCGGCCGGCTCGACGACGATCGTGGTCTCCCGCCGCGCGTTCGTCCTCGCCATGACCATCGTCGGCCTGGTGTTCGCGGCGGCGCTCGTCGTCCTGGTGCTGCTGCTGGCTCGCGGCGGCTAGAACACGCCGTTGGAGATGCGCAGCGAGTAGTCGTTGCAGTTGGCGCCGCCGTCGGGGCGGTAGACGCGGACGTAGTACACCGCCGTGTTGTCGGCGCACAGGTTGTAGTTGTACGTGCTGGTCGTGCGGCACCCGCACTCGCCCAGGGCCGTGGTGCCGCTGCCCTCCCGGAAGTCGGTGTACCACGAGTAGCGGTCGGAGATGTTGGTGGCGCACGCCGGCTCGACGGTGCCGCAGGTGCCCCGGTTGACATCGATCCGGAACACGCCGCCCGGATTGCCGCCGGTGGTGAAACGGATGTCGAGGTTGAACTCGTCGCAGCTGGTGTCGGCGAGGTCCACGGCCCGGATGCGGTACCAGTCGACGTCGCCGGCCGGGGCGATCTTGCCGGTGATCGTGCGGTCCGAGTCGCTGTCGGGGAAGTCGCCGAGGTCGATGGCGGCGGTGCAGGACCCGCCGCCCGTGGCCTCGGAGGCCTCGACCGCGCACTCGCAACCGTTCGCGATCGACCCGTCCGCGTCGGCGTAGCCCGGGTCGCACGAGGTCATCCGGCAGACGCCGTCGACGCAGCCCGCCGTTCCGCCGGGCGGCGTGGGACACAGCGAGGCCGGTGCCGGGGGATCGTCGTCCGTCACGCCGTCGCAGTCGTCGTCGATCCCGTTGCAGGTCTCGTCCACCGGCGTCCCCTCGCGGCACCGGTCGATCCCCAGGACGCACATCGAGGTGCGCTGGCAGGCGCCGACGCCGCAGGTGTAGGAAACGTAGTCCTCGTCGTTCACGCCGTCGCAGTCGTCGTCCACGCCGTCGCAGGTGGCGTCGTTCGCCGCCGGCGGCCCGCACGCGGCGACGCCCTCGATGCACGTGGCCGTGTCGGCGCAGGCGCCGACGCAGCCGGTGCTGACCCACTCCTCGTCGACGGTGCCGTCGCAGTCGTCATCGATGTTGTCGCAGGTCGTGTCCTCGGTGGCGAACGGCGTACGCGGTTCGCAGACCGTCGTGCCGTGGTGGCAGATCGAGTTCCGCTCGCAGGGACCCGACCCGCAGCGGTACGGCAGGTAGTCCTCGTCCGTCTCGCCGTCGCAGTCGTCGTCCCGGCCGTCGCACGGCACCTCGTTCGGCACGTCCGCCGGCACGCACGTCGCCTCGCAGCCGTCCGTCGCCAGGAGATTGCGGTTCTCGTACCCCGGCTCGCAGCGGATGTCGCAGCTGCCGAGCACGCAGATCGGCACGGCGTGCTCCCGTTCGGGGCAGACCGTGCCGCAGGCACCGCAGTTCAGCGGGTCGAAGTCGATGTCGAAGTCCTCGTCCGTCAGCCCGTCGCAGTCGTCGTCCAGCGTGTTGCAGAACTCCGGCACGCAGGTCGCGCAGTCGGGGTCCGTGTCGTCGGTCCGCGTGTCGCAGTCGTTGTCGAAGCCGTCGCTGCACGAGCCGTCCTCCGTGGACTCGCTCGGTCGCGACACGGCACACTCGTACTCGCACCCGTCCACCGGCGACAAGTTCGCGTCGACCCACCCCGGCTCGCAGTCGAGGATCGTGCAGACGCCGCCGGCGCACTCCCCCGTGCCGTGGTTCGGACGGCACGGCGCCCCGCAGGCACCGCAGTTGTCCGGGTCCGTCGCCAGGTCGAAGTCCTCGTCGACGGCCGTGTCGCAGTCGTTGTCCACGCCGTCGCAGATCTCGTCCGTCGGGACGCAGACGGTCTCCTCCCCGTCTCCGTCGTCGCCGCCTTGATCCCCGTCCCCGGTCCCGCCGTCGTCGGGTCGGAAGGTATCGGTCGGCGGAATCGCCTCGGCCCCGCAGCCGGCGAACGCCACCACCGACAGGGCAAGCAGTCGAAACAGCCATTGTGCGGGGATGTTCGGCATGGGTCCCTCGCTTTCGTCCGCAGCAAGTATACGGGAGGCCACTCCGGGGGACAAGGTGATGGCACGGTCCGACCTTCACGCCCCGGCAGGGGGCGGGCCCGCCGGGACGCACGGCGGCGCAAGTCCGCATCCCGTCGTGGACGGACCGGCCTGCATCCGCTAGCCTTCCGGTGGCGGCCCGGAGGGCGGCCGCGCCGACGGGGTGCAGCGATGCGCGAGGGATCGAACGGCAACCACCGCCATGGAGCGGAGCGCGGCGGGCGTACCGCAGGGCGGCGGGCGACCGCCATCGGCTGGCCGGCGCTGCTCCTCGCCGCGGCCTGCGGGCCGGGCGGGGGCGGGGACGACGCGGCCGGCGACGGGCCGGCGGAGGTCGACGCCCGCGACATCCCCGCCGAAGACGCCCGGGAGGACGCCGCCGAGGATCGCGCGCCGTGGGATGTGCCCGAGGACGCCCACCTCTGCTGGACCTCGATGGAGTGCGGCGACGACAACGTCTGCAACGGCGCCGAGACCTGCGACCTCGACCTGCACGTCTGCCTCCCCGGCACGCCGCTCGAGGACGGAGCCAACTGCACGGTCCCGGCGCCCGGCCGCTGCCGCGGCGGCTACTGCATTCCCTACGCCTGCGGCGACGGCTGGTTCGACGACTGGCGCCGCGAGGAGTGCGACGACGGCAACACCGTGGCCGGCGACGGCTGCGAGCCCGACTGCACGACGACCTGCCACGTCGGGGATGGATGCCACGAGGAGCCCGACGACCCCTGCACCCTCGACGCCTGCGAGCCGCTCGACCCGCCCGCGCTCGGTCGCCTGTGCGTCCACGCGCCGCCTCCCGACACCGAGATCTGCGACTACCGGGACACCGACTGCGACGGGGAGGTCGATGAAGGGATGGAGCGTCCGGCGTCGGTGCCGCTGCGGTTCACCGAAACCGCCGGGGCGTCGCTGGAGCCGTCCCTGGCGTGGAACACGGCGAACTTCCTCCTCGCATGGGTCGAGGACCTGGGCGCCGGCGGTGCGCTGTGGGCGCGACGCCTCACCGCCGCCGGGACGCCGCTCGGCGCGGAACGCCGGGTCGACCTCGCCGGACGCGCCCACCGCCCGGCCCTCCTCTGGACGCCCCTGGCCTGGGCCGCGGCCTGGACCGACGAACGGCGGGGGAGCACGACGGCCGACGTCCGTCTCGCGATGCTCGACACCGCCGCCGTGCGGATCGGCGGCGAGCAGTTGCTCACCACTTCCGCCGCGCAGGTCGTCGGAGGTCCGACCGCCGCCTGGGACGGCCTGGGCCTCACCGTCGTCTGGGCCGACGCGCGGGCGGGAGGCGGCAACAGCGAGCTGTGGCTGCGGCGCGCCGCCTCCGACGGCACGCCCGACGCGGCGGGCGAGCGGCGCATCACCGACGCCCCGGGAGCGTCCCGGGACCCGGCCCTGGTCTCGACCGGCTCCACGCTGCTGCTGGCGTGGGTCGACGGTCGCGAGGCGGTGGCGGAGGGCGAGGAGCAGCTGCGCCTCGTCGTGCTCGACGCCGCCGGCGCGCCGCTCGGCGCGGAGGTCGCGTTGACGACCGCGGCGCGGCAGGCGCGCCACGTGGCGCTGGCCGGCGCCGGCGACTCCTTCGTCGTCACCTGGACCGATGCGCGCGACGGGACGGACCGCGTGCGGGCCCTGCGGCTCGACGCAGCGGGCGTCCCGGCCGGCCCGGAACTCGTGCTGACGCCGGGCGCCGAACCGACGGCGGGCGCCGTGCCCGTGTGGAGCGGCCTGGAGTGGGGCGCGGCCTGGACTGCGGAGGCGACGAGCGGCGAGGTGGCGGTGGTCGTCGGCTGGTTCCCGCCGCCGCTCGCCCCGCCGGGCGGCACGACCACCATCCCGCCCGCCGCGGCGTGCACCACCGCCGCGCCGACGCTGGCCTGGACCGGCGGAGGCTACGGCACCGCCTGGGTCGACGACCGGGACGGCAACGCCGAGATCTATTTCGCGCTTGTCGGCTGCGCTCCGTAGCGCCTAGCGGTACTCGCAGACGTTGGCGGCGCCGGGCGTGGGGACGCGCTGGCGCCAGAAGTCGGTGGCGTTGTCGTCGGTGTCGACCCGCAGGCAGCGGCCCAGTGCGGCGGGGCGCTCCACGGCCGTCGGGGGATCGAGCCGCCGGCCCTCCCCGGTGGCGCCCGCCAGCCCGAGCAGGTCGACGTCGGAGCCGTCGGGGGCCACCACGGCGAAAGCGACCGGAGCCGCCGCGGCGTCCAGCTCCGTCCAGACCGCGTCGGCGCCGTCCAGCGCCGCGTCTGCGGCGACGACGAACAGGCCGTCGGCCGGCACCGTCCCCGCCAGCGCGAGGTCCGCCGTCACGGTCCCGGTCGCGGACCGCTGCTCGACGTGCCAGCCCTCCAGCGACATTCCCGGCCCCGCGGCGAGCTCGAGGAAACGGGTGCCGCCGCTCCACAGGTCGAGTTCCGCAAGCACCACGGAAGGGCGCAGCGAGAGCACGTACGGGCCGTCCGAGCCGGCGACGGCGCGCACCGCCACCAGCCAGGTGCCGGGTTCGGCGACGCAGACCGAGGCCGACGCAGCGCCGTCCGCGTTCCACGGGTCGGTGGTGAGCGTGACCGTGCCGCCGGGCGACGTGGTCTCCAGGGCCAACTCGGCGCGCGGTGCGAAGTCGGCCGGCGCGCCGGCAAACACCTCGAGGCAGGCCGGTCCCGCCAGCTCGACGCGGTAGCGGTCGATGTCGTAGCCGTCGGCGAGGACGCCGAGCTGGCGGTGGGCCGGACCGCCCGCCGGCGCCAGCCCCTCGGCCTCGTCCGGGTCGTCGTTGGGCTCCAGGTCGTGCCGCGTCGGCTCGAGCTCCACCCACGGGAGGTGACGCAGGACGCAGGTGATCGGCCGCTCCGCCTCGACGGCGAGGAACCCCGCTCCGGCGCCGCCGACGGGCAAGGCGTGGGGCAGGGAAGCGTCGCCCGCGGCGCGGACCAGCACGGTGGCGCCGTCGCCGGCGACGAGGGACACCGTGGCGGCGGTCGGGTCGTCGCAGGTCGCGCGCACCGCGGAGAGCCCGACGCCGCCGGCGGAAAGCCGACGCAGGGCGGGCAGCCCGGGTGCGGCCGTGACGATCTCCTCCGGGGCGCCGAGCGCGAGCTCGCGAGGCCGATCGCCGCCGGGCAGCAGGCGCATCGCCGCCGCGTCGACCTCCCCGAGGAACACCAGCCAGCGCCGGTCGGCGGCCGGGGCGTCGAGGTCGAGCGCCGCATCGACGAGCAGTTCGTCGGCGGCGGAACCGGCGCGAACGTTGCCGGCCCACAAGCCGGCACCCGCCGTGCGAACGGCGATCCCGGCTTCCACGTCCAGACCCGGCAGGCGCGCGGTGATGGTCCGGAAGCCCGGCGTGCGCGGCAGGGACAGCGGGGTCGGAAACGCCGCGGGCGAGGCGGGAAGCACGGGCAGCACCAGGGGCACGAACGACCCGCTGCCGGTCGCGTCGAACGCCAGCACGGCGAGGCCGGCGGCGTCGGCGGCCCGGACCGTCACGTCGAGGCTCCCGGCCGCCCGGGCGGTCACCTCCGCCGATTCCAGACCCTCGTCGGGCCCCGCGTCGGCCGCCGGGCCGACGGCAGAGCCGGAGATCGTCAGTGTCTCCTCGCGACCGGCGTGGAGCCAGCCGGGGGACAGGTGCAGGTCGAGCGGCGGGGACGCGAGCCAGACCACGACCGGGGCCACGGCGTAGTCCGTGCGGATCAGGACCACGTGGCCGCCGGGCCGCCGCGGTTCGGCCGCGGCCGTGACCGACAGGCGCGCGGACGAGGCGCCCAGCCAGGCCAGGCCGCCGAGCGTCAAGTCGGGGTCGTCGGACGGCGCCGCGGCCCTGGTCGTCGCCGTCCAGGCGGTGCGGACGCCCGCCAGCACGAGTTCCTCGGTCGTCCCGGGCGGCACCGCCGCCGTCGTGACCGCGTACGACGCCTCGGCCGTCGGCATCGTCTCCGTCTCCACGACCGCCGGGAACGAGGCGGTGGCGGTGCGCAGCACCAGCACGTGGTCGCCGGCCGGGGCGGTCTGGTCGACGCCGAGGCCGAGGTAGGCCGTGCCGGGGTCGTACACCAGCAGCGAGCGAGGCTCGAGTCCCGAGTCGCGCGGTGCCGCTACCACCGTCTCGCTCGTCAGCTCCGGCGGCGTCATCGTCACCAGGACGCTGTACTGCCGCCCGGCCCGCAGGATGGCGGGGCTGACGCTGCCCCAGCGGCCGCCGACCGGCACGCCGGCGAGACGGACCGCCAGGTGCCGCGCGGGGCCGTGGAGCGCCGCCGGACCGTGCGCGCCGATCGTCCGGTGTCCCGCCGTCGCCGGCAGCGCCGGCCGAGCGGTCAACGGCTGTTCGGTGCTCGACGCGGGACCCGCCGCGACGACCTCGAGGGCGGCGGTGTCGGACCGGACGGCGTCGAACCAGGGCGTCGAACCGTCGAGCAGCGGGGGCGAGACCGAGCGGAAGACGAGGTCGTGCGCGGCGCCGTCGAGCAGCACGTAGCCCGGCACGAGCGCCGGGGCGTCGCCGGCCGCGCGTGTCACCCGGACGTCGGCCGAAACCGCGACCGCGTCCAGGGTCAGGGTGAACGTCGAGGAGCCGAACGGGGCGTCCCGGGCGACCCGGACGCCGGCCGTCGCGGTCGTCGGGCCATCGACCGAGAGCGAGCGCACGGCGATGCCGCTGCCCGGCTCGACCTCGAGCCGCGGCGTGCCGGTCGTGAGGTCCAGGCCGACGACCTCCAGCGCGAGCGTGTGCTCCTCGTCGTCGGCGAGTGGGTGTTCGAGCGCGTCGGGCGTGAAGGCCAGGGCCGCCGCCGGCGCCGGCCCGACGGTGAGAGGGCAGGCGACGGAGGCGTCGGGCGGCCAGCGTAGCGTGACGTCGACCGGCCCCACGGGCGCGTCCGCGTCCACGCTGGCGACGACGAGGACGGTCGTGCTGCCGGCATGGACGACGTCATCGATCGTGACGTACGGCTCGGCGGCCTCGGCGGTGGTGCCGCCGTCGAGAAACTCGGTGTGCCGCCCCACCAACAGCAGTTCCGCGCGCCGGTCCCCCGCGCGGACCGTCGACAGGAACGTGCAGGTCGGCGTGTCGTCGGCCCGGAGCACCGTGAACGCACCCACCACCTCGCGCCCGTCCGCGGCGCGCACCCGCAGCGTGGTGAAGCCGATCGGCGCATCCGGCGCGACATCGAGCTCCACCGCCAGGCGTCCCTCGGTCTCGCCCGGCGCCGAGTGCACCACGACGCCGGGAGGAGTGACGACGGTCACGCCGCGGTTGTACGGGAACTCCACCACGGGGGCGTCGCCCGGCGGGAAGTCGTGCGTCAGCACCTCGGCGGAGACCCGGCTGCCCTGGACGGCCGAGGGCGGCCGGACCTCGAGGCTCGGCACCGCGTCGCTCAGCACGCGCAGGGTCGTGCCGAGCACCTGGGCGCCGGTGGACACCGTGGCCCCGTAGGCCCGTCCGGGCGTCGTGGTCGGTACGTCGAGCAGCAGGCGCAGCCGCGTTGCGCTTTCGACCTCCAGGGCGGGCGCCAACAGGCCCGAACCCTCCTCGAAGGAGACCCGCGTGACCCCGGCCTCGAACCGCGTGCCACGACCCGTCACGAGGATCTCGCCGGCGAAGCCGGCGACCACCGCATCGGGGATGAAGCGCACCGAGACCTCCACCGAGGCGGGGAGGATGGTGAACGACGGGGAGAACGTGCCGGAGGGCGTGTCCAGCTCGAGCGGAGCCGTGCCCTCGGGCGAGTCCGCCGGGATCGATACCAGCAGCCGGATCCGGTCGTCGGTCTCGACCTGCACCAGGGCCACCTCGGCCTCGGCACCCGCGAACCGCGCCGCGCACTCGCCCGTCGTGAAGGCCGTGCCGGAGCCGCGGACGATCACCACCTGGTCCGTCCCCTGCCGGCCGTTCGGGGGGTCGAGCAGTACCGAAGCCGAGGGGATGGGGACGCCGTTGCCGACGTCGCAGCCGGACACGGCGGCGAGGAGAACGGTTGCAAATGCGAGACGATTTGCTAGCGTGGCTGTCGGGGGAGCGCGGCCCGCAAGGACGGAGGCGGACGATGTGGGTGCCGAAGACGGAGGAAAAAGTCTACTACTGCCACAAGTGCGGCGGCAAACTGGAGTTCGAGGTGAAGATGCAGCGGACGGACGTCTGTCCGCACTGCGCGGCCGACCTGCACTGCTGCAAGAACTGCGAGTACTGGGACCCGAGCGCGCACAACCAGTGCCGGGAGAACATCTCCGAGTACGTGCCGGACCGGGAACGGACCAACTACTGCACATTCTTCACGTTCAAGTCCGGCGAGCACGCGAAACTCGACCGGAACGCCGTCAAGAGCAAGCTCGACGCGCTGTTCAAGAAGTAGCGCGCCGGGCCCGCGACTTCGCAGGGAGCATAGCACGCGGCGGGCGATGATCGAGGACCTTGTCACCGGCGGGGCGGGCTTCATCGGGTCGAACCTCGCGGCACGGCTCGTCGCCGAGCGCGGCGCCGTCCGGGTGCTCGACGACTTGACCACGGGCCATCGGGAGAACCTCGGGCCGCTGGGAGCCGCGGCGGAGTTGCGGGTCGGCTGCGTGACCGACGCGGCGATCCTGGCCGACGCGATGCGCGGCATCCGGCGCGTGTTCCACCTCGCGGCGATGGTCGCCGTGGAGCGCACCGTGCGCGAGCCGGTCGAGGCCGAGCGGGTGAACGCCGTGGGCACGCTGCGCGTGCTCGAGGCGGCGCACGCAGCGGGCGTGGAACGCGTCGTGTTCGCCTCGTCGGCCGCGGTGTACGGGGACGACCCCTCGCTGCCCAAGCGCGAGACGATGCGTCCGGAGCCGATCTCGCCCTACGGCGTGACGAAGCTGGCGGGCGAGCACTACCTGCGGTTCTTCGCGCGGGAGCACGGGCTGCGCGGGGTGTCGCTGCGGTTCTTCAACGTCTTCGGCCCGCGACAGGACCCCCGCTCGCCCTACGCCGCGGCGATCCCGCGGTTCCTCGACGCGCTCCTCGACGGCCGTCCGCCCGAGATCTTCGGCGACGGCCGCCAGACTCGGGACTTCTGCCCGGTGGAGGACGTCGTCGATGCCTGCCTGCGGGCCGCCGCCGCGCCGGGCGTCGGGGCCGGCGAGGCGTTCAACGTCGGACGAGGGGCGGAGACCGACCTGCTGCAACTGCTGGAGTGGCTCGCTGAGGGCGTGGGGCGCGCGGCGGAACCGCGCTTCTCGTCCCCCCGTCCGGGGGACATCCGCCGCTCCGTCGCGGATGTCTCCCTGGCCCGCGAACGGCTCGGATTCGCCCCGGCCGAACCGCTGGGGGAGGCGCTGGCGAGGACCGCGCGCTGGTACCGGGAGCACCGCCGTTGAGGAGCATGACGGGCTACGGCTGCGGCTCGGCGGAGGACGGCGGCGTCCGGGCGACGGTCGAGATCCGAACCCTCAACCACCGCCATCTCGACGTGCGCGTCGCCGCCCCGCCCGGGTGCGTCGCGGCCGCGGCGGCCGTCGAGCGGCTGGTGCGGCAGCGGCTGGGACGCGGGCGGGTGGACGTCGTGCTGCTCGCCGAGGGGGAGGCGCTGGACCGCGAGCGGTTCGCGGCCGTCGCCCCCGCCTACCGGGCGCTGGAGCGGGTCCGCGAGGAGCTCGGGACGAGCGCGCCGATCGATCTCGGCGTCGTGTTCCTCGCCACGACCACGAGCGGTGCGGGCGGGCGCGGCGGGCCGGCCTGCGCCGCGGCGGCGACGGCGGCGGCCCGGCACGCGCTGGACGACGTCGATCGGATGCGCCTGGCCGAAGGGGAGGTGCTGCACCAGCGCCTGACCGAGGTCCTCGACCGGCTCGAGGTGCTGGTGGGCGAGCTGCGGCAGACCACCGTGCGGCTGCGGGAGGCGCTGCCCGGGCGCCTGAAGGAGCGGATGGCGCTGCTGGCCCAGGCGGCCGGGCTGCGGCCGATCGATGCCGAGCGCGTGCGCCAGGACCTCGCCCTGCTGCTCGACCGCTCCGACGTCAGCGAGGAGGCGGACCGCCTGGCGTGCCACGTCGGGCACTTGCGCGAGACGCTGGCGGCGGAGGGGGTGGTCGGCCGGCAGGGCGAGTTCCTGGCGCTGGAGGTGCTGCGCGAGGCGGGGACGCTGGCGGCCAAGGCGCAGGATGCTTCGGTGTCGCAGCAGGCATCCGAGCTGCGGGCGTTGGCGGAGCGGCTGCGCGAGCAGCTGCAGAACGTGGAGTGAGGCCGCCGCCGCGGCCGGGAGGGGAGCGTGGGCGCGATCGGACAGTTGTTCATCGTCTGCTCGCCCTCGGGCGCCGGGAAGACGACCCTGTGCCGCAAGCTGATGGAGCGGTTCGCGGAGCTGCGGTTCTCGGTGTCCCACACCACGCGCCCGCGCCGGCCGCAGGAGGTCGACGGGCGGGACTATCATTTCATCGATGCGGACGCGTTCGAACGGATGGCGGGATCGGGGGAGTTCGTCGAGTGGGCCCTGGTCCACGGCAACCGCTACGGGACGTCCCACGCCGAGCTGCGCGCGGCGCTTCGCGAGGGGCGGATGATCCTGCTCGACGTCGATTACCAGGGCGCCGCGCAGATCCGCGCCCAGTACCCGAACGCCACGGCCGTGTTCATCCTGCCGCCGTCGCTGGCCGTACTGCGGGAGCGACTGCGGCAACGCGGTACCGAGACGCCGGAGTCGCTCGAGCTGCGCTTCCGCAACGCCCTGCGCGAGATCGAGGCCTATCCGCAGTTCGACTACCTGGTGGTCAACGACGAGCTCGAACGGGCCGTCGAGGCGCTGTGCGGCATCGTCCTGGCCGAGCGGGCCCGGCGGACACGGCGGGCCGAGGCGGCCGAGCGGTTGTTGGCGGAGGCGGCGGCGCTCAACCGAAGCGGGAACAGCCCGACAGCAGGATGATCTTGTCGTTGGTCTCGCGAAGGCGGACGGCCAGCGTGCGCGCGATGTTCCAGAGCAGCTCGTAGCCGAGCGCCTTGTCCAGCAGCATCACGTCCTCGAGCGCCGCGCGGTCGATCACCAGCAGCGAACAGGTTTCGTGGGCCACGGCGTCGGCGCTGCGCGCCCCGTCGTCGACGATCGACAGCTCGCCGAAGTAGCTGCCGGGGCCGAGGATCGCCAGCGCCTCCTCCCCCAGTCCCTCGATCGTCCGACCGATGCGGACCTTGCCGTCGAGCACGACGTAGATCCGGTCGGAGGGGTCGCCGTGATGGAACAGGAACTCGCCCTGCCGGTACTTCTCGACGCGCGCGATCCGGCACAGCTTCGTCACCTGGGCCTCGCCCAGGTTGCGGAACAGGCCGACCTTGCGCAACTCCGCGGACAGCGTCTGCTCGTTGCACTCCTGGAGTTCCATCATGCCCCTTCCGTCGCCAGGAACCGTTCGGCCTCGAGGGCGGCCTGGCAGCCCATCCCGGCGGCGCAGACCGCCTGCCGGTAGCGCGGATCGGCGACGTCGCCGGCCGCGAACACCCCCGGGACGTTCGTCCGCGGCGTCCCGGCCTGCGTCACCAGGTACCCCGCCTCGTCCCGCTCGACCTGTCCCGCGAAGATCTCGGTGGCCGGCGCGTGGCCGATGGCGACGAACGCACCGTCCGCCTCCACGACCCGGAGCGCGCCCGTCTTCGTGTCGCGCAACCGTGCGCCCGTGAAGCGGCCCGCGGCCGGGTCCAGGAACTCCTCGATGACGGCGTTCCAGATCGGCGAGACGTTCGGCGTGTCGAGCGCCCGCCGGCTGAGGTACTCGGTGGCCCGGAACTGGTCCCGCCGGTGGACGATGCGCACCGACTTGCAGGTCCGGGCCAGATACGCGGCCTCCTCGAGCGCCGCCTCGCCGCCGCCCACGACCAGCACGTCCTTGCCCCGGAAGAAGAACGCGTCGCAGGTGGCGCAGGCCGACACCCCCTTGCCCCACAGCGCGTCCTCGCTCGGCAGGCCCAGTCGCCGCGCCTGGGCCCCGGTGGCGACGATCAAGGTGGCGGCCTGCAGCGTGGGTCCGGAGGTGCGGACCGTGAACGGCCGCGTGGCCAGGTCGACCCCGACGACCTCCTCGAGCACGAAACGGGTCCCGAACCGCCCGGCCTGCTGCCGCATCCGGTCCATCAGCTCGGGCCCCTGGATCCCCTCGGGGAAGCCGGGAAAATTCTCGACCTCGAAGGTCGTCGTCAGCTGGCCCCCCGGCTGCAACCCATCGATCACCAGCGGGTCCAGACCGGAACGGGCAGTGTACACGGCGGCCGTGAGTCCGGCAGGTCCCGAACCGAGGATCACGACACGTTCCATGGGCATGACGACGTCCTCCTGGCTCCCCTCCTCGCGGGGGATGATAGCCACGGCGCCCCGCAAAGGGCAAACAAAGTTGGAAAGGTCGACGACGATGCTATACTGACCGCGGCGCGCGGTGCTGCCGTGCACGCGGCGCCAGGCGGGGTGCAGTGGGCGCGATCTTCTGCCCGGGGTGCCGGTCCCACATCACGGCCGAGGAGCCGACGTGCGGCGTCTGCGGGCTGCAGCGACCTCCGCCGGGGTGGCCGGTCGACGAGCAGATCGGACGGGTGGTCCACGGCAAGTACCGCGTCGACAAGCGGCTCTCGGCCGGCGGGTTCGGCACCGTCTTCCTGGCGATGCAGGTCCACGGCGGCATCGAGATGGGCCGGGTGATCCTGAAGTTCCTGCACCGCGAGCACGCGCAGGACCCCGGCGTCACCAAGCGTTTCCTCAACGAGGTCAAGACGGCACGCGAGTTGATCAACCCCCACATCGTGCGCGTCTTCGACCTGGGCTACGACCACGACGGCACGCCGTTCATGGTCCAGGAGTTCATCGAGGGCGAAGGACTGGAGGGCGTGCTGCAGCGCGAGAAGCGCCTGCCGCCGCCCCGCGCACTCAAACTGGCCATGCAGGTCGCCGAGGGGATGGCCGAGGCGCACGGCAAGGGGATCATCCACCGGGACCTCAAGCCCGAGAACCTCCGCATCCAGGACGGCACCGGGCTCGTCAAGATCCTCGACTTCGGCATCGCCCGCATCAGTACCACCCGCGGCACCGCCACCAACTCGTTCGTCGGGACGCCGCGCTACATGCCGCCCGAGCAGATCAAGCAGCAGCAGCTCGATTCGGGTGTCGACATCTTCGCTCTCGGCGTCATCCTGTTCGAGATGCTGGCCGGCGAGCCGCCGATCCCGAACGAGGGCTCGGAGCTGGAGTACATCCACCTGAACCTGATCCAGGAACCGCGCCGGCTGATCGAGCTGCTCCAGGACTGCCCCCGGGAGCTCTCGGACTTCGTCTACTCCATGATGACCAAGACGCGCGCCGACCGTCCGGCGGACATGGACGCGGTGGTCCGGGCGCTGGACGAGCTCGCGGCGCGCTTCGGGTGGGCCGAGGACTCCACCTCCCGCTTCCGGCTCAGCGGCGCGGCGACGGGCGTGCGCCGGACGGTCGCCCAGCCGACGCGCGACCGGACGCCCTCGCCGTCGGCGACCGGTCCCGTCGCCGACGAGGAGATCGTGGAACTCGTCCCGGCAGCGCCGCGCCGCACCGGACTCTGGATCGGGCTGGCCGGCGGCGGCATCGGCCTCGTCGCGATCCTCCTCGCGCTCGTGCTGGCCGGACGCGGCGGCTCCGAGCAGTCCGGCCGGACACCGCCGGCCGCCGACGCCGGGGGAACCGCGGCGGCCGCCGAGGCGGCGCTGCCGGATGCCGAGGCGGTCGCGACGGCGGCCGCGGACGCCGGCGATGCGACCGCCCGGGAGTCGGGTCCCGACGTCGCGACCCCGGACGTCCCGACCCCGGACGCCGCGTCGGCGGAGCCCGACACGGCGCCGACCGAGGTGGTCGACGTCCCGACGGAGGAGACCGCCCCGGTCGACGCGGCGCCGCCGCCCGACCGCGCCGTGACCGACGCCGGGAGCGCCGTGCGGCGCGATCGTGCGGTTCGTCGCGATGCCGGGTCCGCGCGGGACACCGGAACCTCCTCGCCCCGCGACGCCCGGACGCGCACCGACGGCTCCAACCCCTTCACGAAGATTCGCTCCACCGACGCCGGTTCGCAGTTCAACCGGGTCGGTTCCTGACCCGTACCCTTGCCGCGTTCCGGGGTCAGAAGTGGAAGTCCACGCCGAGGAAGGCGTTGTAGCGCACCAGCACGCTGGTCGTCGTCGAGCCATCGACGGAGTAGGGGATGTCGAGGTCGAAGGCGACGGGGGTGGCGACGATGCCGAGCCACGGGAGAGGCAGGTACTCGAGCGCCACGGCCGGGCGGAAGTGGATGATCGTCATCGCTCCGTTCAGGCGGTTGCCGGCCCAGGGGATGGTGATCTCCAGGTTGGGCGGAACGTAGGCGCCGATGCCCAGGGCGAGCGAGACGACGAGGTGCAGCTGGTCGAGGGCGACCCAGCGCAGGGCCGGGACCACGGACCCGAGCACGAACCAGGACACGTAGTCCTCGGCGTTGTGCCCGGTGCCGGCGCTGAGCTGGTAGGCCAGGAGGGACAGCTCGGCCCCGACGTCGAACCGCACGTCCCCGTCGAACAGCGTGTAGCCGCCGTGGAAGCCGAAGCCGAAGTTGGCGAACGGGTCCTCGGAGCCGTTGAGGTGCACGACCGGCCCGCCGGACAGACCGAGGAAGATCCGGCCGACCTCGAACGGCTCGTCCGTGCCGTTGCCGGGCGGCGGCGGGATGGCGCCGACCGCGGGCAGGGCGACTTCGATCACGGCCCGGCGCCCGAGGCCGCCGTCGACGACCTGCGTGCGCGTCGTGCGCCCCTCGGCCTCGAAGTGCAGCACGAAGGTCCCCGGCGGGAGCTCGAGCTCGCACGGCGTCCGCAGCTCCCCGTACTCGGGGAGCGGGATCCCGTTGGCGTCGGTCACCGCGACCCGTGCGCCGGGCGGGTCGGAGCGCAGCGTGAAGACCGCCCGGCGCCCGCGCAGCTCGCGGATGTGCGCGTAGACCTCGTCCCGTCCCTCCGCCAACTCCGTCGCCAGGTACTGCTCGTAGTAGCCGATCGATTGCTCGAAGCTCCCGAGCCGTTCGTAGCACTGGCCGATGTTGTACAGCGCGTTGGGGTGGCCGTGGTGGACCTCGTACGACTCGCGGAACAACTCGATCGCCCGCTCGAGGTTGCCGGCGTTGAACGCATCCATGCCGGCCTGGTACGTCGCGATGGACTCCTCCGAGAAGTCGTCCTGGGCGGCGGCGGGGGCGCACCAAGCGAGAACGAGTCCCGCGAGCAGCGACCACCGGCACGGGAGCGGATGTCGCAGCGGCATGCAGGTCACCTCCCGAACGGCAGACCGACGGCGTCTTCGATGAACCGGTCGATGCGGTCGCGATCCTGCGGTTTGAGGTCGAGGAACCGCACGCCCATGCCGAGCTCCGTGTCCTTGCCGGCGGGCATGATCTCGCCGGTGACCTCGATCAGCGCCTCGTCGGTCGGAAGGGCGAAGCGCAACCGGACCCGGGTTCCCGGCGGATGCGGCATCGTCCCCTCGAGGTACAGGCCGCCGGTGCTGAGGTTCGCCGTACGCTGGAAATAGGTCGAGTCCTCGTGGGTCTCGATCACGTGCAACTGGACGGGAAGCCGTTGTGATGTCCTGCGCTCCCAAACCGGAGGCATCGGGAACCCTCCTCGGACGGTCAATCGTGGGCGATGCGCGATTCGAACGCGCGACCTTTGGTTCCGGAGACCAGTGCTCTATCCAACTGAGCTAATCGCCCCCGCAGCCGACCTCACCAGCGGCCGCGGGGTTCGTATACCGTTCCGCGCCGCGGGTGTCAAACCCTCGCCGCCGCCCGTCCTCCGAAGTCGCCGTCTCGTGCGCGCGGAGTTCCAAGGGTACGGCTCGCGGAGTTGTCAAAGGAAACGGCGTGGGGTAATCTGGCCCGGCCGGCGGCGGTGGTGGCTTCGTTCGTTTTCGTCGTGCCTCTCGAAGCGGCGCCGTGCGGAGGTCGGATGGACCCTGCGGAGGAGCGAGAACTGGTCGAGCGGGCGCGGGCGGACGATCGGGATGCGCGCGAGGCGATCGCCCGGAAGCTGTACCCCGCCCTGCTCGCCTCGGCGTTGCGCATGGCGCGCCGCCGGGACGTAGCGGAGGACCTGGCGCAGGAGGCCGTGTTCCGGGCGTTGCGGGCGATTCGGACCTTCGACGGACGGAGCACGTTGTTCACATGGGCGTACCGGATCCTCGTCAATCTGTGGCTGAACTTCGCGCGGCAGGAGGGCCGCCAGCGCTCCGGTACGCTGTCGTTCGACGAGATGTTCGCCGACGGCAAGCAGACGGCCGACAAGGCCCTCGGCCCGGAGCACCTCGCCGCGGACCGGGAGCACTTACGGAAGCTCTGGGAGGCGATCTGCGGTCTTCCGGAGTCGCTGCGGGTCACGCTCCTGTTGGTCGTGTTCGAGGAGCTGAACTACGAGGAAATCGGCCACGCGCTCGGCTGTTCCGAAGGAACGGTCGCCTGGCGCGTGTTCCGGGCGCGGGAGATCCTCCGCGAGAACCTGCGGGACGTGCTGGTCGATGCCCCGGAGGAGGCCTAGGTCCTTCGAGGCGCTACCGTCGGCTCGTCGGCGGGAGGAACGGACGATGAGTACGAATCGAGGACGGTCCTTGTCGGAGCGGCTCGATTGCGACGGCCCGGAGTCGGCCGTGCGGCGGGCACGGGAGTTGGGGGGCGACGCTCCGGAGATCGCCCGCGACTTCGTGACCCTCCACGAGAAGTTCGGCTCGCTCCGGACCCTCGGGCAGCCCGCCGACGCACCGCCGGACGCCGTCGACGAAGTCGTGTCCAAGCTCGTGGAACGCGTGGCCGCCGCGGGGGAGGGCGACGAGGTGTCCGCCTGGCGCCGACCGGCGTTTCCGCAGACCGAGGAGGAGACCAAGGCGATGGGTGACGAAGAGACGACCGGACAGCCGGGAGGGGAGTCGAAGGAGTCTTCCTCTGAGCCGTCCGCCGCTGCGGCCGAGGGAGCGGCGCCGGCCGCCGCTCCCGCCGTCAAGCGGGCCAAGGAGGCCGCCCCGACCGACTCCGGAGTCGTCAATCTCAAGGCCCTGGCCGAGGACTACTACAAGGCCAAGGCCGCGCGCGCCGAGGTCGTGGCGAAGCCCGCCGCCGGCGCCGCCGCCGCGGGCACGGCTGCCGTCCCGCCCGAGCGTCGACGCGCGATGGGACCGCTGCTGGCCATCGCGGCCGGCCTGGTCGCCGTGTTCGGCGTCGTCTTGTACCTCTTTCTGCGCGGCCACACCGAGGACGAGCGGACCAAGGCGCCGCCCGCCGGCCCCCTGGTCGCCAGTGGCCCCGCCCTGATGGCCGACGAGTCCAAGCTGCCGCCGCCGCAGCTCGAGGCGCCGCCTCCCAACGCCACCGCCGAGGAGCTCGAGCGGTATCGGCTGGAGGTCGAGCAGCTGAAGCTGCAGCTCGCCGAGCAGCAGGAAGCCGAGGCGACTTCCGAGCCGGTGGCGGTCGCGCCGGAGGCGCCGGCGGAAGCCGCGCCGACGGCAGCGCCCGCGGAGTCGACGGCCGGCCCGACGACTCCCCGCCGGACGACGGGCGGGAGTTCGGGCTCCCCCGGCGGAACGTCGCGGCCTTCGACCACCGGCGGGACCGGCACCACGAGCGCGGCGGCGTCGGGCGGCACGCAGCCCGAGGCGCCGGTGGCGAATCCGCTGATCAACATGCTCGGCGGCCGGACGCCCTCCGAGACCACCTCCGGCACCGGCACCAGCAGCGGCTCGACGACGCCCGCTTCCGGCAGCACGGCGACCGGCGACACGGCGACCGGCGACACGCGGCTGGCCGGCAGCTTGACCGACCTCGGGCTCACGGCTCCGCCGCGCGAGACGACCACCCCGTCCACCCCGACCGCCACCACCCCGGCCGCGCCGGCCGCGGTTGCTCCTCCTCCTCCTCCTCCGCCGCCGGAGGAGACGCTGCCGGAGACGCTGGGCCGCCCGGAGATCCGGCGCGGTACCGACCAGGTGAAGAGCTCGGTCCTGCGCTGCGGCGAGGGCCAGACCGGCACGATCACCGTCGAGTTCACGGTCAACGGCAACGACGGCTCGGTGAACGGCACGCGGGTCACCGGCGAGTTCGGCGGGACGGCCGTGGGGGCGTGCGCCGAGTCCGCGGCGCGGAGCGCCAGCTTCGCCCGCTTCCGCCGCTCGACCTTCACCTTCACCTTCCCGTTCGTCCTCCCGGTCCAGTAGTCGGTTCGCGCAGCCGGGCGGAGTTCGCGACGGCGTAGACCGCCCGGATCTCGTCCAGCCGCGGCCGCTCTGCCGGCTCGGGATTGACCGTCACGCTCCAGCGACCCTCGCGCTCGAGCGCCCAGCCGACGGCGGTGATCGAGCCCGGCCCGCGGCGGGCCAGGGCCGCCAGCAGGTCGCCGAACGAGACGCGATCGGCGGACGGCTCCGTGCCCGGCGCGGGCGCGAGGCGCACGAATTCGTCGCCGCGCTCCGCCAGCAGCTGCTCCAGCACCGGGATGATGCCGGGGGTGAGCATCGCATGCGCCAGCAGGTGCGACCGCACCTGCTCGGCGGCCAACACCGAGATCGGCGGCGCGGAGCCCGGCCGGGCGTGCGCGTGCACCGCGCGCGCCAGCAGCCCGGCGCGGCTCTCGCTCTCGAGCTGCACGACCACGCGGCAGCGGTCCAGCCGGGTCGCCTCGTCCGCGATGCGCAGGACGCGGGCCGTCGTGCAGTCGTCGCCGGCCGGGGCGGCCGGGTGCGAGAGGAACGCCACCCGGTCGAAGCGCTCCAGGTCGCCGCGCTCGACCACGTGGGCGGCGGCGTCCAACCGACCCTCGGCCCCGTGCAGCGAGATGCCGCCCTGGCGACCGTCGGCCAGGGTCAGGCGCAGCGGGCCCGTGCCGTCCCGTCGCAGGGTCGCGTCGGGCGCCGCGCTGCGCAGGCTCTCGCGCAGCCCCGCCGCCAGCTCCTCGACGGTCGTCGTCGTCTCCGGCAGCAGCTCGACTTCGATCCCCGGCACGAACCGGACCAGCTCCGCGAGCAGTGCGGGCAGGGAGGGGTGGCTGCCGACCAGCAGCACGCGTCGCAGGTCGTGCCCGGCCAGTTCCAGCGTCTCGGCGAGCCGCACGGCGGGAGCGGAGGGCTCGGGGTCCGGCTCGTCGAGACGCCCGGCGGCGAGCTGGCGGGCCCAGTCGCGGGCCAGGTGCTCGTTGAGCGCCAGGACGACAAGGCCGGCGACGCGGTCGGCCGGGGGGCGCGGTGCGCCCGGCCCGAGCCCGAGTTGCGCGGTACAGTTCCAGGTCCGGCGGAGCGGGCTGGCGCCGCGCGGCGGGGCGGCGCCGGGACGGGCGACCAACAGGCCCAGCGGCACCACGCGGTGGTCGCGCCACGACCGTGCGAGCGGCAGCTCGGCGGACAGTCCGGGCGCACGGCCCGCCGCCCGCCGCCCCGGGTCCTCCCCGGTCAGCCGCACCCAGAGCGTCTGTCCGGCGGTGGCGAGCACCTGGTCGTAGATCGGGTCGAGGCCCGGGTCGAGCACGTGGGTCGCGAGGAAGCGGCCGAGCAGCGACTCCATGTCGAGCACCGCGCAGCCGATGCCCGCCTCGTGCAGCCGGTCCCGGATCGGCCGCGCGGCGGGCAGGCTCGCCGTCGCGCGCAGCTCGAGGAACAGATCGCGCGGGACGGGACCGCCGAGCCGGGTGGCGTCCTCCACGGCGGCGCGGACGAGCGCCTCGCTGACCGCGAGCGCGCTGGACAGGCAGCGCGCGTCGCCCGCGGGGTCGACGTCGTCCGGAACCAGCGTCACACAGCGGGCCTGGTCCGCGGCGACCAGCGTCGCGCCGCGGTCGTCGACCAGCGCCGTGGGGCGGTAACTGACGCCGCGCAGGTCGGCGTCGAGCAGGAACGTCGGCGGCTCGGGGTCGGCACCCGCCAGCACGATCCGACGACCGCCCAGCCAGCGCCGGATCCGCCGGGCGGGCGAGCGGAATCCGCCTTCGTGTCCCGGGCGCTCGCGCACGTTCCGCGGCTCCAGCCGGCGCAGGTCGCGCAGGATGCGCCGGGCCGCACCCGGCGGCGCTCCCAGCACCAGGTGTCCCTCGAGGTCGAGCGGGCGGTGTCGGGCGGCCACCACCAGCGCCCCCACGACGTTGGTTCCCAGGCCGATCACGAACGCCATCAGGAAGATGCCGGTCAGCGTCAGCAGCACCGAGGCGACCACCGTCGCCGGGTGGTCGTGCAGCGTGCGCACGATGTTGTCGGCGCTCTCCATCTGCAGGAACGACCACCAGAATGCCTCGACGACGTCCCCGCGGTGCAGCGGACTCTCCGGGTTGGCGTACAGCAGCAGCGCCGCCGAGACGAACGACAGGGTCGCCACGGTCAGCAGCAGCAGCACGAGCTGGCCCAGGCGCTCCCGGCGCGTCACGACGACCCACAGGTCGTGCAGCAGGTCCGCCGCGTAGCGCACCACGATCGCCAGCCGGGCCAGGCGTGCCAGCCGCAACAGCCGCCCGGACTCGCACAGGTGCCACAGCGGCACGAACGACACCACCGCGAGCAGGTCGAACGCCAGGAGCAGCGGCTCCCACGGCCGGCGCTCCCGGTCGTGCACCGGCTCGCCCCTCGCGCTGCGCCGGCGGATCGAGCGCCGGCGGGCGACGAACAGCCGCAGCCGCAGCAGGAACTCCACGCCGAACACCGGCAGGAACAGCACCCCGTGCAGCCACGGCCGGTCGAGCGCGGGGAGCAGCGAGAGCGCGATCAGCAGCACGACCAGCGCCTTGACGCCGGTCGATTCGAGCAGCCGTTCGATCCACTGGTCGCCGACCGACAGGCCGGCCGTGGGGCTAGGGGGCATGGCGGCGGGCCCGGCGGAGGGCCAGGCGGCTCCAGACCAACAGCGCCGCCAGCGCGGCGATCGCGATCAGGCCGCCGACGATCAGTGCCAGCAGCGGCCCGTGGCTCCCCGCCCGCACCTCGAACGGCCCCAACGGCTGCCAGCCGTCCGCGGCGGGCCGCGGCACCGCGACCGCCAGCAGCACCACTTCCACGGCCTCCGGCGCCAGCCCGTCGACCGCTCCCACCACCAGTCGCCGGACGTCGGCCGCGGCCGGCGCCGCCGCGTCCGCCCGGTGGCGCACCAACACCGACGCCCGCGGCGGTCGGACCTCGGCGTCCGGGGCGAACGCCGGGTCTTCCCCGAGCGGGAAGGCGACGTGCACGCGGGCCTCGAGCACGCCGTCGATCGATTCCAGGCTCTGCTCCACGTCGAGCGACACGGCGGCGGCGAGCCGTGCGCGCTCCTCGGCGGGGGAGGCGACCAGGCCGCCCGCGGCGGCGAGGGTCGCGGCTCCGGCGCGCGGGGCCCGCGGCAGGCCGTAGGCTGCCAGGATCGCGCGCGCCTGCGGGGCATCCGCCCCCTCGACCCGCAGCTCGTACGACGACTCGCGACCGCGCTGCGTCGCCTCCAGCCGCGCGGGCACGCCGTGGCGCTCCAGCGCCCCCGCGGCGCGGCTCGCCTCCGCCTCGCGGCCGGTCCGCAGCACCGTCTCGGAGCAGCCCGCGGCTACCGCAGAAGCCGCTGCGAGCAGGGCGAGAGCGGCGACGCGAGCGCCGAACGGACGCCTCCCCCCGGCGCGCGTCACCGGACGACCTCCATCGAGAATTGGGAGCGCATCTGGCCGTAGGCCTGGCTGTCGAAGTGCACGGAGGAGAGCACTCCCTGGATGCAGTTCTCGAGCGCGCTGGAGTGGCCGGGCACGCGGGCCGCCACCACGTCGTGGCCGCGGATCAGCATCTCGATGCTGATCTGGCCGGACATCCCCGGGTTGCGGCCCATCTCGGCCCGCACGCAGGAGAACAGGGCGCCCTGCTTGGAGCGCATCTTGGCGTTGATCTCGCGGGCGGTGAGGATCGGCGCGCTGTCGCCGGAGCCCAGGTCGAGGTCGCCGCCCGCGTTCCAGGCCGAATCCCAGTCCTGCATCCCGCCGGGGCGGCGGGAGCCGGACCCGGGGCGACGCGAGCCGGGACGGCGCTTCTTCTTCTGCTCCACGGTCGGCGGCGGCTGCGTCTCGAGCGAGGCCTCGGTGAACTTGGCCTGCACGCCATCGACCTGGAGCGGGCCGCCGCCGGCCACCTGCTGGTCCTCGGTGACCTGCTTCGTGCTGCTGCCGGTCGTGCGCAGGCCGTAGTACAGGCCGACGGCCGTGCCGGCCACCGCGACCGCGATGCCGAGCGCGATCGCCACCTTCGCCGCCAGCCCCATCCGCTCGACCCGCACCGAGCGTTTGAGCGCTTCCTGCTCCTCGTGCAGCTTCTTCTTGACCTTGTACTTCTCCAGGAACGGCTTGAACGGCTCGACCTGCTTGAGCTTGCAGCGCACGCCGGTCTCGAGGTTGGTGACGTTGTGGTCGGCCAGCGCGCTCCCCTTGAGGATCATCTCGGCCAGCTCGCGGTCGCGGAACGGGCCGTGGTCGAGCTTGTCCTTCTGCAGCATCCAGCGCTCGACGTCGTCGGCGTCGAGTGACGACAGGACGGACCCGAAGTCGACCGAGGAGGCGCGACCGGTGATCGGCAGCGCCGGGATCGGTGCGGCCGCCGCCGCGGCCTCCGGCTTGCGGAACTCCTCGTCGACCGACACGCGGCTGCCGCGGGCCGGGACGGAGCTCTGGCGTCCCGAGGCGGCGGCGGCCCGCAGCAGCGCGCCGGCGCCGCCCTCGGCCGCGGGCACCGGCCCGACGGCGATGGCGCCGCCCGAGATCCGCCCGGCGGCCGGGACGCGGGCCGGCGTCGTGCCGGGCACGGGCGGCGGAGCGGCCGGGACGCGGGCCGGGGTCACGGCCGGCGACGGGGCCGGCTCGGCGACGGCGGGACCGCCGAGGTCGATCTCGACGTCGAGCCGCAGGTCGTCGTCGGCGGGCTGGATCTCGCCCAGCTTCTGCAGCTCCGCCGACAGCGCCTCCTCGAACTCCCGGGCCGAGCCGTACCGCAGGGCCGGGTCGTGGTTGAGCGCCCGTTCGAGCACGGCGCGCACCGCCGGCGGCGCCTGCTCGCCGAGCGCCGCGGGGTTGGGCACGATGCCGGGCCGCGGCTTGCCGCCGAGCAATTCGAAGAGCACCACGGCCAGCGAGAACACGTCCGCGCGAGCCGTGAGCTTGACGCCCCGGCCTCCCCGCGCCTCGGGCGGCAGGTAGGCCAACAGGTAGGTGCGCATCTCCGCGGACA
>JAFGHH010000112.1 GCA_016930215.1 Deltaproteobacteria bacterium
CCGCTCGACCCACAGCATCTGCGAGGCCGACTCGCGGTACGGAAAGCGCCCGGCCACCATGCGGTACAGCATGATGCCGATGGCATAGAGGTCGGAACGGGCGTCGAGCCCCTGGCGCGTGAACAGCTCGGGGGCGACGTAGGCGGGCTTGCCCATCAACGTGCCTTCCTGGGTCACGTTGCCCGCCCCTTCCTCGCTGATCGGTCGCGCCAGCCCGAAGTCGAGGATCTTGGCGCGGAACTTCCCGCCGGGCTGCGGCTCGAGGAACACGTTGGACGGCCCGAGGTCGCGGTGGATCACGCCCACCGCGTGGGCCGCGGCGAGCCCGTCGAGGACCTGGAGAATGATCTCGACGGCCATCGCCACCGGAAGCACGGGCTTGCGCTTGAGCAGTTGGTCGAGCCCCTCGCCGTCGAGCAGCTCCATGACCAGGAACGGGGGCTCGCTCGACCCCGCCGTCGGCAGGCACGCCTCGAAGACGTCCACCACGTTCGGGTGGCGGATCGCCCGCAGGGCGCCGATTTCCCGCTCGAATCGCACCACGTAGCTGGCGTCCGCCACCAGGTGGTCCTGCATGAACTTGACCGCGAACAGCTGGTGCGTTGCCAGCTTCTCGGCGACGTAGACCGACCCCATGCCGCCCGCTCCGAGCGGCCGATCGAGGCGGTATCCGCGGACGACCTTCTGCGTGCTCACGCGCGCATCCTCGGTCGGCAGAATAGCCCGTCACCGTCGGCATCGCAAGCTCCTGCGAGGCGCGCAGGATCCGCGATTGACAGTACGTCCAGGGGGTTGCTAGCATGATCGGGCTTCCGGAGGCTCTTCCTGTGCCGGAGGCCCGGCGGGCCCGACGGAGGTGGTGGAGAAGTTGGCATGCAGCCGACCGGAAGGATGATTGCGTGGATTGTCGGCCTCGCGCTGCTCACGGCGCCCGCCGTGACCCAGGCGACCGAGGTCCGGGGGAAGCTCGAGGTGCTGCCGGGGTGGCTCAACGCCCTGGACCAGCGCCTCGCGGCCCAGCCCGAACAGGGACCGGCGACCCGCTACTGGGAGGTCGGCAACGGGGCGGCCTCGATCGACCCGTTGGTGGTCGACCCGACCCAGGAGCTCGGCATCCTCGTCCGCTCCGCCGAAGGCAAACCGCTCGACCCGCTCTCGACGACGGAGCCCGAGCTGCTGGTGCGCAACCTGGCGTTCCAGCCGGCGGTGGCCTTCGCGCCCGAGGGCAAGAGCGTGATCGTGCGGAACCTGGACTTGTTCGACCACGACTTCGTCGTGGAGTCCGAGAAGGGGGGCGCCGAACTGCCCCGGGAGGATCTCGACGGCGGCCGATCGTTCCGCGTCCGGTTCAACGCCTCCGGACTGTACGTCGTGCGCTGCCGGAACTTCCCGTTCCTGCGGGGCTACGTCTTCGTGGACAAGGAGCCCGTGCGCTTCGTCCAGCCCGCCGCGGACGGCTCGTTCTCGCTGGGTGACGTGCCGCCCGGCAAGTACACGCTGGCGGTGTTCAACGCCAGCGCGGCGGCCTCCTCCGCGCCGACGCCCGCCGCCGGCTGGATCGCCACCCCGTGCCCGCTCGAGGTGCCGGCCCCGCCGGGGGCGACGCCCGCGACGCCCGCGACCGCGGAGGGGACGACGCCCGCGCCGGCCGAGGGGGCGGCGCCCGCGACGCCCGCACCCGCGGAGACGCCGGCCGCGCCGCGCCGCGGCGAGCAGGCCGAGCCGCCCGCAACGCCCGCGCCACCGCCGGTGTTCCAGCTGACCGTGCGGCTCGGCGCCCAGGGCACCACCGAGACGGTCGAGTGCGTGGCGGCGTTCCCGGCGCCCCCGGCGCCGGCGACGCCCGCCCCGGCGGCGGGCGGCCGGGGCCGCTAGGGGAGCAGGAGGATCTCATGTTCGTCACCCGCTTCTGGTTCTTCCTGCTGTCCGCCGCCGTCGGCCTCGTGCTCGCCGTCATGTACCTGCTCCAGGACTCGATGAACGACGGCCTGCGCAAGAACGTCGACGACCTCGTCCAGGCCGACTTCGCCCAGGTCCAGTCGAGCCTCAAGCTGCAGGCCCGCGGGCACCTGGACAAGCTGTCCGAGATCACCGCCAGCGAGCCGCTGCGCGAGGCACTGCTGCCGCTGGCCGAGGTGTCGCTGCTCAACCCGGCGAAGGCCGAGCCGGCCCCCGCGCCCGCACCCGCGCCCGCACCGACCGCGGCTGCCGCGCCGGCCGCCCCGGCGCCCGCCGCGGCCGCGCCGCCCACCGCGGAGCAGATCCGGCGGATGACCGGCACGCTGCGCGGCGTCCTGGGCGACCTGCTCAAGTCGAAGGTCCAGGACCTGCGGCGACCCTTCCTGCTGGCCGTCAATCGGAGGGGCGAGGTCGTGGCGCACGAGGGCTCGTTCCCGCCGCCCGAGGCGCAGGGGACCGAGTTCGGGTTGTACGGGTTTCCCTCGGTGCGCGCGGTGCTCCGCGGCTACGAGCGGGACGACATCTGGCTGGTGCGGATCAAGGGCAAGGCGTTCATGTACCAGATCGCCGGTCGGCCCGTCGTGCACCAGGGGAAGTATCTCGGCGCCGTGCTGCTCGGGCGACCGATCGACGACGAGTTCGCCCAGGAGATCCGCGAGGAGGCCGGCCTGAGCGCGCAGCTGTTCTTCTTCGCGGGCGAGACGGTGGTGGCCAAGTCCGTGCGGCCGCCGGCGGCTGCGGTGAAGGAGGCGAAGCCCGAGGCGCCGATGCCGGAGATCGACCCGCAGGTGATCGTGGGCACGGTCACGCGGGAGGCGACGGACTGGCTGGCCTACGCGCGACAACCGACCCGGCCGCTCGTCCACGTCGGCGACGGCTACCGGGGGATGTTCGCGCCGTTGCGCGGCGAGGCGGCGCGCGGCGGCGCCGGCTACCTGGTACTGCGTCCCGTCGTCGCCGTCGCCAGCCCGTGGACCGTGCTGAAGTCGGCCTCCAAGCAGGGCCTCTCCAAGGTCCCGGTGCTCGCGATCGGCGGCATCTGTCTCGGTGCCTTCGTCCTGGCGATGCTCTGGATCTTCCTCGAGCGCGACCGGCCGCTGGCGTTCTTCCGCAAGCAGGCCGTGATCCTGAAGGGCAAGGAGAACGAGCGGTTCAACGCGTATCTGTTCCGGGGCAAGTACCGGAAGATCGCGGTGGACATCAACGCGGCGATCGACAAGACGGTCAAGGCGGTCGCCGCCGGCGCCCGGGCCGCCGGGCCCGACGTCGCGCAGATCCTCGGCCCCGCCAGCAGCGGCCTCAAGCTCGGCTCGCAACCGATCGCCGGCTTCGACGACGAGGATTCCGCCGCGGCGAAGGCCGCGGAACCCGAGGCCGCCCCCTCGCAGGTCGACCTCGGCATCCTCGGCGGCGCCGCCCCGGCGCACGCCGCGCCCCCGCCGCCGCCCGCCCCGCCGGCTGCCGGCCCGACGCCCGCCGCAGCTCCGCCACCGCCGCCCGCCGCACCGGCCGCGCCG
>JAFGHH010000113.1 GCA_016930215.1 Deltaproteobacteria bacterium
CGTCGTCGGCGCGCCTTCGTCGTGTGGGCGCAGCGATCCCGCAGGAGCGTCCCGCCGAACACCGTCCTCGCCGTCGGCGGACGCCGCGCCGACCAGGCCCATCGTCGATCGCGCGGTGTTGCGTGCGTTGCGGTGGGACATGAACGCAGCCCAGGTTCGCTCGCTGCTGGCGGATCGCGGCCTTGCGATCGAGGAGACGTGGGATGAGGGGAAGGGGGAGTGGCTGGGGTGGCTCGTCGTCGAGACGAAGGGCTGGCGCGCCACGCTCTACTTCGCAGAGCCGAAGCCCGGGACACCCATGGACGCGGCCATGCTCGACCAGGTGAACATCGACGGCGCATTCGCCCGTGGGCGAGGCGAGGTGGACCGGATCGAGGGAGAGCTGCGCTCCCGCCTGGGTCCGCAGCCCAGCGCAAGCGAGCATTGGACCTGGCAGTGGGACGGCCCGGACACCAGACTCGTCGTGAGCCTGTTCGGATCCGAGAACGACATCTGGAAGTTGGACGAGGAGTGGACGCCGGCGGAGGGGCAGGATGCTCGTCCCGACCCGCTCCGGCGGGAGCGCGACCCGGAAGATCTCTCCTCCGACCGGCCGTGTGCAAACCTGCTCGTCGGTCCGCTCGGCCGGCGAGAGCTGGCATGGGAGATGTCGCATGCCCAGGTCGTCGCCGCCCTGCACGGCTCGCCGGTCGTCGTCGGCCCGGAGGTCGGAGACAGCCTCGTGGGTCCCAGGGACAACATCGACCCCCACCCGCAGAGCGGCGCGCGCTTCGAGGACGGGGCCCGCAGCGGGAGCTTCCGATTCCGGAGCGGCGGTCTGGCGTCGGTGAAGCTCTCGACACTAGGTCCGCTGCCCGAGGGCGCCGAGGCGGTGCTCCGGGGCTACCGTGAGCGGTTCGGCGAGCCATGCCGGTGGTCCGAAGGCCGGGCGCTCGAGTGGCGGGACGGGGCCACGGAGTACGGGCTCGACATCGTGCACGAGATGCCGTCCGACGAGTGGGCGGTGGACGAGTCCCGGCATCCCGAACCGCACGTTGTCCGAGGCGGATCGCAGGGGGGTTCATGACGAGCCGGACGTCGGCCGTGCTGACGGCATGCGTGGCGAGCCTGTGCGCCGGCTGCGCCTCCGGGCCGCCCGCCGCACAGGAACCGCTCGCTGGGCCGCTGCCCGTGGGCTCCGATGCGGGGGTCACGCTGACGTCGGAGTCCTTCGGCGAAGGGCAGGACATCGTTCCTCCCGAGCGGTCTGCCGCTGCCGATGCTTCGGTCGGAGACGGCTCCGAGGTCGACGCGCGGTGTCACCGGGGTCCCGTTCCGACCTCGCCGGCCTGGGAAGCCATTGTTGCGGCCCTCGGGTCGGCCCACGAGGCGTTCGCCCTGTGCAGGGGCGAGTTCTGCAGTCCGGACCGGCCGCCCTGCGAGCGCTGGGACATCGCCTTCCTTCCACCCGGAGAGAACGGCGCGCCGCGGATGCAGATCCGACGCTCGGAGTCGAATCCGGACGGGAGTTGGGGAGTGGAGGGCTACGAGCTGAGCCCGTACGGCTATCCCTGCAACGACGGCATCGACGTCCTCTGCGTCCAGTGGGAGGGCTGCGGGCCCACCGAGGCCGTCGGCCTCGGGTGGTGCAGTTCGGGATGCCCGAGCATGGAGCGGTACTACGTGCGCTCCAGCCGTCCGGGCGTGGTGGAGTTCGAGTGGTACGACGGCACAAGGACGTTCTACTCGTCGCTGGACGACTGCCTGGCCGAGATCGGCCGAGCCGCGGAAGCCGACGCTGCCGAGGATGTCGCAGGGGGGCCATGAAACTGCCTGCCGCCGCACTTGCGTTGTTCACGGTGGGGTGTCGTTCGGGGGCGGCCGCCAGTTCCGACACGCCCCACCCCGGGGCGCAGTTCCTGCGACTCGCTATCGTTGCGGCGCTTGCTGGCGTCGTGTGCGCCGCCTGCCGCGGCCGGACGGACGATGCCCAGGTGAATCATCCCGACGATGCCGGGCAGGCTGCCGACGCCCGGGTCGCAGTGGATCGCCACGGCGACGTCGGCGGCGAAGAGGGGAACGGACACGGGCACGGCTCCGGAGTCGCAAACGGTCCGCGCGTCGGTTCGGGGCCCGTCGTGCGTTCCGGCCATTTCGCCATCTGGGGACCTCTGAACGCCGAGGTGGTCCGCCGCATCGTTCATCGGCACACGGGGTACAGAGGGACAGTGCGCCGATGCTACGAGCGAGGTCTTGACCGGAACCGCTCGCTGGGCGGCGAGGTGACGATCAAGTTCATGATCGACCCGACCGGGTCGGTCACGTCGGCGGAAGCGGTTGCCTCCACGCTCGGCGACTCCGACGTGGAAGGATGCATCGTGCGCGCGTTCGAGAGGATGGAGTTCCCGGAACCCCTCCGCGGCGAAACCGTCATCGTCTCCTTTCCGATCGTCTTCGCTCCGCCGCCCGACTCGCCGTGAGACGAGCTTCCGAGGAGATCCGGTGCCCTCGCCCCGGGGCCTGTGCGCGGACGCCGTAGCACTTCAGCGTTCCTCGCCGGTCAGGAGACCGATCAGCAGACCTGCCGCCTTCTTCTCGTCGGCGTCGGCCTCGAATCCCCCCGCCGCGAACCGGCCCGCGAGGCGCGCCTCCATTTCGAGACGCGCGTGCCCCTCCAGCGTCTGCAGCGCCTCGACGTCGTCGAAGAAGGCGATCTGCCGCTCCGCGACCTCGCGCGCCGCCGCGACCGCGTCGGCCGACACGGCTCCCGAGCGGACGAAGTCGTCGAGGAGGATGAGCTGTTCGACGAGCTGCTCCCGGCTCCGCATCAGCGCCAAGCCGAGTTGCGTCGGGTCGTAGCACATGAGGTGCGAATGCGTCCGGACCAGGTGTTCGACGCTCTCCTGGAACGCGAGATGGAGGAGGTCGGCCACCGGCGCCCGCAACTCGCCGGCGGCGACGAGCGCGTCCAGCGCATCCCGATGTTCCGCCTCGGTGCGGTCCCATGCCTCCCGGTCCTCGCCAAACAGGATCATCTGCTCCGTTCCGGCGCTCGCCGCACCGCCTGACCCTGGGGGCTCCACTTCGACGATCCGCAAGGTCGTCTCGCGGGAGCGCAGGCCTTCGGCGACCGACGTCCAGAGCCGCCGGAGGCGGTCCCATTCGGGGGCGGGTGGGAGCGGAGCCGTCGGGGAAGCCGCCGGCCGGCAGCCCAGCGTGCGGCTCGCAAGCAGCGAGACCAG
>JAFGHH010000114.1 GCA_016930215.1 Deltaproteobacteria bacterium
AGAGGGGATCGGGCGATTTGACAAGCCGGCCCCGCCACCGCAGGATGCGCCCCGTTCGACGCCGGTCCACGAACCCGCGACCAGAGGGGGTCGCCGGACGGCCGGCCGGGAGGAAGACGATGATGCGCAAGCTGTGGTGGCTCGCCGTACTGGCGCTCGCCCTGGGCGGATTCGCCTGCGGCGACGACGATTCGAGCAGCGATACCGGCACCGACGAGGGCGACACGACCGAGGGCGGGGCCGATGCCGACGCCGACGCCGACGCCGATGCCGACGCCGATGCCGACGCCGACCCGGACGTCCCAGAGGACGTCCCCGCCGACGGCACGGAGGACATCCCCGCCGACGTCCCGGAGGACGTCCCCGCCGACGTCCCGGCCGACACCGGCCCCGGCCTCTGCGGCAACGGCACCGTCGATCCCGGCGAGGTCTGCGACGACGGGAACACCGAGATGGAGGCCTGCGACACGACGGAGGCCGACGCCTGCCTGGCCGACTGCAGCCTGCTGATGTCGGCCTGCGGCAACGGCACCGTCGATCCCGGCGAGGTCTGCGACGACAACAACGTCAACGACTACGACGACTGCACGACCTCCTGCACGATCAACGACCAGAACATCGGCGCCCCGTGCCGGTGCGAGGGGCACGACTGCAGCGACACCGATCCCTCCGCCGGGACGATCATCGGCTGCGACAACGTCGACGTGCCGACCGACGGCAGCGCGGTGCTGGCCTGCGGCCGCAGCATCGAGAACACCACCTTCGGCATCGAGATCTACTCCGCCGGCGGCACCTGCACGCTGCTGGCGATGAGCTGCGAAGGCAGCACCTTCGTCTGCGGCCTGGCGCCGGTGGTCGGCGACACCGAGACCTTCGCCTGCCCGACCGGCTACGTCCTGGGGACCGACTCGCGAACCGTGATGGGGGCCACGATCACGACGATGCTCTGCAACAAGCCGTGCACGTCGCACAACCAGTGCCGCTGGAACGAGGTCGAGGACGCCGACTCGCCCTGGGATGGCGAGTGCGGCCAGTGGCAGTGCCTGATCGACCCCACCTCCGGCGACGGCGTGTGCGGCGACCCCCGGATGGTCGACTAGCCCCGCTTCAGATCGCGGTGCCCGAACCCCAGCGGCAGCAGCTCGCCGAGCCGCACGTCGCGCGTCCGACCGTCGGCCGAGACGAGCCGGATCGGCAGGTCGGGGGCGAACTCGTGCAGCACCTGGCGGCAGGCGCCGCAGGGCGAGGCCGGCTCGCCGCGACCGGCCACCAGCGCCAGCGCCCGGAACCGGCGGTACCCGTTCGCCACCGCCGAGACCACCGCGGCGCGCTCGGCGCAGATCGTCAGCCCGAAGCTCGAGTTCTCGACGTTCGCGCCGACGAACACGGTGCCGTCGTCGGTCAGCAGCGCGGCGCCGACCTGAAACCGCGAGTAGGGGGCGTAGGCGCGGGCCCGCGCGCGGCGCGCCGCCGCGACCAGCCGGCGCCAGGTCGTCTCCGGGATCGCGGAGGCCCGGCGGGCCGAGGTCCGGCCGCGGCCGGCCTGCCTGCCGCTCCCGCCGGTCACTGTCCCGACTCCACCGTCAGCGTCGCCTCGAGCCACCGGGCGAGCTGCGGGCCCACGTCACGGGCGATCTGCGCCACCTCCTCGTGCGACGGCGTCGCACCCTCCACGCCGGCCGCGAGATTGGTGACGGTCGTGATGCCGAGCACGTCCAGGCCGAGGTTGCGGGCGGCGATCGCCTCGGGGACGGTCGACATCCCGACGACGTCGGCCCCCAGCGTGCGCAGCATCCGGATTTCGGCGGGGGTCTCGTAGGCCGGACCGCGCATCATCGCGTAGACCCCTTCCCGGACCGTCAGGCCGAGCCGGGCGGCGGCGGCGCGGGCCCGCGCGCGCCAGGCCGGAGCGTAGCAATCGTTGAGCGGCGTGAACTTCGGCCCGTCGAGCAGCCCGTCGTGGGCGCCGGTGGGGTCGGCCTCGGCCAGGTCGAGGTGGTCGGAGAGCAGCAGGAACGAGCCGGGGCGCAGGTCGGCGCGCAGCGAGCCGGCCGCGTTGGTGACCACCAGCAGCTTCGCGCCGAGGCGCCGGGCCAGCACGGTCGACACGATCACCTGCGCGTGCGGGTGCCCCTCGTACAGGTGCACGCGGCCCTGAAACACCACCGCGTCCCGGCCGCCCAGCCGGCCGAGCAGCACGCGGCCGGCGTGGCCGGGCACCGTCGGCGCGGGCAGGCAGGGCAGATCAGTGAACGGCACCACGGCCGGGTCGTGCAACGCCTCGGCGACGGGACCGAGACCCGAGCCGAGCACGACGGCCACTTCGGGCGCCGGCCGACCCGTCTTCCGCAGGATCGCCTCCGCCTCCTCGACCCGCTTGCGCAGACTCCGTCGCGGCATGCTCGACGCCTCCTCCACGTCCTGTGCCGTGCATAGCCCAGGGAACGAGGAGAAGGAAGAGGGGAACGTTGGGACGGGTCCTCCACGCCGTGGTTGGCGGCGTGTTCGCGAGGCGCTAAGGTGCGGCGCCGCGGGAGGCTCCGTGCTGCGCACCCTGGTCGTCGCGGTCTGCTTCTTCCTCTCCGGCGGCTCCGGCCTGGTCTTCGAGACCCTGTGGACCCGCAAGCTGTCGCTGGTCTTCGGCTCCACCACGCTCAGTGTGTCGTCCGTCCTCACCGCGTTCATGGGCGGCCTGGCGCTCGGCTCGTGGCTGCTCGGGCGGCGGCTGGCGGACCGCGTCCGCCGGCCGATCCTGTGGTACGCGGCGGTCGAGGGGCTGGTGGGGGCGTGGGGCCTGCTGGTGCCGGTGGTCGTCGAACACGTCTACCCGCACCTCAACCGGTTCCTGTGGCAGCACTTCGAGCCGGGGTACTTCGCCTTCTCGTTCCTGCGCTTCCTGTTCGTCCTGCTGTTGCTGCTGCCGCCGACGACCCTGATGGGGGCGACGCTGCCGCTCCTGGCGCGGCACTTCGTCACGACGGACGACGAGCTGCGGCGGGTGGGCCGCCGCGTCGGCGCGCTGTACTCGCTCAACACACTGGGCGGGATCCTCGGCACGTTCGCCGCCGGCTTCCTGCTGCTGCCCACCGTCGGCTTCGCCTGGACCAACGGCATCGCCTCGGCCGTGAACCTCGCGTTGTGCGCGACGGTGCTGCTGGCCTTCGTCGTGCTGCGGGCGCGCGGCGCCGCGCCGCCGGCGCCGGCCGCGGGACCGGACGCGGCGGGAGACGAGGCGTCGGCGTTCTCGATCGCGCCGGGGCCCGACGAGGAGCCGTACGTGCTCGGGCGGCGGGCCCGGGTCGCCGCCCTGGTCGCCTTCGGCGTCTCGGGCTTCGCCGCGATGAACTACCAGGTGGCGTGGAACCGCGTCCTGGCCATGGTCATCGGCTCGTCGGTCTACTCGTTCACGATCATCCTGCTCGCCTTCCTCGTCGGCATCGCCGGCGGCTCGGCCATCGCCTCGGCGACGCTGCGGCGGATGCGCAACCCGCTGGTGTGGCTCGGGCTCGTGCAGCTGTGGATCGGTCTCAGCTCGCTGGCCGGCTACTACCTGGCCGACGACTACCCGTACCTGTTCGCCTGGCTGATCGACCGGCTGGGTGCGATGGAGGGTGCCGGGGCCCGCGAGGGGCTGGTGCGGCTGGTGGCGTTCGGCGTCGCCGCGCTGGCCGTCCTGCCGGCGACGCTGGGGATGGGCGCCACGCTGCCGCTCACGGTGCGGGTCTGCGCCACGACGCGCGCCCACGTGGGCCGGGACGTGGGGACGGTCTACGCCGTCAACACGGTCGGGGCGATCCTCGGCTCGTTCGCCTCGGCGTTCGTGCTGGTGCCCGGCCTCTCAGCGCTGGCCCGCGTCTGGTTCGGCCAGGGGTACGGGCTGCAGCTCACGTTCGCGTTCTCGATCCTGCTCAACCTCGGACTGGCGCTGACGCTGTTCCTCGCGGCGCCGGACCGCCGCCGCGGCACCGACCGCCCGGCGGCCCGGATCCAGGCCTTGCGCTGGGGCGCGGTCGCCTTGATCCCGGCGCTGGTCGGCCTGCTGACGATGCTGACCGTGCTGCGCGGCTGGACCTGGGACATCGACCGCCTCGTCGTCGGCTCGTTCCGCCTGGCCTACCTCCGCTCGGTGCTGGCCGGCGAGCGTCGCGGGGAGCTGCTGTACCTGTCCGACGGGATCTCGACCACGGTCACGGTGCAGCGCTGGGGCGACCACCTGGCGATGAAGAACAACGGCAAGGTCGACGCGAGCACCGGGGACGACATGCCGACGCAGGTGATGGTGGCGGGCCTGCCGCTGCTGCTCCACCCGCGCGGCCCGGAGGGGCTGCGCGTCGCCGTCGTCGGCTTCGCCTCGGGGGTCACGGTCGGCACGGCGCTGCGCTTCCCGGTGGCGCGGGTCGATGCGGTCGAGCTGGAGCCGGCGACGATCGAGTCGTCGTGGTTCTTCCGCGAGGTCAACCTGCTGTCGTACGAGGGCGGCGCGGGGCCGACGCCGTCGCCGGACTTCCGGCCGCTCTGCGCCGACCCGCGGCTGCGCGTGCTGTCCAACGACGGCCGCAACTTCCTCGCCTCGACGCCGGATCGCTACGACGTGGTGATCAGCGAGCCGTCCAACCCGTGGATCACCGGCGTCGCCAACCTGTTCACCCTCGACCACTTCCTCGCCGCCAAGCAGGCCCTGGCGCCCGGCGCGGTGTTCTGCCAGTGGGTGCAGCTGTACGAGATGAGCGTGGGCAGCGTGCAATCGATCCTCCGCACCTTCGCCGAGGCCTTCCCCAACGTGCTCGTGTTCGCCGCCTCGCCCGGCTCCTCGGACCTGATCCTGCTCGGCTCCCTCGACCCGCTGCCGCTGCGCATCGCCGAGCTCCGCCGGCGGCTCGACCGCGACGACGTCGCCGCGGCCCTGGCCGAGCACCGCTCGAACGTCACCGTCGCCGACGACGTGCCGGCGCGGCTGCTGTTCGCCGATCGTGCGGAGGTGCTCGCGTTCACGCGCGGCGCCGTGATCAACACCGACGACAACGCGTTCATCGAGTTCCAGGCGCCGCGCGACCTGGTGCGCTACGCCACCCTCGACTCCGAGATCGTCGACCGCGTCTACGCGCTCGAGTGGGACTACGGTCGCCCGTCCCTCGCCGCGCTGCGCGCGGCGGGCTACCGGCTGGACGGGACCGAGGCCGCGGCGGAGCTGCACGCGGCGACCGAGGCGCTGCTCCGGGCGGGGCGACTGGTCTGGGCCGCCCGGCTGCTCGTCGAGGCGCTCGCGCCGGACAGCGGTGTGCCGTTCGCGCCGGACGCCGGGCAGGTCGATGATTTCGAGCGGATCCTGCGCACCGCGGCCACGCGCGAGGCCCGCCCGGCGGCCGAGGCGTTCCGCCTGCTCGCCGCCGCCCTGGCCGCGGACGACGCGGACCCGCGTCTCGTCGCCGGCGTCGCGGCCGCCGACGCCGTCTACGGAGCCGTCTGGCCCCGACCCGCCGCCCTGACCTGGCTGCTGGCCCGCGCCGAGGCGCTCGGCCATGCCGCGGAGCTCCGCCCGCGCACGCGCTTCCTGTTCGACCTGCTCCGCGGCCTGCTCGAGGACGAGGCGTACCGCGCCGGGCTGCCCGTCGCCTCCGACCTGCCGGAAGGCTGGCAGCCGCTGGTCTCCTCGGTCACCGAGGCCCCGGTCGCCGAGGCGCTCCGCGCCAGCCTGGGCGACGACCTGGCGCAGCTGTCGAAGGACCTGCGGCCCGGCAGCCCGTCGCCGATGGACACCGCCCTGGCCTGGACCCAGTCCCGGATCCGCGCCTCGCAGGGCCTGCCCGTGCCGCCCGACGCCGACGCGCACGCCGTCCGCCTGCTCATGCAACGCGTGCTGCTCGTCACCGAACGCAAGCTCCCCGGACTCGAGCCGCTGCTCGCCCCGATGTCCGAGCGTGCGATCCGCGAGTGGCGCAGCAGCCTGGAGGCGGCCTTCGAGCCGTGGGCCTCCGACACGTTCGTGCGCGTGCTGCCGGAGCTGACGCTGTTCGACGTCGCCGTCCGGCTCCCGACCGACCCGTGGGGGGCGCCGGACCGGATGTGGAGCTACGTCCGGCGCACCCGCGCGCGCCGCGCCCTGCTGGAGCGCGGCGACCCGTGGATGGAGGAACACGGCCCGCTGCTGCCGTCGGTCGCCGCGACGGCGAAGGCCCTGCGGCCGCTCGTGCCCCGCGCAGCCGAGCCCACGGCGCCGCCCGAGGTGCCGGCCCCGACCGGAACGCGGGCCGCGGCGGGAACGACGGACCGCGCCGGGGAACCGCCGCCGGCGCCGGCACCCACGCCGACGCCCACGCCGACGCCGGATCCGGCCGCGCGCTACGCGGAGTTCCTGTCGGCTCTCGCCGCCGCCGACCCGACCGCCGCCGCGACGGCCTGGGAGCGCGCCGTGACGGAAGCGGGGGCGCTGGGCGGAGCCGAGGCGTTCGCCCGCGCCGTCCCTCCCGCCCTCGCCGCGCTCGGCCTGGCGTGGACCGAGCTGCGTGCGGGACGGGCCGCCACGGCGTGGGAACGCGTGCGCCCGCTGCTGGACGACGAGACGCTGCGCGCCGACCGCGTCGACCTCGCGTACTTCGCCGCCCGCGCGCTGTACGCGACCGGCGCGGCCCGCGACCCGACGCGACTGCTGGAGCTCGGCGAGACGGTGCTGCGCGAGGAGCTGCTGCTGACCGGCCAGCTGATGGACCGCTGGGCGCTCGCCGGCGGTGAGGTTCCGCCCCGCCTCCTGCTGGAGGGCATTCCGGCCCTCGAGCCGCCGGGACCGGGCCGGGTGCCGTACGTGCCGCTGGTCTCCGAGCTGCTGGTCCGTTCGTGGTTCGAGGACAACGAGCTGTCGGAGTCGTACGACCCGGCCGGGCTCCGCGACGCCCTGCTCGCCGGGGACGACGCGCGCCTGGACGGGCTGCTGGCGGCCGCCGCGAAGGCCTCCCTGCACCGCCCCGAGCCGGGCGAATGGGGCGGGACGATGACCGACGACGGCGCGCTGGGACCGTTCGCCGGCCTGTCGCAGGGCGTGGAGGCGCTGCTGCTGTTCGACGCGATCCTGGGCGGACGGGTCGGCGAGCCGGAGCCCCCGGCCGCCGCGCTCGACGCGGCGCTGGAGCGCTTCGCCGCTGGCCCGCTGCCGCCGCCGCGCCTCGAGCAGCTTCGAACGGCCGCGACGTTCCGGCTGCTGCACGCCTCGTGGCGCCTGGGGCGCGGAGACCGCGCGCCGCTGCACGCGCTGCTCTCCGAGGCGCTGCCGGGCGGCGCGCCCCCCGGCTCGCCGCTGGCCCGACTGCTCGCCGGCTCCGCCCCCGCGCGGTACCACCTAGCCCGTGCGGTCCTCGGCTGCAACGCGGCCGGGCGCTGCGAGCTGCCGGCGGCCGAGGAGCTGCACCGGGCACTGGCGCTGGCCCGCACGGTGGCCGGCGGCAGCCTGGTCTTCCTGTGGCAACCCGAGCTGCGCGACCCGTACGCGCGGCTCGACACGACGACCAAGGAGCTCGACGCATTGGTGATCCAGGGGGCGCGTTGAGCGCCCGGGAGGAACGAAGGATGCAACGCTGGACGTTGATGCTGCTGCTGGTGCTGTCGAGCGGCTGCGGGCCGCACACGGGGCCGCGGGTCCCGGGCGCCGAACCGACGCTGGGCGAGCTGTGCGGGGAGGCGGAGCCGGCCGAACGGCCGACGCGGCTGATCGAGGCGGTTCCGGGGGAGGTGCGGGTCTGGCTGGAGGGGCTCATCCGGCCGGCCGCCGGCCCCGAGGAGGCGCGGGCACGGGCCGAATCGGCGCTGGCCAGCTTCCGGGCGCTCGAGGACCCGGCCGTCGCCGGCTCGCTCGACTTCAACGGCATCGCCCTGCAGTACGCCCAGGTGCTCGAGGCGGTCTACCTGCTGGAGCGGCTGTGGCCCGAGGACTCCGTCGGGGCGCCGCCCGAGCTGGCCCCGCTGCTCGAGCCGCTGTACGACGCCCTGCGGCTGCCGGCGTTCTTCTCCAGCGGCTTCCTGCAACAGCTCGGCGGACTCGCGGCCGCACTGTTGGCGCAGGAGGGCGCCCCCGGCGAGGTGCTGGCGGCGCTGATGCAGCTCCTGCGCATCCTGCCGGAGCGGGCCCGCGTGCTGCATCGGCACGTCGCCCTGCCGCTGGTTTGCGGCGGGACCGACGACCCGGAGGTCGTGGCGCGCGCGCTGGGCAACCTCGCCGACGCGGCCCGCGACGCCGGCGAGTACGAGGAGTGCCTGGCGCTGCGCCGGGAGCTGGTGCGGCGCTCTCCCGACGACGTCAAGGCCGGCTACGCCCTGGCCCATGCCGCCTGGCGCGCGGGACGCACCGAGGACGGTCGCCGCGCCGCCGAGGAGGCCGATGCCCGTTGCGGACCCGACTGCCCGGACCGGCCGTCGGACCTCGACCGCTTCGCCGAGGCCTCCGCCCGCATCGCCGCGGCGAACGAGGCCGACGAGCCGGAGGAGCGCCTGGCGCTGGCCGACGCACTGGACCTCGTCGGCCGCACCGACGAGGCGCGGACGCTGTTCGAGGAGCTGCTGTCCGAGCTGCCCGAGGACGCGCGGCCGGCCACCGGCCTGGCCCGCCTGGCGCTCGAACAGTCGCTCGACATCACCTCCGCGCTGCCCCTGCTGGAGGCCGCCGGGCCGGAGCACCGCACCGAGACGTTCTGGGAGCTGCTGGTCACCTGCCGCGCGATGGCGCTGTTCTACGTGGTGCTGCCGCAGGCGCTCGAGGACCCGACGCGCATCCTCGACATGCTCCTCGAGCCGCTGCGGTCGCTGCGCGAGGCGACCGTCGCCTACCGGGACTTCAACGAGCCGCGCGCCCTGGCGGTGCTGCTGGTGATCGATGCGGCGCTCGGCGTGGCGGAGGCGCCGCCCGACCCGACGGCGGACGCCGGCTTCTCGCCGGCCGCCCTGCAGACGGCGCTGGCCGTGGTGGCCGGCGGCTCGCAGGACCTGCTGGAGCGCTTCCCGGACGCGCCCGAGCTGGTCTCGATGGCGATCTCCTCGGCGCTGTTCGCCGCCACGCCGGACGGGACCTTCGGGGCGCTCGAGCGCCCGGTGGGCGAGGCCACCGCCGCGAACGTGAAGACGATGTTGCGACGCGCCAACCTGCACCTGTACGGCGCGCTGCGGTGGAACGAGCGCGCGCATCTGGAGCGGACCGGCGCGCTGCTCGACGAGGTTCCCGCCGAGGGCGCCGGAGCGCTCGGCGCCACGCTGCTCCGCGCCGACCTGCTCGCGGTCCGCTGGCGCTCGGGCACCGGCGATGCCGGGGCGGTGCGCGACGCCTACCTGGCGCTGGCCGCGGACGAGTCGCTCGACGCGGTCCGGCGCGCCCGCGTGCTCAACAACCTGGGCGTGGCCCTCGCGGCGCTGGGCGAGACCGGCGAGGCGGCCCAGCGCTTCTTCCGCAGCGAGGACCTCGACCCGGAGAACGCCTCGTTCGGCCGCTTCAACCGGCTCGCGCTGGCCGGGCTGGCCCCCGAGCCCGAGCCGGCCGCGCTCGACGCGCTGCGCACGGAGATGCAGAGCCACGAGAGCGAGGAGACGCTGAGCGCGACGGGGCGGCAGGCGCTGCGCTGGCTGGCCTGGCTCGCCGACCGGGAGTCGAACGCCGCGCGGGCCCGCGAGCTGCGGGCGCGGGCCGACGAGGCGACGCCGAACGACGTGCTGAGCGGCGCCGTGCGCGGGGACGACGGCTGCACGTTCCGCGGGAAGTTCCAGTTCGGCCTCGGCTACTCCAGCCTGCAGGGGCTGGTGATCGAGCTCGACACCGGCGCCGACCTGTGGCTCGTGCTCACCGCACCGGCACCGGCCCAGGAGCGCCCGTAGGGGAGCCACGCAGCCCTGAGCGAGCGAAGCGAGTCGAAGGGCGAGTGCTCCCGCGGGTTCAGAAGTAGTAGTGCAGGCCGAACGAGACGTGGTCGATGATCGGCAGGTAGATCGTGTCGTTCAGGACGGCGGCCTGACCGATGCCGAACACGAACTGGCCGCCCGAGGTCTCGACCGGGGGCGTCATCGTCCCCGTGGGCGGCTTGGTCTTGCTCGAACCCGACACGTAGCCGAGCCCGACCCCGACCTCCATCGTCAACGCGAGCTGCGGCGCCGCCTCGAAGCGGTACTCGAACCCCAGCGGCGCGCCGATCGTCAGGCCCCAGGCCAGCCAGCTCGTCGAGTCATGCAGGTGGCTCGGGAGGTCCGAGGCGTCCTTGTCGCCGGACGCCATGCCGATCATGATGCCGAGCCCCGCGCCGGTGTACAGCCGCGCCCGCTCGTTGCCGGCGATCGTGTACAGGTAGCGCCCCCCGAAGTGCACCAGCATCCCGTCCATCGACACCTCGTCCTCCGGAGCCGGTCCCGGAACGGTCGGATCGTCGAACGGCTCGTGCGTCAGGTTGAGGTAGGCGAACCCGAGGAACGCCTCGATCTCGTGCTCGAGCGTCAGCCGGTAGCGCATCGAGAGATTGGCGTAGTACGAGGACGCGACGGCCGCGGCGGCGTCCCCCGGCAGGCCACCGGGCGGCGGGGCGCCGACGTCGATCACGGTACCGAGCAGATAGCCGTTGGCGAACAGCGGCGCGAAGTGGTTCGAGAAACCGAGCCCGATGTTGGCGAACTCGGCGC
>JAFGHH010000115.1 GCA_016930215.1 Deltaproteobacteria bacterium
CGCCCCTGAACATCGGCGCGAGGAACACCTGCTACGAAACCAGCAGAACCGCCAAATTCCTGGAGAAAGCCACCTTGAAAGGGTTGGTAGGGATCGACCTCGACGCAGTCGTGGATCATCCCGATCTTGTTCTGGAGCTGCGAGTAGTGGAAGTCGTTGTTCGTCAGGGGGTCGCCGTCGTCGAGCGAGTTTCGGATGCCGAGGATGCCGCCGAAGTTGTCCATCTTGTCGAGGGCCCAGCGGCCCTTGGCCGTGCTGAAGCGGTACTCGGGGTCGGGGTTCATGGCGACGGTGTCGCCGTAGAAGATGCGGACGCCGGCGAAGTCCCAGACGCCGGGCCCGAGCATGTCCTGGGTGTACTCGCCCGGGTAGTCCATGATCGAGCCGGTGCTCCACATCCAGATCAAGTTGTCGCGCTCCTCCTCGGTGACCGGGTCGAACCAGCGCGGCCCGACGCACGCCTCGCCGTCCGGAGTCAGCTCGGTGCACGGCTCGCTCACGGTGCCGTTCTTGGTACGGAGCTGCCAGTACTGGGGCCGGTAGATGTAGGCGTCGGAGGAGCCGACGAAGTCGTGGCGCAGGCCGAGCGAGTGGCCGAACTCGTGGGCGACCGCGCTGTGGTGCATCCGGTAGGCGATGAACTTGCGCATCCGCTCGGCGCGCTCCTGCTGGACGTCCAGCGAGTCGCGGCGGTTGAACTCGCCGAACTTCTCCTGGAGGATGTCGGCCAGGCCGCCGAGGGCGAAGGGTGCCTGGGCCTCGCGCGGGTGCATCAGGCAGACGCCGCGCTGGGCGTAGGCCTCCTCCTTCAGCCGCTGCAGCCGCAGCCGCAGCTCGGGGTCGCCGCCACGGAGCGGCGATGCCAGGTCCATCACGCCGTCCTCCATGGGCATTCCGACGACGCCCGCGTACTGCTGGACCATCGGGGTCACCAGCTCGGCCTCGAAGGCCGTCCCGCGGGCGGCGCGGCGCCGCGCCGCGTAGACGGCGGCCGTGTTGGAGGGCGCCTCGACGGAGGCGCGGACCCCCTTCAGCGCGCGGTTGATGTCCTGCACGGCCTCCCGCACGTGGGCCGGAACGGACGTCGGGATCGCCGCGGCGTCCTCCACGCCGCCGAAGGCCGCCAGCCGTTCCCCGAGCTGGGCCCGGGACATCAGCGGCGCCACGCCCCCGCGCGCGGCCGACTCCGCGGCCTGCGCCCAGTTGCGGACGTACTCGCCCTCGGTCACGTCGTCGACGTCCAGCTCCCCCTTGAGGAACCGCAGCTTGTCGACCGTGTCCTGGGCCACGTAGTCGGTCACGTGCGACCAGAAGGACGTGTTCATCGCGACGACCTCGCCGTTCAGCGGGTCGACCGAGTCGGCGCCAAAGCCCCACGGGCAGAGCGTCTGGGGCTCCCAGACCACGATCATCTTGTTGTAGCGCAGGTCGCCGCGGCGGACGTTGAACGCCTCGCGGCAGGTCCGCACCAGCTCGTCCGTCGTCGGACGGTCGCGGTAGGCGTACTGGCACTCCTCGGCCGTGATGTCGGCCGGCAGCCGCGGCCCGCCGCAGACCTCCGGGTCGTCCGCCTGGACCGGGCTGTGGCACAGCACGAACATCTCGTCCATCTTGGCCATGTCGATCACGGCGGGGTCCATGTCCCGCTCGCGCCCGAGCCGGTCGGCGAGCGCGTCGCAGTTGCTTTCGCGCTCGTAGGCCCAGCCGTTGCGGCACTTGTCGACCTCGCCGAACAACCAGGTGGCGTCCTGGTAGTCGTCCATCTGTCCGCGGATGACCGGGAACCGCTCGAGGCACGTCTCCTCGGCGCCGCCCGTCGCCCGGCACTCGGCGTACTGCGCCGCGCGGATCGCCACCCGCAGGCCCACGTCCCAGTCGTGCACGGCCCGGGCCGTCGGCTCGAAGTACTCCGGGTTGGAGCCGTTCGTGTAGTAGATGATGTCGACCTTCGGCGTGCGCTGCGCGTAGGGCAGCGTGCACTTCTGGGTGAAGACGTCGCACTGCGAGCCGGGCCCCGCCGCCGCGCACTCGTCCTCGGTCCCGTCCCGCGGCTCCACGTCGCGGTGCGGATCGGACCCGTAGGGCGTCGTCTCCGGCGTGTAGCAGGCGACGGCGCCGGTCATGTTCACCGGGTCGGCATAGTAGTGCGAGCGCTCCCAGATGTTGTGGTGGTCGAGGAAGCGGTGCCACATGTCGTCGCTCATGCCGTAGTTGCGCGCGAAGCCGAGCCGGTACTCGGTAAGGCCGCCGAAGGCCTGGAAGCGCCAGCCGTCCCAGTCCAGCGGCTGGAAGTCGCGGTCCTCGACGCGCAGGAACGACTGCCGGATCGTGACCTCGGTGGGGTTGCAGTTGCCCCACGGGTAGGTGCCGTTCATGAAGTCGCCGTCGAACCAGCACTCCGGCAGCTCGTTGTAACCCCAGCCGAGGTGGCTGATGTCGATGGTCTGGGGCGAGGCCATCACCTTGCTCGTGATGTCGAAGTAGCCGTGCTCGAGGTCGAGCACCGGGGCGTCGGGGTCGTTCGGATCGGTCACGTCGTAGTCCAGCGGCTCGAAGTGGTACGAACCCATGACCTCGAGCCCCGACAGCGTGTCGAAGTCGTAGCTGCCGCTGTTGAGGCTGCGCGACCAGTCGACCCGCATGTACTGCCGCTCGTTCCACGGCCGGTCGATGCTGTTCTCCTCCAGCACGTTGATCTGCTCGCCGGTCGTCGGGTTGTAGCTGCGCACGATGTCGAAGTGGCTCTCGATGGCGTAGGCCACGACGATCTGACCGTCCTCGGTGGGCCCGCCCATGCCCGTGCCGTCGCCGTTCTCGATCCGCTCGTAGGCCAGCCGTCCGAGCAGCAGCTCCTCGGTGATCTGCCAGCGGATCCGCACGGTAGGGGCCCACCACGAGGTGAACA
>JAFGHH010000116.1 GCA_016930215.1 Deltaproteobacteria bacterium
ACCCCCTTCGCGGCGTCGAACGAGCGGTGCGTGCACAGGTAGTCGAACAGCACGCACAGCACGTGGTTGGGATTGAGCACGCCGGTCGAGTCCTCGGCGCCGAAGCGGTCGGCGTCGTTGTCGTTGGCGCCGAGCAGCGGAACGCCGAGCCGCTCGCGGTGGCCGGCGACGGCCTGCATCGCCCAGGGCGACGACGGGTCGCCGCGCAGCTTGCCGTCCCAGTCGTAGGTCCGGTTCGCCGACGCCGGGTCGGGCTCGCCCACGACCACCTCGATCTCGAGGTCGTGGTGCCCCGCGATCGCCTCGTAGTAGCCGCACGCGGAACCGCCGAGCGGCGAGGCGGCGAAGCGGTGGCCGCGCAGCACGTCGAAGTCGATCACCGCGACGAGGTCCTGCACGTACGGCAGCACCAGGTCGACCTCGATCACGAGTCCCTCGCGCACGGCGCGGTCGTAGTCCATCCGCCGGATGGCCGACGGGTCGCCGAGCAGCGCGTTCGCCCGCTCGTCGATCGGCTTCGTGCGCGTGTTCGGCCCGCCGTCCATCCCGTTGCTCTTGTAGCCGGCGTCGTCGGGGGGGTTGTGCGAGGCGGTGACGATCGCCCCCTCGACGTTCCCCCCCCACTCGTTGCCGATCACGATCGCGTGCGAGACCACCGGCGTCGGCGTCGCCCGGCCGCCCCGGTGGATCAGCACCGGCAGGCCGTTCCCCGCAAACACCTCGACGGCGGTGCGCTGGGCCAGGTCGGAGGTGAAGCGCACGTCCTTGCCGAGCACGATCGGGCCGGGGAGGCCGTGGCACAGGTTGGTCGCCGGGTCGTCGGAGGCGGCCGGGCCCCAGGTCCCGCGTTCCCGGCGGATGTCGCACAGCGCCTGCGTCATCGCCGCCACGTGCCGCTCGGAGAAGCCGACGCCGGTGGGCCCGCGGTGTCCCGAGGTCCCGTTCTTGATCGGCCGCAGCTCGCCCTCGGGATGCAGGTACGCCCGCTCCATCCGCTCCCGCGTCACGAGCGTCGCGGGGTCGGGTCGTTTCCCGGCCAGCGGATGCGTCATCCCTCTCGCGTCTCCTCCCGGGCGGCGGTTCTTCTCAGGGCCGATAGCGGTAGATGCCGCCGTTGCGGCCGGCGAGCCACAGGTTGTTCCGGTCCAGCACCCAGATTGCCATGATCTGTTCACCGATCCCGGTCGAGACAAGGTTCCATGCTGTTCCGTCGTAGTGGATCAGGCGGCCGGTCATGGCGGGAACGGCCCACACGTCCAAGGGGGAAGAGCCCCACACGTCGGTGATGTTGGACGTCGTCGGGCTGGCCACGGCGGTCCACGACGTTCCATCCCAATGCCAGATCCCGCCGCCCCAGCCGACGGCCCAGATGTTCGAGCTGCCCGAGCCCCACAGCGCCAGCACGTCGTTGGTCGCACCGGCCGGAAGGAAGTGGTTCGCATACACCCCGCCCGGCCCCCGATGCACGAGCCGGCCGTCGTCGGCGGCGGCCCAGAGATCCATGCTGCCGGTGCCCCACAGGTCGTTCAACGCGGTCGTGCCGGCGGGCAGGGTCTCCGCCGTCCAGGGCGAGACCGTCCTCGCCGAATACCACGCTCCGCCGGTCGCGACGCCCGCGGCGGCAAGCGGGAACGTCGTTCCGGCCGCACCGAACACGGCCCGGAAGAACGGCGTGCCGGCGTCGACACTGATCGGGTTGAAGACGTAGGTCCCGCCGTGGACCAGAATCGTGTGTTCGTCTCCGACGGCCCACATCCCGCCGCCCGAGGAGCACCAGACGTCCTGCAGGTGGAATAGCGACGGGTCGTAGGCTCGCGCGACCAGCCACGCTCCGCCGGGTCCTCCGGTGTGCAGGATCTGTCCGCCGGCTCCGACCGCCCAGATGTTGTCGGCCGCGGAGCCGAAGATGCCGTACAGCGACTGCGTCGTCAGCCCCCCGTCGACCCTGCAGCACAGGCCCTCGTCGATTCGCGTGTCGCAGTCGTCATCGAGCGTGTTGCAGATCTCGACCAGGTCGGGGCCCGGGTCTTCGCAGCGCGTGGCGCTCGGACCATTGCAGACGCGGCGGCCGTCGGGGCACAGGTCGCCGTCGGGGCCGTCGCAGGCCGCGCCGACGTTGAAGCCGTCGTCGGTGTCGTCGTCGCAATCGTCGTCCAACCCGTTGCAGACCTCCGCCTGCGGCAGCACGGAGCCGACGCAGGACAGCATGCCGCCGGCGACGCAGGTCAGCGTGCCGTCGCGGCATTCCCCGCGACCGCGCGTGTCCCCCGGGCCGTCGTAGCAGGCGGCGCCGCCACCGGGGTTGCCTTCGTCCGTCACGCCATCACAGTCGTTGTCGGAGTTGTCGCAGATCTCGAGCAGGTCGGGGCCCGGGTCCTCGCAGCGCGTCGCGGTCGGACCGTCGCAGGCGCGCCTGCCGTCCGCGCACAGGTCGCCGTCCGGCCCGTCGCACGGCGCGCCGATGTCGAACCCGTTGTCCACGCCGGCCTCGCAATCGTCGTCCAGCCCGTTGCAGATCTCGGCCGGCGGCCGGCAGGCCTCCCAGACGCAGCCGACGCAGCTCTGTACGCCGGTGGAGCCGCAGCCCGTGGCGCAGGAGCGGTCCGGGTCGCCGTCGCACGCCTCGTGGTCGTCCCAGACGAAGCCGTCGCCGCAGGACGCGTTGCGGCAGTTGTTGAGGCACGCGTCGGTGTTGTCCAGGTTCGTGTCGTCGCACTCCTCCGGCTCGGTCACGAGGCCGTCGCCGCAGGAGGCCGAGGCGCAGGAACCGCCGCGGCAGATGCCGACCGGCACGAGCGTCGTCGCGCACGGGGTCCCGTCGCCCGGCTCCGTCCCGTCCCGGCAGGTGTGGGTCGCCAACGCGCACGACTCCGCGCCGTTGCACGGCTCGCCGTCGTCGCAATGCACGTCCTCCGAGCACGACCAGCTGCAGTCGTCGTCGCAGCCGTCGTCGTTCACGTCGTTCCCGTCGTCGCACTCCTCCTCGCCGGCCCACACGTACCCGTCGCCGCAGTACGCCTCTTCGCAGGTCGTGGGGCAGTCGTCGGTGTCGACGTCGTTCCCGTCGTCGCACTCCTCCTCGCTGGCCCACACATTCCCGTCGCCGCAGTACGCCTCCAGGCAGTTGGTGAGGCACCCGTCCGTGTTGTCGTCGTTGCCGTCGTCGCACTCCTCGGGCTCCTGCACCTCGCCGTCTCCGCAGTCCTCGGACGCGCACAGCCCGCCGCGGCATGTACCCGTTCCGCCTTCGAGCAGCTCGCATTCCGTGCCGTCCGGCTCCGGGGTACCCGCGGCGCAGGTGTGCGTGGCCAGCTGGCAGATCTCCTCCCCGTTGCAGTCCTCGTCGTCCCGGCAGTGCTCGTCCGCCGAGCACGTCCAGCTGCAGTCGCCGTCGCATCCGTCGCCGTCGGTGTGGTTGCCGTCGTCGCATTCCTCCTCGCCCTCGACGGTGCCGTTGCCGCACGTCGGCGACACGTCCGCGTCCGCGTCCACGTCCGCATCCGCGTCCGCGTCGCCGTCCGCGCCATCGGTGTCTCCGACATCCACGTCGGCGCCGTCGTCGTCGGCGGTGTCCCCCGCATCCCCTCCCGGCGGCTCGTCGAACAACGCCAGGCTGCAGCCCGCAGTCCCGACCGCGGCGACCACGACCACCACGAAACCGATCCGCCTGTTCCGATGCATCGCTGGTCCTCCTGCCCCCCCACCAGGGGGAAACGCCGCCGGTGCGACGGGACGCGGCCGACCTAGAACCGACCGACGACGCCGAGCCCCAGGCCGTCGGCCACGGGGCCGGCGGTGAACCCGGTCACGGCGGCGCCGGAATCGGGAGCCTCGTCGTCCCAGTCCACGAAGAACGCCAGGACCAGCGTGGCCGCCGCCGCGGCGCCTGTCAGCGCCCCGCAGATGTCGGCTCCGAGCGCCAGGGCCTGGCCGTCGTCGCGCATCGCCTCCGTGCGGTTCGGGTCGGCCGAGTAGTCCGAATCCGCCTTCAGCGCGAGGCCTCCCGTGATGCCCCAGGCGATCGCCGCGGCGCCGGTGATCCCGACCGCGGTCCAGAACCAGACCGGGGCGACCCCGCCGTCGTCCGCCGCGCCGCCCCCGTCGTCCGGCGGCAGGTCGGGCGGCGGAACGACCGCGACCGTCCCCGCGGCCAGCTCGAGCGCCACGGCGGCTTCCTGCCCCGCCGTCACGGTCACGGTCCGCGAAACGGGGTCGCGACCTTCCAGGCGTGCCACCACCGTGTGCTCGCCCGGCTCGACGAACACCGGCCCCGCCAGCGGTGCGACGCCCGCGGCCCGGTCGTCGACCCGCAGCTCCGCTCCGGGCTCGTCCACCGTCACGGCGAGCCGCCCGAGGACCCCGCGCAGCTCGTCGAGCTGCGTCTGGGCGTCGCGGCGGTCGACGTCGTCGGCCGTCGAGCCGAACTCCGACATGAATCGCTCGAAGGTGTGCTGGGCGTCGAGGTTCCGGCCGAGTCGCCGCTGGCACAGGCCGACGTTGAGCAGCCCGGGAGCCGTGGGCATCGCCTCCACCGAAGCGGTGAACTCCGGCAGCGCTTCCTCCCACTTCTCCTCCCCGACCAGCTCGACGCCGCGCTCGAAGTGCACCCGCGCGGTCTCCATCTGCTCGTCGGTCGGCTCCTGGCCCCGAGCCGGCGACGCGGCCAGCAGCACGGCCACGGCCGTCCCGAGCGTGATTCCCAATCCGAATCGGCGTCCCGCCATCGTCATCCTCCCTCCTGCTCGACCCGTCCACGACGCGTCGCCGCGTCGCCTACCGTCCGGGGAAACTCGTCCGGATCTCCGTGCGGCTCGCGGCATCCTGCGGCGCACTCGCGCCGCCCGCGTCCCGCCGCCCCGGGAAGTTGGTGCGAATCCCGCCGTCATCCCGCCGCGTCGTCCCGGCGTCCGGAGGCGGAGGAGGCGGAGGCGGCGTGATGATCACCGTCGTCCCACCGCCCGCGTCCGGCCGCGGCGCCGCGCCGGCGTCCGTCCGACCCGTCGGCGTGGTCGGCCGCGTCGACGTCGCCTGGCGCTCCAGCGTGATGACCAGGTCCTGGTTCGGCTGGACCCAGGTGCTGATCGGCTTGAAGCCCGGCGCGCGGACCTCGAGCGGCTTCATCCCCTCGTAGAATTCGGCGGGAATGGGGACCAGGGACAGCGGCACGTCCTTCTCATCCCATACGATACGGGTACCTTCGGGCAGCGGCTCGGAAAACGAGATGCGCACGAAACGGGTGGTCGCGGTGGGCGCCTGCAACGTCGGCAGGTTCTCCGGCAGCGCCGGCGGCTCCTCCGGTGCGGTGTCGGCGACCGCCACCACCGCCGTGTCCGGCGCGGAGGCGGTCGCATCGGACACCGGCTCCCGGGCCGGCTCGAACGGCGAGGAGGAGAGCCCCGCGTCGGCGGCGGCCATCGGCGTCTCGGGCGACGACGCGGACGTCGAATCGCCCCCGCCGCGACCGAAAACCAGGAACAGCACGACGGCGGCAGCGGCGACCACCAGGCCGACCACGAGCCCGATCGCCAGCCCCTTGCGCGAGGTGCCGGGCGCCGGGCCGAGCGTGTCGGTCGCAGTCGGCATGGCGAGCTGCGCCAGCGGCGTGGTGGGCGGGTGGGCGGCGGCGGCCATGCCGATCGGCGTGCGCGACAGCCGCTGCACCGCCGCGGTGGTGCGCAGCGGCAGGTTGAAGTGCGTCTTCCCGGCGTCGTCGAGCAGCGAGACCAGGGCACGAATCATCGCCTCCGCGTCCGCGTAGCGCTCCTCCTTGTCCCGCGCCATCGACTTCAGGACCACCGCCTCGACCCCCTCCGGAATCTCCGGGTTCAGCTCCCGCGGCCGCGGCGGCGTCTCGGTGAAGATCTTCAGGATCAACTGGTTGTAGTTGTCCCCCTCGAACGGCACCCGCCCCGTCAGCGCCTCGTAGAGGATCACCCCCATCGAGTACAGGTCGGCGCGCGCGTCGATGTCGCTCTTGCCGGCCGCCTGCTCCGGCGCCATGTAGTACGGGGTACCCAGGACGGTGCCGGTGCGGGTCATCCGGTCCACCGGATTCGCGGCCGTGGTGCTCATCTTCGAGATGCCGAAGTCGAGCAGCTTGACCGTCGGCTTGCCGTCCTCGTCCAGGACGATGTACAGGTTGTCCGGCTTGATGTCGCGGTGCACGATGCCGCGCCGGTGCGCGGGCGCCAGCGCCGACAGCGCCTGGACGATGATGCCGATCGCATCCTTGACCGGCAGCCGCGGTGTCTGCGTGAGGTGGGCCCCGAGGCTCTCGCCCTCCAGGTACTCCATCACAAGGTACGGAGCGCCGTCCTCGGCCTTGCCGACGTCGTAGACCTCGACGATCCCCTTGTGCCGGATCGAGGCCGCGGCCTGCGCCTCGCGCACGAACCGCGCCACCGCCTCGGCGTTCGCCGCGATCTCCGGATGCAGGAACTTCACCGCACAGCGCCGGTTGATGATCGTGTGATGGGCCTCGTACACCGCCCCCATCCCGCCCTCGCCCAGCATCCGGGTGAGACGGTACTTGGAGTCGATGGTCTGTCCCGTCCGATCCTGCGTCGCCACGGCGCGAGTACTCCCTGCGTCGCGCACAGCCTACGGCGGGTCGGTCCGGGGGTCAAGGAGTCGGGGAGTCGGGCCGGGCGCCGAGCGGAGCGAGGGCGAGTCCTCCCGCGGAATCGAGTGCAGCACAGCGAAATCCCGAGCCGAAGGCCCGAGCCGTTGGTGGTTCGCCGGCCATCTGGTATCCTTCGGATCGGCAGCGTCCGAACCGACGCCGGCCCCGGAGGGTGCGATGCACGAAGCCCGAGGTTCCCTGGTTCGCCCGGCCGCCGTGGTACTGCTCGTCGCCCTGGTCGCCGCCTGCGGCCTGCAAACCTCCGGCGTGGGCCCGGGGGGCGACGGCGGCGGGGATCCCGAGGTCGCCGACGGGGACTTCGTGCCCCCGGACGACGGGACCGACGACCTCGGACCCTCCGACGACGGCGGCGACGTGCCCGACACGTCGCCGACCTGCGGCAACGGCCGGGTCGAAGCCGGCGAGGAGTGCGACGACGGCAACCCCGACGACTCCGACGACTGCCCGACGACCTGCCGCTTCGCCTTCTGCGGCGACGGCTTCCTCCGCGCGGCGTTCGAGGCCTGCGACGACGGCGGGGCGAACAGCGACAGCGTCCCGAACGCCTGCCGGACCGACTGTGCCCGCCCCCGCTGCGGGGACGGCGTCGTGGACATCGGCGAGGCATGCGACGACGGCAACTCGATCGATGACGACGAGTGCCGCAACGACTGCCGGCCGCGGGACTGCGGCGACGGCATCGTGAACGGCGACGAGGAGTGCGACGACGGCAACCCGGACAACACCGACGCCTGTCTCAACACCTGCGTCGCCGCGACCTGCGGCGACGGCTACCTGTGGGACGGCGAAGAGGAGTGCGACGGGGACGCCCGGGACTGCACCACGACCTGCGGCTCCACCGGGAGCCAGGACTGCGTCGCCTGCGTCTGGTCCGCGACCTGCACCCCCCCCGTCGAGCTCTGCAATGGCCGGGACGACGACTGCGACGGCGCCGCCGACAACGGCTTCGCCTGCCGGGCCGGCGAGACGACGTCGTGCACGACGACCTGCGGCTCGGTAGGCGCCGGCACGTGCACCGACGCCTGCCTCCCCCCCGAGCCGGCCGCCTGCACCCCGCCCGCCGAGGTCTGCAACGGGGTGGACGACGACTGCGACGCCCTGATCGACGAGGGCTTCACCCTGTACTGCGACATTCCCCACGACCACCCGGCGGTCGACCTGTGCACCGACCCCGGCGAGACGCTGTGCAACGGCATCGACGACAACTGCAACGGACTCACCGACGAGGGGTTCGAGTGCAGCCCGGGCGCGACCCGGCCCTGCACCAACGACTGCGGCGTCGCCGGCACCCAGGCCTGCGCCGAGGGTTGCACCTGGGGAGCCTGCTGCGCCCCCGCGGAGGTCTGCCAGCCCGTCGGCGAGACCGCCTGCGACGACGACTGCGACGGCACGGTCGACGAGGATTGCGGCATCGTGGCCCCGCCGAACAACACCTGCGTTTTCGCCACGCCGATCGCCACCGGCACGATCCACGGGGACACCACCGCCGCCAGCCACACCGCGACCCCCTGCTCCGGCGGCAGCGGCCGCGATCTGTGGTACACGTTCACCCTCTCCGGCCGCCGCATCGTGTACCTCGACACCGTCGACGGCAACTCCTGGAGCACCGTGCTCGAGGTGCGCTCCGGCGCCTGCCCCGGCACCCCCGTCCCCGGCGCCTGCAACGACGACGCCTGCGGCGGCGACCGCTCGCAGCTCGTGCTGACCCTCGACGCCGGCACCTACTACGTCCTCCTGGACGGCCACGACGATTCGCACTTCGGCCCGTTCGACCTGCTGTTCCAGCTCAGCTCATGCACCGTGCCGCGGATCACATCCGACGGCGACCGCTCCGGCAACACCTCCGGGCACGGCAACAGCCTGCGCGGCAGCTGCGGCGGCGCCCGAGCCGACGAGGACGCCTACTACTTCGCCCTCTGCCGCTCGACCTCGATCACCTCCCACACCTGCAACTCCGCGACCCGGTACAACACCGTCCTGTACTACCGCACCGGAAGCTGCTGGGACGACAACCCCGAGCCCGCCTGCAACAACAACTTCACCTGCGGCGCCACCACCGCCGGTGCCTCGCGCATCACCGCGACGCTGCCCCAGGGGCTGAGCTTCGTGGTGATCGACGGTTACGACGGCGCCCAAGGCGCCTATGTCCTCAACGTCTCGGGCCTCCCCTGAGTCGCCGTCGCGGTCGTCTTGCTCGGTTCCACCCGACTCCACCGTGCTTCGATGATCCCGGAGCGGGAGGACTCGCCCCGCTCCGCTCGGGCTCACCCTCCCCTACGCTCGACCCCTCGACTCCCTCGACTTTCTCGGCTTTCCCGCTACCCTGTCCCCATGCCGCACTCCCTGGACCCGACCGCGTACCGCCGCCTCGCCCCCCTACTGTTGCTGTTCGTCGCGGGATGTGACTGCTCCGGCGACGGCGGCGACGGCCCGCCGATCGAGCCGCTCCGGCCCACCGACTTCACGTACACGCTCGAGGAGTCCCCGGCCGGCCTGCCGTTGTGGACCACCTCCAACACCCGCCGGCTGGGCGCCGGCGACCGACCCCCGGAAACGCGCCGGTCGGGGCTGCACCTGTCGGCCGCGCGCCACGAGTTCGAGCCGGTGCAACTCGTGCTGGGACCGGCCTCCGGCACCGTCCGCGTCGAGCTCGACCCGTTTCCCGGGCTCGGCCCCGACCAGCGTCTGTCGCTGGCCGTGGGCCGCTACCAGGGCGACTGGGTCGAGCCGCTGGACCCGCTGGCAGCGGGCGGGACGGTGTCGCTGGCCGGCGACCGCGGCACCGCGATCCGGCTGACCGTCTACGTCCCGCGTGATGCGCCCGCCGGTGAGCAGCGCACGACGCTGCGCCTCACGCCGTCCGGGGGCGCCGAGGTATCGGTACCGGTGACGCTGTACGTGTTCGACTTCGCCCTGCCCGACGAGATCCACTTCGACAGCCTGCTGTACCTCGGCGTCGGCGACCTGGCGCCCGACGGGGGCACCGTCGAGGACGCCAAGACGATGCTGTTCGAGCACCGGCTGACGCCGACCGGGGTCACCTGGCCCAGCGGCTTCACCTGGCGCATCACCTGGGACGGCGACGCGTCGCCGACGCGTTGCAGCGCGTTCTACGACGAGCCGGACGAGGGCGACCCGTACGCGATCCACTGGCTGGCGCGGCGCTACGTCCTCGGCGAGGGGTGGAACGGCGTCGGCTTCCCCAGCGCGCTCGCCTTCCAGTTCGTCGATAACTCGACGCCCCGGCCGTCGTCGTTCTGCGGCATCGACCGCGGCGACCACTTCGGCAGCGACGCCTACAACACCGAGTGGTCCGAGTTCCTCGGCGCGCTGGACGGGTATCTGGGAACGCACGGCATGCGCGACAAGGTCTACTACTACGTGCAGAACGAGCCGCAGGACGACGAGGACCACCGGCTGGCCGCCCACCTGTGCCGGCTGACGCGCGCCGCGGCCCCGGGCTTGCGGATCGCGATCAGCGAGGAGCCCAAGCCGGAGATCGCCGAGCACGCCGAGGGCGGGTGCGGCTACGACATCTGGATCGCGCACCTCCGCTCGTACGAGCCGGACTACGCCTGGCGCCGCCAGCGCGACCACGGCGAACGGGTCTGGCTCTACTCGCTGGACCACGACCCCGACCCGTATTTCAACCCCACGAGCGCCGAGTCGCCGGGGCTGCACGCCCGGATCATCCCGTGGGTCTCGTGGCACTACCGCGCCGTCGGCTGGGCCTACTACGACGCCGGCCGGTTCTTCGACGGGCCGAACCCGACGCTGCGCGCCGAGTGGCTGCGCGAGGGGTTCGAGGACTACGAGTACCTGTGGCTGGCCAACGGCGGCAGCCACCCCCGCCCGTTCACCGCCGAGACCGTCGACCCCGCCGTCGATTCGGCCGCCTCCAGCCTGACGAACTGGACGCGCGACCCGGACGCACTGCAGTCGCTGCGGCACGAGCTGGGCCGGTTCATCGAGGGCTCACGCGACACGCTGCCGGTACTGGAGACCACCTCCGACGTCCGGCCGCGGGGCGCCTACTACGTCAACTTCCAGGATCCCGCGGGCCCGCCGAACACGGACCCGCTGGTGGTCGACGGGCACACGTGCCTCAAGGTGGGCTGGGGCGCCTACGATGCCGAGCTCGGCTACGGCTGGTACGGCGAGTTCGTCGACGACCCGGGAATCGCGCTCTACGGCTACGACGACGCCGCGGGCTACGACGAGCGACAGCGCAGCTACGTCTACGACGACTACGGCCGCGACAACCTGTTCGAGTTCGCGCTGGCCAACGGCCGCTACCAGGTCACGGTCGGAGCCGGGCGGCCGGGCCGCGCCTACCCAGGCGACCCGCACCACGTGCGGCTCGAGGGCCAGGCGGTGATCGACGACGAGCCGACGACCGATGCGGCGCGGACCTTCACCCGCACCGCGACCGTCGACCTGCGCGACGGCTCGCTGTCGGTCGAGATCGGCGGCCGCTCGGCCACGACCGGCGAGTGGAGCTACACCTTCCTGCAGTACCTGGACGTCGAGCCGACGGACTGACCGCCGTCCGCGACCGGCCGGGAGCACGCCGTCAGCGCTGCGGCGTCCGCGAAACCAGCTCGAACGTGTACTCCTCGAGGTTGTCGGCCATGCCGCCGGTGCGGCTGTCGTGCACCACCCGCAACGGCAGCCCGTCGTCCGCCGCGAACCACGTCTCCCTCGTGATCCGGCCGGCCTGGTCGCCGCCGCCGACCTTCGTCTCCTCCCGCACGCGGTAGGCCGGCACCCGTTCGTCGCCGACCGGCACCAGCTCCAGCCCGACGAGCGTGGCGGTGGTCGGCATCTCGTGGGTCGTCCCCATCAAGGCGTCGGTGTGGGAGATGCACGGCCGATCCCAACTCGCGCCGAGCGCGGCGTCCGCCGGCAGCATCACCCCCGGCTCGCAGACCATCGTCGACCGGACGCCGATCCGGAAGTGGACGTCGTCGGTCACGAACCGCGGCGCCGCGAGTTGCCGGCCGGGACCCACCAGGAACTCGGTGGTCTCCACCCGCTTCTCGAAGACCTGCACGGCCCAGCTCCAGCGCGCGCCGTCGATCAGCACCGTCGCCGGCACGCTGCCCTCCAGCTTCCGATGGTCGGTGCCGAACACCGGTGCCGACAGGTCGAACCGGCCGGCGGCACGGTAGGTGTACACACCGGGCGCCGGCGGGCCGAACGTCTCCCCCATCGCGGGCGCGGCCTCTCCGCCGGCGGCGGCGGCCGGAGTCGCGCACCCGCTTCCGCGGAAGGCCTCGAGCGCCCCGGCGTGGGAGGCGGATCGCACCGGCTCGGGCCGCAACAGCACGCGCAGCGCGAAGTACGCCCCCGTCCCCGCCAGCAGCAGGGTCACGACGGCCGTGACGACCACCAGCGGCCACCGGCGGACGCACGGAGCGTCCCCCGCGGCCGCCGCGCCCCCGCGACGCTGCAGCCGCCGCACGACCCACGGCGCCGCCCCCAGCGCCAAGCCGGCGACGAAGGCTGCGGTCCAGCCTGCGATCTCGAGCGTCATCCTCCGGGTCACTCCCGCGGGGCAAGCTTCGAAGGTCCGCGCGGCGTTGTCAACGCCGCCGCGCGTCCCGCACTTGCCCGGCGCCGGACCGACATGCTAGGCGTGCCGTCCCATGGCGTCGGGTCAGCTCCGGACGGAAATCGAACGGCGACGGACGTTCGCGATCATCTCGCACCCCGACGCCGGCAAGACGACGCTGACCGAGAAGCTGCTGCTGTACGGCGGGGCGATCCATCTCGCCGGCTCGGTGCGCGCCCGCCGCGACCAGCGCAGCACCACCTCGGACTGGATGGAACTGGAGCAGGAGCGCGGCATCTCCATCTCGTCCACGGTGCTGCAATTCGAGTACGGCGGCTGCGTGATCAACCTGCTGGATACCCCCGGGCACCGCGACTTCAGCGAGGACACCTACCGCGTCCTGGCGGCCGTCGACAGCGCCGTGATGGTGATCGACGGCGCCAAGGGCATCGAGGAGCGGACGCGGAAGCTGTTCGAGATCTGCCGACTGCGGAGCATCCCGATCTTCACCTTCGTCAACAAGCTCGACCGCCCGGCGCGGGACCCGCTGGCCCTGCTGGGCGAGCTGGAGGAGGTGCTCGGGATCGGGGCGGCTCCGGTGACCTGGCCGCTGGGCAGCGGCGAGGACTTCCGGGGAGTCTACGACCGGCGGTTCCGGAACCTGCACCTCTACGAGCGCACGGCCCACGGGGCGCACCGCGCCCCCGAGCGGACCAGCGGGGTCCACGACCCCGAGATCCGGCGGCTGCTCCCCGGCGGGCGCTACGACGCCTGGCTGGAGGAGGTGGAGATGCTGGAAGCGGCCGGCGAGCCGTTCGACGAGGCGCGCGTCGCGAACGGCTCGCTCACCCCGGTCCTGTTCGGCAGCGCGCTGACCAGCTTCGGGGTCCAGCCGCTGCTGGAGTACTTCGTCGAGCACGGGGCCCGACCGCAGCCGCGCCGCTCGGGCGACACGCTCGTACCGCCGGACGGCGACGACTTCTCCGGGCTGGTCTTCAAGGTCCAGGCCAACATGGACCCGCGGCACCGGGACCGCCTGAGCTTCCTGCGCGTCTGCTCGGGGGTGTTCCGCAAGGACATGGTGGTGGACGATCCGCTCTCCGGCCGGCCGGTCCGACTGTCCTACCCGCAGAAGCTGTTCGGCCAGCAGCGGGAGTCGGTGGACTGCGCCTACCCGGGCGACATCGTCGGCCTCGTGGCACACCGGGCCTTCCGCATCGGCGACACGCTGACCACGAACCCCGCCATCCGCTACGACGAGATTCCCCGCTTCCCCCCGGAGGTGTTCGCCTACCTCCGCAACCGGGGCGCGGAGCGACAGAAGCAGCTGCAGGCCGGCCTGACGCAGCTCGCCGAGGAGGGGGTGATCCAGTGCTTCACCTCGCGCCGCGGCGGCGCATCCTCCGTCCTGCTGGGCGCCGTGGGACGGCTGCAGTTCGACGTCGTGGTGCACCGCCTGGAGCACGAATACGGAGCCCAGCCGCTGCTCGAGCCGGCGTCCTTCACGAACGCCCGGTGGCTCGGCCCCGCCACGACCCCGGAGCAGCTCGCCGGGCTGTACCTCGGACCCGACATCCAGCTGTTCCAGGACGACCTGCAGCGACCCGTGCTGCTGTTCGAGAGCGCCTGGCTGGTGGACTACTTCGCGCGCGAGAATCCGGAGCTCGAGCTGCATGCGGTCTCCCCGCGCGCCGCCACGGCGGAACGGCCGCGGGCGCGAGCCCGCTGACGCCGGCACGGTCCGCGGAACCCTGTCGCGAGGGCCCGATCCGCGCTATCCTCCGGGTTGGCGGCCCCGGCGGGGCGCTGGAAGGAGTCTTCGATGCGACACCTCGCGCTCGCGCTGTCTGCCGCCGGACTCGCGCTGCTCGCCTCGGCCGCCGCCGCGACGGACGACACCGCCGGCGGCGGCTCGAACGACGTCTCGGCCGCCGACTACGCCGGCACGTGGGCCCAGCTCCGCGTGCAGACCCTGCGGGTCAACTTCCCGCTGCTCGGCGAGATGAAGGTCTCCAACACCTGGGTCCTGCGGATGACGATGACCGCCGACGGCCGAGCGCTCCGAATCGCCGCCGAGGCCTGCGAGCTGACGCACGACACCGGCACCTCGCTGCTGCACACCGAGTTCCCGCTGTCGGCCGTCCACCGCCAGGGCGGCCTGCGCGCCCGCGCGACGCTGCGCGAGGAGGGGGGCGAGCTGAAGTTCTTCCAGGCGCGGCACCACATGGTGTTCGGCGCGAACCTCGCCGACCCGGCGAACGACGCGCTGCCCACCGATCCGGCCGACGAGCGCGTGGTCGACGCGGAGGACGACGGGCACCCCGGGGTGACGCTGTCCCTCACGGGAGCGATGAACGGCGCGATCTACATGGTCGTCCGGAGCTGGCTCACGATGCGCGGCGTCGCCAGCGGCGGCAACCGGATCGACGGCACGATCCAGTGGGGCGAGGACCGCTCGGTGCTCGAGGCCACCAGCCCGCTCCTGACGAACCTGCCGGTCGGCCGCGCCGACGACGACGCGAGCTCGAGCTACTTCCGCACGACGCGCATCGACCCGTCGACGACCTGCGCCCAGATCCTCGCCCGACGCGACGAGCTGTTCGCGCGGTAGTTCCGGCGTGGAGCGCCGACCGCGACCCCGAGGACCGCCGCAAGCCACGCGCCCGGGTCCGTCCTGCCGCCGCCGACGCGGCACCCGCAACCGTCCTTCCCGCCCGATGAAGCGTCCGGCGCGCCGTCATCGACCGCGTCCGCTCCGGGCGCGTCGATTTCCCGCGCGTCGTCGGCGAAGTCGGCGTCGACATCGGCCCCGCCGTCCTCGAACGTTCCGCCGTCGTCGACCGTCCCGCCGTCGTCGCCCGCGTCGGGACCGACCTCCGGGTCGACCGTCGCCGCCGCCGTGACCCGGAACGAGAACCCGCAGGCCAGGTACCCGGTGGCGTCCGTCGTCCCCTCGTTGAACGGCGCGTTGAGGTAGTCCGCCCCCGCCGACGCCAGCGTCAGGCGGACGGAGGCGACGGTCGTCCCGACCGCGCGACCAACCGACCGCACCGGCAGGGTCCGCCGCTCGTGCTCCCCCAGCGGGCCGCCCAGCAGCGTCCCGGTGCCCCGCGCCGCCACGCGGCCCGCGTCCGGCAGGTCCAGCTCGTCCGCAGCGCCGAACGGCACGGCCGTCCAGCCGGTCTCCCCGGAGTCCACGAACAGCTCGACCTCCGAGCCGTGGTAGAGCACCAGCGTCGCCGTCCCCGCCGCGCCGACGTTCTCCAACTCCAACGGCAGAACGGCCTCGCGGTCGACGACGACCTCGGCGGGAGCCGTCAGCCGCGGCACTCCCGTCGCCACCGCGGCAGCGACGTCCAGCCGGCCGCCCGAGCGGACGCGGGTCTCCAGCTCGACCAGCCGGTGGGCCGAGGCGCGCAGGACCCGGCCGATCTCGACGGCCGTCAGCATCGGATGCGCCTCCCAGACCAGCGCCGCGGCGGCCGCCACGAGCGGCGTGGCGTAGCTGGTGCCGCTGGCGATGGAGGTGTCGGTGTCGGATTCGATGCCGAGGCTGCACAGGTCGACACCCGGCGCCGCCAGATCGACGCTCGTCCGGCCGTAGTGGCTCCACGCGTTCCAGCGGTCGGCACGGTCGGTCCCCGCGACGACGACGATGTGGTCGCCGGAGAAGTTGCCCGGGTAGACCGGGTACAGGTCGTTGTTCCCGTCCCAACACGACGGCCCGGCGGCGCAGTTGCCGGCCGCGGTCACCACCAGCACCCCGCGTGCCCCGAGCGCCGCCACGGCCTCCTCCATCGCGGTGGAGTGGCTCGCGGTCAGCGAATACGACAGGACCCGCACCTCCGGATGCGAAGCAAGGTCGTCCATCGCCTCGACGGCGTACGAAAGGTAGAACGCCCCGGACGAGTCGGCGATCTTCTGGAGGAACAGCCGGCCGCGAGGCGCAAGCCCCGCACGGCCTATCCCGTTGCCGGCGTCGGCGGCGACCAGTCCGGCGATGAAGGTCCCGTGCTGCGGCACGCCGACGTCGTACTCGACCTCGGCCGTCGCGTCGCCGTCGCCGTAGTCCCACTGCGCGGCGAGGGGCGCGACGAGGTCCAGGTGAGTGCCGCGGAAGCCGCCGTCGGCGACCGCCACGACCGGTGCACCGATCCCGTCCACCCGATCCCAGACCAGCATCGCGCCGACGAGCGGCAGCTCCCACGGGTCGGGGCACCCGGCGGTGCCCGCCGCGTCGGGGAAGTCCCACGCCGGCGGCCGCGGGAAGACGGTCCCGCCGCGGCGCGCCGGGCCGTCGTCGGGCGTCGGCGCGAGCCGCCGGTCCCGCTCCACCCACCGCACGCCGCGCAGCGCCCCGACCGGACCGAGCGGCGGTTCACCCGCGAAGTCCACCAGGCAGATCCGGCCGTCCAGCAGGCAGCGCCGCAGCGCCCCGCCGAGTACCGGTGCCGCCGCACCCAACGCCTCGACCGCCGCCGCGCCCTCCACACCGACGAGCAGCGTGCGTTCGCTCGCCGCCCCCACGCGCGGCAGCAGCACGGCTGCAACGGCAATCGCCACGACTCCCCGCATCGGGTCCTTCTCCCTCCCCCGGGCCCTATCCCCCCACCCCCAGCCCCCCCACCCCCCCCCCCCCC
>JAFGHH010000013.1 GCA_016930215.1 Deltaproteobacteria bacterium
GGATTCCGGGCCGTCGGTGTTGTGGATCGTCAGGCCGGCCCCGTTCTCCCCGAAGCACGAAATACACCCGGTGAGGCCGGGGATGGCCACCGACAGGAAGCGCACCCCTTCGTCTTCCGAGTCGTAGACCTTGATCAGGTGCTCGGCGAGGAACGTGCCGCCGGCGTCGAAGAAGAAGTCGAGGTTCCGGGCGTGGATCGTGTTGCCGGTGGCGGAGGCCTCGCCCCAGGCGCTGAGCGACGAGCAGAGGAAGTCGGGGAGGGCGTGTGCGACCTTGAGGTCATCGACCGTGATCTGCCGCCGTCCTCCCGCGGCCGGCTCGAGGTTCTCGCTTTCGAGGAACAGGTCGGCCGCGGGGCAGTGGTCGTGCATCCCCTGGATCATCGCCTCCATCTCGGCGAGGAACCCCTCGGGAAACCGGTGCATCAGGCGCACGAGGCTGCTGACCGTGGCGTAGTCGTAGCCCGAGTTGAGCACGGCGTGGTCGAGGATGTAATCGACGAAGAAGCGGGTGATCCGGCCGCACAGCAGGGCGCCCTCGGCGTAGCCGAGCTCCTCGTGCGTGCCCCACAGGTAGAGCACCGGAAGCTCGCCGTCCGTCTCGAGCCGCCCCTGGATCTCCCGCGGCGGCACGTCGGGCGGCGCGTCGTGCGCGTCGTCGGCGGAGTCCTCCACGTCGACCGCGGTCTCCGCGTCGTCCGCGTCGGCCGCCTCGTCCGCGGCGTGGTCGGCGACGGCGTCGAGGGCGGAGTCGGCGCCGTTGCCGACCCCGTTGCAGCCGGCGACCAGGGCGGCCGCGGCAAGCAGGACCGGCTTCCGGCCGGCCGTTCGGTGGTCGTGAGGCATCGTCGTCCCCTCCTGCGACCGGTCGGTCGCCTCAGCGCGTGGGCAGGATGTCGGCGACGAACTCGCCGGTGATCGTGCGCCAGTTGTCCACGAGGTTGATCCGGCCGCAGATCCTGTCCGGCGTGCGGGCGATGACCTCGACGTAGCTCTCGGCGCCGCCGCTGACGGTCAGGGTCGTGCCGCCGGCGATCCGGACGCCGGCGCTGGCCGTCGGTCCGTCCCCGGCCATCGGGTACTTCCCGCTGAGGATCTCTCCCTCGCCGTTGAAATACAGTCCGAGGTTCAGCACGCCCTGGCCCGGCTGCAGCTCCTTGTTGCGGAACTCGTCGCGGTCGGCCATCGGCACGCCGGACAGGTAGATCGACACCGAGCCCGGCTGGGACGCCTCGGCCCGCACCGCCTGCACCGACTCGAACACCGGGTCCTCCGCCGGGTTCGGCTCCTTCGGCGTGTACTTCACGGAGGAGCTCGCCGGGCAGTTGGCGAGGTTGGCCAGTTCCTGCTTGGCCCGTTCCTCGCCGACCAGCGGGTCGACGGCGGTGATCCGGAGGCCGACGCAGGCGTCGCGGATCCCCTCCCACAGCGCCGCCTGCTCGCCCTGCAGCAGCGCCTCGCACAGCACGGCCGAGTCCTGGCCGGGGATGATGTGGGTCACGCCGACGTTGTAGAGCTTGGATTCGCCGGTGGTCTTCTCGACCACGAACGCGAGCACGCCGGGCTGCAGCTCCCCGTCCTGGAGCAGCTTGGCGCCCTCGCCCTGCATCTCCAGCCGCTGCTTGCCCATCGCCGAAAGCTGCTCGACGAGCTGGTCCTTGAGGCACTGGCCGTTGCAGGTGGCGGAGATCGTGACCGACGAGCCGGTGAACAGGTTGGGCGTCTCGCCCTCCTTGGGTGCCGGCATGAAGGTGTTCATCATCTTCGCCGACTCGCCCTCGGTCATCATCTTCCAGCCCTTCGGGATCTGCGCCTCGATCTTGAACACCATCCGGCGGCTGTCGTGGAACTGGCTGTAGCCGAACTCCATCGAGTGGGCCTCGAGCTCGAGACCCGCGGACGCGGCCACGGCGCTTCCCCCGCCGCCTCCGCCACTCCCCGCGCCGGCCTGGGCCTCGTCCTTCTTCTTGCAGGCGGTCCACGCGACGATCAGTCCGATCACGAGCACGAGCTTCCAAGGCTTCATCGATCCTCCTTCATGCAGCACGTTGCGGCGTCCCGAGCCTCCGGGACTCCTCGCGCCGCGAACCACACGGGACTCTAGCCCAGGGGACGGGACGTTGGGGAGCGAAAGCAGACCCGCCGCCGTCGGCGTCCCCCGGCCGCCCCGAGCAGTCCGACGGCCGCCAGGAAGGCCGCCAGGCCGCCCGCTCCGCTCCCGCCGGTCGCGCGGCAGCCGCAACCGTCGTCCTGGTAGACCCAGATCCAGCCGTCGGTCGAGGCGTCGGTTCCCGGGCCGACGTCGTCCGGGGTCACGACGTCGGGCGGGGTCTCCGCCGGGACGTCGGACGGCGCATCGGCATCGGCATCGGCGTCCGTATCCGCGTCGGCGTCGGCGTCGGCGTCGGGTCCCGGCCCGCCGGTGCGCCGCAGGGAACCCTCGGCGACCCAGCCGGGGGTTCCGGAAAACTCGCACAACCACCAGTGGTGTCCGCGGGCGAGGGCGCCGTTGGCGGGATGGGCTAGGACGAGGCCGGCCTGTCCGGCGGCGAGGGTGGAGCGGGTCGGGTACTGCGTCCCCGGCCCGTGGCGCAGCTCGGTGGAGGCGGTGGTCTCGACGGTATCGTCGGTGCCGAGCATCGTCGAGAAGTCGGCGGGCAGGACGCGGGCCACGAACAGCCCGTTGGCCACGGTGCGCTCGGAGCCGTCGGACGGCCGGTTGCGGATCGAGCCATCGACCCAGATCGCGGACGACCCGCCGCCGTCGTGGCTGACGGCCCAGGTGGCGGCGAGCCGGTTGACGCAGAACTCGGCGAGCTGCCGGAAGTTCATCCCGACCGTGCCGCCCATCCCGTCGCCGTCGACGACGACGAGGTAGACGTAGGAGTCGTTGAGCGCGGTGGCGGTGCGGGGGCGGTAGGTCGAGGTCCAGGCGACGTTGGAGCAGAAGCTGCTGCCGCCGTCGGGGCAGGGGATCGAGCCGTTCTCGACGATCGGCGGCCAGGCGTTGACGGCGCCGAAGGCGTGGGTCCAGTCGCCGGGCTGCGTCGTGGCGCAGGAGCGGGCGTAGTTCCGCAGCTCCTGCGTGATGCCGACCGTGTCGCCGGCGCGCGCGTGGGCGCGCACGGTGGCGGCGGCGTCGCCCGAGGCGGAGACGATCACGTGGTCGAACAACACGGGGGTCGAGCCGGAGCCGTCGCGCACGGCGGCGATCCGGCCCTCGACCGCCGACGGCTGCGGGCGAATCAGCAGCGGCATGTCCAGCGCCACGTCGACCTCGATGCCGCCGCCGGAGGTGCCGGTGTCGGCGTCGCGGTGGATCGTGTAGAGCACCAGCTCGCCGTCGCCGCGCGCCTCGTTGATGGAGTCGATCTCCTGCGTCGTGCCGTCGGCCCAGGTGACGTAGTTGCGGTCGCGGGGGTGGCTGACGCAGCCGCCGAGGAACGCGCTGGCGTCGACCTTCCAGACCATCCCGCTGCCGCCGCCCATCTGGGGAAACCGCTTGGCGTACGTGCCGCCGACCACCATCCCGCCCTCGGGGACGCCGGTCGTGAGGTCGAAGAACGAGCCGTTGATCGCGGCGACGATCTCGTAGCGTCCGCCCCACGCGCGGCCCCACCAGGTCAGGGCGTCGTCGTGACGCGCCACCATGCCGGAGACGGTCTCGCGGCCCGCGGAGAGCTTTCCCTGGGCGATCATCGTGTCGAGCGCCACGCCGGCGGCGGTGCGGCTCACCCGCACCACGTACGCCCGGTTCGGTCCCGATTCGGAGAATTCGGCGTACTCGACGCCGGGGGAGACCGTCGTCCACTGGGCGGCTGCCGGAGCGGCGGCCAGGACGAGCGACGCGACGGCGGCCGCGAGGGCCGGTGCGGCTCGGCAGCGCAGGTTCCGATCGATGTTCCGCATGGGCGCGATCCTAGCGGTCCGGTTCCGCGAAGACAAGGTGCCCGGCGCGCGCGACGACGCCACGGTGGGGCCGTGAAAACGGATCTAGCCCGAAATCTGCTGTTCGACGCGCACGGCGCGGAGGACCTCGCCCGGGACGGTCAGGCCGGCCTTGAGCAGGTAGCCGGCGTAGCGGCCGAGCGAGACGAAGCCGCTGCCCTCGAGCGTCGGGCGGAGGGGGGCGAGCGGCCGGTCGTCGCTCACGGCCTGTCGCACTCGCTCGTCGAACATCAGCATCTCGAACACGCCCACGCGGCCGCGGAATCCGGTGCCGCCGCACTGGTCGCAGCCCACGGCGTCGAACAGCGCCGGCTCGTCGCCCGGGCGCAGCGCGCCGACGGCCGCCAGGTTCTCCAGCACGGCGGCCGGGTAGGTGCCGGGCCTGCGGCAGGCGGGACACAGCCGCCGCACGAGGCGCTGGGCCACCACGGCCAGCAGCGCGTTGGACACCAGGAACGGCTCCATCCCCATCTCGCGCAGCCGCACGACGGCCGACATCGCGTCGTTGGTGTGCATCGAGGTCAGCACGAGGTGGCCGGTGAGCGCCGCCTCGAGGGCGATGCGGGCGGTGGCGGCGTCGCGCGTCTCGCCGATCACCAGGATGTCGGGGTCCTGGCGCAGGAACGCGCGCAGCACCTCGGGGTAGGTCAGTCCGACGGTCGAGTTGATCTGCACCTGGGTCACGCCGGGCAGCGAGTACTCGACGGGGTCCTCGGCCGTCATCACGTTGAGCTGCGCCCCCTGCGAGGTTCGCTCGGCGAGCGCCGAGTAGAGCGTGGTGGTCTTGCCCGACCCGGTAGGGCCGGTGAGGATCACCGCGCCGTAGGGGCGGAACAGGCACTTGCGCAGGGCGACGGACATCTTGTCGGCGACGATCAGCTGCCCCAGCGGCTGGATCGCGGTGGCGGCGTCGAGGATCCGCAACGCGACCTTCTCGCCCAGCCGGGCGGGGATCGTGGCCACCCGCAGGTCCAGCTCGCGCGGACCGGCGGTGACGCCGATGCGCCCGTTCTGGGGCAGGCGCGACTCGGCCAGATCCAGACCGGCCAGCACCTTGACCCGCGAGACCAGCGGCCGCAGCGCGGCGCGCGGGGCCCGCAGCTCGCTGCGCCGCAACGCGCCCTCCACGCGGTAGCGGACGACCAGCCCCTGACGGTCGGCCTCGAGGTGCACGTCGCTGGCGCCGAACGCCAGCGCCTCGGCCACGATCTGCGCCAGGAGCTGCACCGCGTCGGGGGCCGGCAGCGCGCTCGCCCGATCGTCCCGCTCGTCGCCGGCGGTCAGGAACGTCACGTCCTGCGGCCGCACGCGCGTCGCGGGGACGGGCAGGGCGGTGGGACGCGCCGGCAGCTCGCTGGGACGCGGCACGGGCGCCGCGGCGGCCAGGCGGGCGCCGACGCCGGCCCCGCGCTCGCGGTCGAGCTGCGAGAGCCGCTCGGCCAGCGACCGGGCGACGGCCGTGGCGACCTGCGGAAGCTGCGCCAGCAGCTTGTCGAACACGGTCTTGGACAGCGCGACGGCGCGGGTGTCCTCGAGCGCCACGACCGAGGCGGTGCGGGGCTCGGCGGTGAGCAGCGCCATTTCGCCGAAGTGGTCGCCGGGGCCGAGCCGGGCCAGCTCGAAGCTGGCGCCGAGGTCCCGGGAGCGGACGACGACGGCGACGCGGCCGGAGAGCACGAGGTACATCGCGTCGCCGGCGGAGCCCTCGCGGACGATCTCCTCGCCGGGGCGGAAGGCGCGGGGCTCCATCGCCCCGGCGATCTGCTCGCAGTGCGCGGGTTGCACGGCGGAGAACAGGTCGGTCTGCCCGAGCATCTCGCCGAGCGTGGCCATGGCGGTCCTCCTCAGCCGGCGACGCGCGCGCTGGTCTCGGACAGGCGTCGGGCCAGGGCAATCGCGAACAGCCGGTAGACCTTCCGCGCCACCCGTTCGTGGAGGTACAGGAAGCGCAGGAACTCCTCGCGGGGGATGCCGAGCAGCACGACGGCGGTCCGGGCGCGGACGTCGGCCGAGACGGGGGCCTCGTCGAGCAGCGACATCTCGCCGAAGTGCTGGCCCGGGCCGAGGGTCGCCAGCACGGCGCCGGCCGGTCCGAGCACCTCGACCGCGCCCTCGCGCACCACGAACAGGCCGCGTCCCGGCTCGCCGCGCGTCAACACAGTGCGTCCGGCGGGGACCGTCACGCGGCCGCAGAGCTGGAACAACTCGCGCAGCTCCTCGTGCTCGAGCTCCGCGAACAGCGGCAGCTCGCGCAGGGCTTCGGCGTCGGGGTCGACGAGCTGCAGCGTCCCGGCGGGTGTCGTGGCCGGAGCGGCGGGGGAGCCGAGGTCGAGCGGCACGTCGGGGGGGGCGGCGGCGTCGCCGGAAGGCACGGGGGCCGGGGGCAGGTGCGACAGCCGCCGCGCCTCGGCGGCCCGGTCGTGGGCGTCCTTGAACCCCGGCTGGAGCAGCTCGACCCGCTCGAAGGCCGTCACCCCGTGCTCGGGCTTCCCCGTCTCGACGAACATCTCGCCCAGGCGGTAGTACAGCTCGGCGGTGCCGGGGACGTTGGGATAGGCCCGGACCACCTCGAGCAGCTTGGCGATCGCGAGCTCGCGGTGGCCGGTGCGCCAGAGGATCTCGGCCAAGAGCGTGCCGGCCTCGAAGAACTCGCCGCGGTTGCTGGGCACGGCGTGGAGGATCGCGCCGGCGCGTTTCCAGTTGCCGGTCTTGAGGTGCAGGCGAGCGGCGCCGAGCGGGTCGCCGCCGCGCTCGAGGTTCTCGGCGGCGCGGGGCAGGTCGCCGACCTCGAGGTACAGCTCGCCGGCGGCGGCGAAGTCCATCGTCTTCTCGTACATCAGCGCCGCGCGTGCCGGCTCGCCGGCCTTGCGGTACAGTGCCGCGGCGCGCGCGAAGTCGTAGGCCGACTCGAACAGCTCCGCCGCGCGCCGGGGGTCGTCGATCGTCTCGGCGCAGCGGGCGGCGGCGGCGAAGTCGCGCGCCTGGACGAACATCTCGAGCAGTCCCGTGCGCTGCTTGGCCGAGGCGATCGCGGTCTCGCGCATCAGCTCCGCGGCCACCTCGCCCGAGCAGCCCTGGTACAGGCGCGCCGCGGCCGCCGTCTCCTCCCGGGCCACGTGGGCCAGGATCTGGCCCACGACCTTGCCCGTGGGCACGAACCGGCCGGGGCCCGCGCCGTCCTCGGTGAACTCGAACTCGATCTCGCCGACGATGCCGCCCATGACGCGCCCGCTCAGCCCGGCGGCTCGTCATCCATCGTGGCGATGTACGACAGGTTGCGGTACTTCTCGTCGTAGTCCAGCCCGTAGCC
>JAFGHH010000117.1 GCA_016930215.1 Deltaproteobacteria bacterium
CGTCGTGCACGAGCCGCTCGTCCCCGCGCAGCAGGGGAAGCCTTCGTCGCAGACCGTGTCGCAGTCGTCGTCGGCGCCGTTGCACGTTTCGGCCGGCGGCACGCACGTTCCCGACCACCGGCAGTCGGTGCAGTCCTCGGAGCCGACCGTCGCGCACGAACTGGTGCAGGGGCGCGAGGCCGGGCCCTCGCACTCCTCGGTACCCTCCCGGACGAAGCCGTCGCCGCAGAAGGCGCTGCGGCAGTCGTCGAGGCAGGCGTCCTCGTTGTTCGCGTTGGCGTCGTCGCACTCCTCCGTCCGACCGGCCGCGAGGAGCACGTCATCGATCCAGAAGGCGTCCGCCCCGACATCGACCGCGTCGTTCTTGACGTAGCGCCACTCGAAGTCGTGGACGCCGGCGGCGGCGACGTCGGTGCAGAACTCGGTCCAGGCCAGGTGACTCCCCGCGCGTTCGAGGACGTCGACACCATCGATCGCGAAGACGAAGAAGTCGGAACCCGCCTCGGACACACCGGCATACCAGAAGCAGACGCGCTCGGCGTCGGTCCTCGCGCGGAGGCTCACCGTCGCGGTCGAGCCGGCGACGCGACCGTTGCGCGAGACGAGCGAGTAGGTGCCGACATGGCTGTGGGAGTCGAAGACGCCCCAGCCGTGGAGGGCATCCGGGACCCACGGGAGGGCGGACAGGCCGCCGGACTCGAAGCCGTCGGCGACGGGGAACACGCGGCCGACCACCCCGTCGCCGCAGTACTCGCGCCGGCACGTCGGCGAGCACCCGTCCCCGGCGAGCCCGTTGCCGTCATCGCACTGCTCGCCGTCGTCCGGCACGCCGTCGCCGCACAGGAGGTCGGCGCAGACGCAGGCGCCGGTCTCGCTGCACTCGCCGGACGAGTGGCCGAGGGCGATGCACCGGGCCACGCAATCGGCCGGGTCGCATCCGGTTCCGTCGTCCCGCCCGTCGACATCGACCTCCGCGTCGACCTCGCCATCGATCGCGTCCGGGGTCTCGCCGTCGAGCCACTCCAGGTCGTGCAGGTCGACGGCCAACGAACAGCCGACGAACATCTGCAGGGCAGCCCCACAGACGGCTGTCGCGACGGCCTGCCTTGTCCTCATCGGTCCTCCCCACCCGTCTTGCCGTTTCCGACAAGGAGGATCGTGTCCCGAACGCTCCGGGGCGTCAAGGCGCGAAGTCGCGGGTGTGCGGCGCGGGTGCGTCCGCTTCTTCGTTCCTCTCGGTTCGCGGCTGACCGGAGAGGTGAAGGGCGGCGCGCCCGGGCCGCGCCGGGGCCGCGGTTGTGGTGCCGCGGCCCCCGCAGTATACTTTCGACATATTCCGCACGGCGGAAGGGTGGGTCAATGCTCGCGGCCGGAACGATGATCGACGGCAAGTACCGGATCGTCCGGCTGCTGGGCGAGGGGGGGATGGGGGAGGTCTACGAGGCGGAGCACGCCTTCCTGCAGCGCCGCCTGGCGATCAAGATCCTCAATCCCGAGTTCACGCGGAACGACGATGCGGTCCGGCGGTTCTACCGCGAGGCGCAGGCGGCCGGGCGCGTCGGTCACGAGAACATCTGCGAGGTGATCGACGTCGGGCAGACGGCCGGCGGCCTGCCGTACATCGTGATGCAGCTCCTGCAGGGCCAGTCGCTCGCCGCGCTGATTGCCGAGTCGGCGCCGCTTTCGATCGGTCGCACCGTGGACATCGTCGACCAGGCGCTCGCCGCGTTGCACGCCGCCCACCAGGCCGGCATCGTCCACCGGGATATCAAGCCGGACAATATCCACCTGATCTCCGTCGGGGGCCGTCGCGACTTCGTCAAGCTGCTGGACTTCGGAATCTCGAAGGTCCGCGCCCTGGACGGCGGAGAGAACGTCTCCGTCACCCGCACCGGCACCGTGCTCGGAACGCCCCTCTACATGTCCCCGGAACAGGCCCGCGGCGACTCCAGCGTCGACGCCCGGACCGACGTGTGGTCGATGGGCGTCATCGCCTACGAGATGCTCCTCGGACAGCCGCCGTTCAAGGGCGACAACTACAACCAGGTCCTCTACAGTGTCCTCAACGCGCCGATCGTGTCGGTGCGCGCCCAGCGCGACGGTGTGTCCCGCGAGCTCGACGCCGTGGTGATGCGCGCCCTGGAACGAGACGTCGACCGGCGCTTCCGGTCCGCCGCGGCCCTTCGCGAGGCGGTCCTCGGAGCCTGGATGTCGGTCGGCGAGTCCGGGTTCGCCGTGCGGGCCTCGCTCCCGCCCGACGACTCGGAACTGCTCGGCGGAGACACCGCGATCGGCGCCTACCCGATGCCCGGCCCGGACGCCGCGCGCCCGGTTGCCGATCCGGCGGTGCCTGCGGGTCCGGTGTCGAGCACGGAGATCGATGCCGCCACGTACGAGCGGATGGCGACGATACCCCTGGGCCAGACGGCACCGCCGTCCACGGTGCCACCGTCGGCCCCGACGCCGTCCAAGACTCCCACGCAGGAGCGGAAGCAGCTCGACGGCTCCCTGGAGAGGCTGCTCCGGGAAGCCATCGCGCCCGTGGCCGCCGGCGCCTCCGCTGCCTTGAAGATCCAGCCCGCGGAGCGTCCGCCCGAACACCCCGCGCCGACCCCGAAGCCGGTTCCCGCGGCCGCGACCGAGCGACCGGCGGCGGATCGTCCGGTCGAAGAGCGCCGCGCTTCCGATGCGGAGCGGGTGCCGCCCGCGGAGTTCCCGGGGCGGAGCGAGCCCGCAGGGGAAGACCACTTCGGGGAGGTTCGCGCGGAGAAGGTACGGGTCGGAGCGGGCCGCGAAGTGTTTGTCGTCAAGCCGCACCGGCAGAGACCGGCCGGTGGCGCAGCCCACGCCCGGCGGCAGCCGAAGGTCGAGAAGACGCCGGGGGCCGTTCTGGCGAGCGCGGGAACGGCGGTCGCACCTGTCCCGCCAGGCGGCGGCCGCAAGGTCGCGCTGGTCGCCGGCGCGGCCGGCGCGGCACTCGTGCTTCTCGTCGTCGTCGTGGTGGCGGTCGGCGGGCGTCGATCCGATTCGTCGGGTACGACGGGGGCGCCCGCCGCGGTCCCGCCCGTGCCGCCGGTCGTCGCGTCCGCGGGGCCCGACGCGGGCGACACGCCGCCCGTCGGCGGAGCCGCGAAACCGGTGGAGGCACGGGCACTCGAGCGGCCGCCCGCGCCCCCGGACGCCGCCACCGCGGGCGACGAGGCCAGGAGCGGTGCGGCCTCCCCGGGCGACGTGGTGAAGACCGCGGCGGCCGATGCGGCCACGGCCGGGCCTACGGTTCCCCTGCTCGACGAAGAGGCATTCCCGTCCGAATTGCCGCCGGAAGCCGCGTCGTTGAGCGTCACGGGGGTCAACGGTGTCAAGGTGCTGTTGGACGGCTCACACCTTGGAATCGTCCCGTTCGAGTCGGTGACGGTTCCGCCGGGCGAGCACCGTCTGACGTTCGTGCACGAGTCGCGTCGAATTCGCCACGAGGAGACGATCGAGATCCAGCCCGGTGAGGACAAGCGGATGACGCGGTCGTTGGCACAGTTGGGGGGTACGTCCGTGCCGCGCGACGCCGGCGTGCAGCGGGACGCAGCGGCGGACGGCGCCGTGCGCAGTCCGGCCGACGCGGCCCGGGTCGAAGCGGTGTCGGCCGACGCGCCGGCGGTGCGAATCCGGAGGACCTACGGGGATCGCCCGCAATGAGCGCCCGAGGACGCTGAAGCGTTCGCGGCTGGGATTGTCCAGGCCAACAAAGAGCGAACGGCGGGCGCGAACGGCGGCGCTTGACCTCGGCGGCCGGACGGAGCAGCCTCGGAAGCATGGGAGGGGACCGGCTCTTGCCAGGGCGGACGGACGGCGTCGGAGCGGCGAACCGGGATCACAGCGTCTTGCCTGCGATCCTCGCAGCCACGCTGGCCGTGTCCGGTTGTTCCATGATCGTGGAGGTCGAGAGGCTCGAGCGGCCCGATGCTCGGGATGTCGACGCCGATGTGCCCCGGCCGGATGCGCTGGACGCGGATGCGCGAACCGACATCGACGCCGGCACGGACGTCGCGCCCTGCGATCCCGCCCTGTGCGAGGCGGCCTGCCGGGAGATCGGATACTCGCATGGCAACTGCAGCGACGACTCCTGCGTCTGCACCATGGGCGCGGATGCGGACGTGGGCCCGGATACCGACTCGGCCGACCACACCGTCGAGGATGACGCCGGCGGCTGTCGCTTCGTCACCAGCGTCCCGTTCAACATCGTGCCGACCGCGGCGGACGGGGACGAGCGGCCGATCGCGCTGCGCTCGGGCGCCGGGTTCGTGTTCTTCGGGCGGCCGCCGGGCCGCGTGTCGGCGGAAGGACTCTGGTTCCAGCGCGTGAACCTCGACGGAACCGCCGGCGAGGCCGGCGTCTGGACGTTGTCGTCGGTGGAGCTCTCGTCGTTCCATCCGATCGTCGAGCTGCCGTCGGGGGGCTTCGCAACCGCGTTCGCGGTGCCCGAGGGAGCGGGCGTGGGGATCTGGCTCAAGGTGGTGCCGTCGAACGGCACGGGGGGCGAGGTTCCACGGCAGGTGCCGGGCACGAACGACCACTCGTCCGAGCCATCGATCACCTACGACGGGACGGACCTGGTCGTGGCCTGGACGCACACCGATTCTGGCACCGTGGAGGTGCGGGCGCAGCACTTCGGCTCTGCGACGGGCGTCGCCATCGGCTCGCCGGTGACGCTGGCTGCGGGGCCTTCCGGCACCAAGGAGCCGCACATCCTGTGGGGCGGCACGCACCACACACTGGTCTACTTCGACGCCTCCGACGGCGCGCTCCACGTACTGGCGTTGGACGGCACGCTGGCCGAGCTTGCCGAGCACACGCTTCCCCCGCCCTCGGGCCACCACTTCATCGGTTACCCGGCGCTGGCGTGGAACGGCACGGAGTTCGGCCTGGCGTGGGAGACGCGCGGCACGGTCCGCGCGCAGCTGCACTTCGCGACGTTCGTGCCCGGCGGGGAGCCGGTGGAGCACGACGTGCTGACCGATGTGCCGTTGTCCGGCACCGAGTTGGGCCAGGTGGCGCTGGCCTGGGGCAACCTGACGGGCGAGTGGGGTCTGGCGTGGCGCTGCACGCGGACGGCCCGCGTGGTCATTGCGCTGGCCCGTATCGATGCGACCGACTTCCACACGATCGAGGGACCGGTGGACATGCGCCCCGAATCGACCACGGCGTGGCATCCCGGCCTGGCCTACAACAACGGCTTCTACATGATGTCGTGGATCGAGAGCGCCGGATCGAACTACCCGATCTACGTGGCAACCCACGGCTGCACGCCGTAGAACCGGAGCCGGACGCACCTTGACGGAAGGCTACACCGCGGCGCAGGCTGTCGACACAGGGAGACACGCGATGCCGCGACGGAGGTCCGGGGCCGAAACGGAGGGGAAGTGACCATGACGAGAGCAACGGGGGTCGTCGTCGCCGGCACGCTGCTGGCGCTCGCGCTGGCGTCCGGAGCGGTGCGGGCCCAGGAGCACTCGCCGGCCTCCGCCGAGGCGCTGCGGTTGTTCGACGAGGCGGTTGCGGTGTCGGAGCAGGGCGACTTCCGTAGCGCGCTGCGCCTGTTCCGTGCCTCCTACGACCTCGTTCCCGTCCCGGACGCACTGTACAACATCGGCATGTGCCAGAAGGCGCTGGGGGAGTTGCCGGGGGCCGCCAACACCCTGCGGGACTACGTGGCGATCGTAGGAGACCGAATGAGTGAGGAGGAACGGCTGGAATTCGATGCGCTGTTGGCCGAGATCGCACCGCAGATTGGCCGGGTGATCTTTGTGGTCGGCGAACCGGGAGTGACGATCGCGGTGGACGGCATCGTCGCCGGGGTGACCCCGTTTCCGACGTGGGTCGCGGTAGCCCCCGGCGCGCACAGCATCATCGCCTCCAAGGTGGGGTTTGCCCCGGCCACCATCACCATCGACGTGGTCGGGGGAGCGGTGATGCCGGTCGCACTGGCGTTGGGAGCGCGGGAAGTGGTCCACGTCGAGGTTCCGGCTGAGGCGCAGCCGGTGCCACCGGCACCGCCGCCGGCCGAGTGCCCGGAGCCCGCCTCCGACCCCCCCGCGGCGTCCTCTTCGGACCTGGGCCCGTGGTTCTGGACGACCGTCGCCATCGCCGGAACTTCGGCCGTCGGGATGGCGATCACCGGCGGGCTCACCTTGAAGTACAACGAGGACTTCAGGGCGAGCGGCTTCATCGACGCGGACGCACGCGACACGACCCTGGAGCTGCGTACCGTGACCGACGTCCTGCTGGGCGTGACGCTCGCCGCCGTCGTCGCGGGGGCCCTGGTGTTCCTGCTGTCCGGGGAGCCCGACGAGGACGCCGGAGAGGAACCCGGCACGGGCGAATCGCCGGTCGCGGTCGCGATCCTCCCGCACGGTCTGGCGATCGCGTGGTGAAGTCCGCCGGCGGTTCCCGGCGGCCACGCAGATTCCCGCCTACAGTCTCACGCCGAGCGAGACGTCCCAGCCGAGCGGGAAGTAGTCGGCGGCGTCGGAATCGATCGGGAAGGTCATCGCGGTGCGCAGGTACAACGGAGCGTAGGGATTGAGGTCGAGGTGCGCGCCGATCAGGGGAAGCACGGACGGGACGTCCTGCTCCAGGGTCGAGCCGGACGCCTCGTCGTCGGAGAACCCGACGTTGACCCAGCTCGAGGTGACCACCAGGCCGCCGTACACCGCCACCACGGGGTGCGGCCGACCGCCGAGGAACGCGGCGAAGCGGTACAGGAGCCCCTGGTCGAAGCCGCTGTCGATCGGCGCGTAGCTGCGGTCCGCCTGCAGCTCCCAGGTGGCCCAGGGGATCGCCACGTACTGCAGCGCCAGGTAGCCGCCCGCGAACATCTTGCCGTCGAGGAACTTCCCGCCCATGCCGAGCTGCGGGCCCACCGACCAGACGTCGTTGGCGTCGCCCGGCAGCGGCGGTGTGCCGACGACGTTGGCCTGCGCCATCCGCACGTGGCTGTACTGGAACACGCCGCCCAGGTCGAGCCAGTCCGTGATGCCCCCCATCACCGTGGCGCCCACCTCGAAGGTCGGGATCCACAACGCCGGGTCGCCGACCTGCGCGACGAGCCGCTCCTCGACCACCCGGCCGCCCATCTGCACCCCGAGCTCCACCCGCTGCGCCCCGACCGGCTCCCCGTGCCACGCCGGCGCCGACGGAGCGGGCGTGAGCGCCGAACGTCGGTACTGCGTGAGCGGGGTGCAACCGGACAGCAAGCCAACCGCAACCAACGCACCAACCATCCACCTGTGCATGATCCCTCCCTGCCGGCGCCGGTCCGCCTCGTGCAACGGACGTGCCGCGGGATCGGGCCGGCGAAAAGTGTTGCAATCCCGATGCGATCCGGCGGCGGCACCCGCGACGCATTCCGCCGCTCGGCCGCCGAACGGGACACGGATGTCCGAGTCGATCCGGGAGGTGTGGCCGACCGCACACACCCACGGCCCGACAGCGACTTTGGGCGCGACCCGGCGATCGGCGGCGCGGCGCCGGACCTTGCCCCGACGCCGCGGCGGCGCGCTATGCTCGCGGTCCGGCGGGGGCAGAACGAGGCGACGGATGGCGCGTGCGACGAAGCGAACGGGCGGAGGGACGGGCCGGACGGCGAAAGCGGTCCGGCCGCGTGGCCGCGAGGTTCCGCGACGACACGGTCCGCACACCTCCGACGGCGCCGGCGCGGTGCTGGCCGAGTTGGAGGCGCTGCTGGTCGCCCGCATCGCCGGCTGGTCGAAGGCCGGCGTGCGAGACCTGTGCGCGCTGCGGCCGGGGTTCGGCACGCCGCCGCCGGGTCTGGTGCGGCTGCTGCTCGAGCACCGGGCCACGGTGCTGGCGTGGGTCGAGGCCCGAAGTGCGCGGCCGGAGCCGGGCGACGGGTGGGCAGCCCGACCGGATCGCGCGCTGCGCGGGCGGATGGTGCGCTGGCTCCAGGGCCGCAACCGGTTCCTCGAGCTCGACGCCGCCCAGGCCGCGGCGCTCGACGAGGTGTACCGCCGGTCGTTCGCGGTGCTGGGCCGGGCGCTGCGGACCGCCCGCGGGGAGCGGGCGCTGCGGGCGGCGCTCGAGCGGATGTTCCTCCTGCACCAGCGTCGCCTGGCCGCCTTCGTCCGGGCGCTCGACCGCGCCCCGGGCCGGCCAGGCCCCGGCTTCGTGTTCCACGAGCCGGTCTCGGCGGAGTACCCGGCGGCGCTCCAGCTCCGGATCCTCGGCCTCGACCCGGCGGCGCTCGCCGAGCCGATCCTCGACCTGGGGTGCGGGGCGCACGCGCGACTGGTGCGGGCGTTGCGTCGGCGCGGCCGGAGAGCCTACGGCATCGATCGGGACGTCGTACCGGGACCGTTCGTGACGTGCGCGGACTGGCTCGAGCGGCCGCTGACGCCGGAGGCGTGGGGCACGGTGGTGTCGCACCAGGCGTTCTCGGTGCAGTTCCTCTTCTGCCACCTGCAACCCGGGGACGGGGCGGAGCGCTGTGCGCGCAAGTACATGGAGATCCTGCGCGCGCTGCGCCCCGGCGGGACGTTCGCCTATGCGCCGGGTCTGCCGTTTCTGGAGCGGCTGTTGCCGCCGCGCGCGTGGCGGGTGGAGCGCACGCCGGTGCCGGTCGCGACATGGGCCACGGGCCGGGACGCTCCGCCGTCCGACCCGTCCGGCGACGGCGGGGCGCCGTACGCCTGCCGGGTGACCCGGCTCAACGACGACGGCGCGGCCACAGCAGGCCGAGCGCGAGGAGACCGAGCAGGCCGGGGAGCGCGTCCCGCGCCGGCGACACGCGGCACGAGCAGCCGTCGTCGGCGCCGAGGCAATTGCCGTAGTCCGGAAAATCGTGGCCGCCGTCGTCGAGGACGTCGAGCGGCGTGTCGGCGTCCGTATCGGCGTCCGCGTCGGCCGCGGCATCCGTGTCGGCGTCGGCATCGCCGTCGCCGTCGGCGTCCGCGTCGGCGACCGGCAGGCTGCCGTCGCCGTCCCAGACGGTGGTGCACTCCAGCGGTCCGCCGCCGCCGACCGTCACCGACGCCGAGTCCTCGGTGACGTGGCTGCTGCCGTCGGTCGCCCGGGCGACGACCGTGTGCGCTCCCGCCGCCGCGCCGCTCGCGTCCCAGGTCGCCTCGTACGGCCGTGCGGCCACCGTGGCGACGACGGTTCCGTCGACCAGGAACTCCACCCGCGGCGGCCCTTCGTCGTCGCCGGCCGCGGCCACCAGCCGCACGGACCCGGAGACCGCGGCACCGTCGGCCGGCTCGACCAGCTCGACGCTCGGGGCGGTCCCCGGGTCGTTGTCGACCGGCACCAGCATATCCGGGCTGCTCCACCGGCCGTCGGCGTAGTGGATCACGTAATCGACGCGGTCGACGCGGGTCGCGCCGTCGAACGGCCCGACGACGGCGGTGAACCGGCCGGCGGCGTCGGGACCGGCGAGCGGGGTCTCGATCGCGTGGCCGTCGCCGAACGAGGTGCTGCCGGTCGGCCAGCAGGCCGCGGGCGGCTCGACCCAGCCGTCGATCCCCCAGTGCAGCGCGCCGGCGGCGTCGGCGCCGACGGTGACGACGTCGTGGCGGGTCGGCGCGGACGGGAAGTGTCCGACGCCGCCGGGTCCCGGCCCGGTGCCGCCGCCGCCGATCCAGACCTGGCGGATCGGCGAGGAGGCGAGGTTGCCCGCCGTGTCCTGCGCCTCGACGAAGTAATCGATGAAGTGGCCGCCCAGGCCCTCGAGCACGGCGTGGTAGCGGTCGGCGATGAAGGTCGGGGCCGGGTCGGTGCGTGGCACCGACGGCGTGGCGGTCATCGGCAGCACGCACCACGGCCGGGAGAGGTACAGCGCGTTGGCGTCGTCGAGCGTCCCGTCGTCGTCGGGCCGGTACCACAGCTCGACGCGGGCCAGCCCCGACACGTCGTAGGCGTAGGTCCAGACCTCGGTGTCCGCCGGCATCGGCGTCGTGCCCCACTCCAGCTCGCCCGGGTTGTACGGCTCGCGCTGCGGCGGGTAGATCGTCGGCGGCACGGTGTCGGCGCCGCCGCCGGCGAGGATCGGCTCGGCCGCGGCGACGGCGGCGTTGGCCGCGCGCGCCGGGTGGGCGTCCCAGCGACCGCCCTCGGCGCCGTCCCAGTACCAGTAGCAGCTCGTCTGGCCGGTGAGCAGGGCGCGCCAGGCGCGGCCCAGCTCGGTGCCGCCGTCGACCACCTCGGCCGGCGTCGCGGCGGGGCGGAGCGCGGCGGCGGCGTGCACGCGGTGGACCGCCGCGGTCATCACGGCCCAGGAGTTGCGGTCCGGGGAGTAGCCGTCGGAGCCGGGGTCGCCGTTCCACTTGAGGAACTCGGGGTCGCCGTTGTCGGCGCCGCTCCACGAGCCGTCCTCGACGTGGATCACGTCGTCGGCCGCGGGGGGAAACCGGTCGAGGTACTCCTGGACCGTGGTCGGCTGGAAGCGGGTCGGGTTGGCGAGCAGCCAGGAGACGAAGCCGGCGAAGTTGGAGTGGTAGTACGAGTCGGTGCCGCCGCCGTAGTTGTCGCCGTCGTGGTGCAGCACGACCAGCATCGGGTGCGCGGGGTCGGTGTTGTACGGCTCGAGCTGCGACAGGACTCCCTCGTAGTTCAGCGCGCCGAAGCCGCCGCGGGCGTCCTCGTTCCCCTCGTAGCGCGCGCCGGGGACGACGACCAGCTCGCGCGGGGTCCCCGTGGCCGGGTCGAGGTACCGGGCGCGGTGCGGCCGGTAGCCCCACGGTGCGGCGACGGGCGAGGGGGCCCAGATCCCCTCCAGCGGCTCCCAGCTCGTGGAGGCCGTGTTGCGCACGTCGGCGCGGTTGGGCGGCACGAGGTTCGAGGACGGCGTGTACGGGTAGTCCGGGAGCGTGCGGTCGAAGTGCACGTTGTCGACCACCACCCACTCGACGCCCGCCTCGACCAGCGCCGGGATGATCCGCGTGCTGAACGCGGTCTCGGGCGGGAACAGGCCGCGCGAGGCCGGGTAGCCGGGAAAGCGGCGCTCGACGGCCAGCGCCCGCAGCCGGAGCTGCAGCACCAGGTCCTCGGGCGGGATCAGCGCCGACAGCGGATGGAAGTAGCCGAACTGGACCAGGTCGAGGGCGGCGTGGCCGCCGGCGGTGCGCCAGGTCCCGGCGGTGCGCCACGGCTCCTTCCAGCCGGCGAAGCCGCGGCCGGCGGCCTCGAGCGCGTCGAGGTTCTCCATCAGCGAGCCGGAGAAGCTGACCTGGGCGCCGCCGCGGTCGAAGCCGGCGGCCCGCAGCGCCCCCACGGCGTCGCCGGGCCAGCTCGTGTACGGCCCGCTGCGGTCGGTGTGCACGGTCCGGACGTCGAAGCTCCAGTGCCCGGCGTCGATCGTCTCGACGACCGTCTCGCCCGGCCAGTAGATCGGCTGGTGCATGTGCCAGACGAAGCTGATGTAGATCGGCTCGGCCCGGGCCGGGCCGGCGAGCAGCGCCAGCAGCAGGATTGCGATTCCGGTTCTCGCCCGCGTCATCGGCTCCTCCGTGCCGCTTCCCCGGCGGCGGCGGGGAGTCTGACACGCCGGCGGGCTCGCGTCACGGCCGGTCCGTCTGCGTCGCTGCCCGCCTGCGTCGCCGCCCGTCTGCGTCGCTGCGCCTCTGCGTGCCCCTGCCCTGGCGCGGCTCCGCTCCTGTGCGCCGACCGCTCCTTCGCGCCTTGGCGGCTCTGCGTGCGCCTCGGCTCCGCGTCCCCGCGCGAGGTCTTCCGCTCCGCGGCTCCGCGTGCTAGCGATGCGCCCCGTGCCGCGCTCCCGGGTCATCCTCACGCTGCTGGCGGTCCAGGCGCTGTTCGGGACGCTCCCGCTCACCGGCCAGCTGGCGATGCACGGGGTGCTGGGCGGGCCGGTGGAGGGGGTACGCGGCCTGCCGCCGCTGTCGGTGGCGGCGCTGCGGGCGCTGGGCGCGGCGCTGATCCTGGGGTGCGTGGCCGGGCGCCGGCTGTGGCGCGTGCCCGCGCGCGAGCTGGGCTGGCTGGCGCTGTTCGCGGTGCTGGGGGTGATCGGCAACCAGGCGTTGTTCCTGGAAGGCCTGTCGCGGACGACGCAGATCAACGCGGCGGTGCTGATCGCGACGATCCCGGTCTTCACGACCGGGTTCGCGCTGGCGCTGCGCAAGGAGCGCGCCTCGGTGCTGCGGCTGCTGGGCATCGCCGTCGGGCTGGGCGGTGCGCTCCTGCTGGCGGGCATCGAGCGGTTCGACTTGTCCGACCGGCGGCTGGTCGGCAACCTGTTGATCCTCGCGAACGCGGCGCTGTGGTCGTTGCACCTGGTGCTGGCGCGGCCGGTGCTGCAGCGGCTCGACCCGCTGGTGGTGCTGGCCTGGATGTTCCTGTTCGGGGCGTTGGCGCTGGTCCCGGCCGGGGCCGGCCCGCTGTTCGAGGCGTGGCCGGCGATCCCGGCGGTCTCGTGGCAGGCGATGATCTGGATCGTGGCCCTGCCGACGGTGCTGGCCTACCTGCTCAACATCCACGCGCTGCGCGCGACCGAGTCGTCGCAGGTGGCGATCTTCACCTACCTGCAGCCGCTGGTGGCCGGAGCCCTGGCCTGGGGCTGGGCGGGCGAGCGGCCGACGCTGCGCACGGGCGCCGCGGCGCTGCTCATCTTCGCCGGCGTGGCGCTGGTGCAGGTGGGCGGGACGAGCCGACGCCCGGCGGAGTCGCCGCGTCGGGGGCCGCGCTGAGGAACCGGAGCGGGTGGATGGCGGCGAGGACTCGAGGCGACGCGTGCTTTCCGGTGTGCCTCCCCGCTTCCGTGGTCACGTGGGCTTGCGGCGCAGGATGTACTGCAGGTGTTGCCGCGAGATCCGCAGCAGACGAGCGGCCGCGCGACGGCTTCCGCCGCTGCGGGCGAGCGCCTCGCCGACAAGCTGTCGGCGGACGTCCGTTTCGATCGTGCGCAGCGGGCGACGGCCCACCGTTTGCCGGACGTGCGGCTCGAGATCCGGCGACTCCGTCGAGGCGATCCGCAGCGCCTCGCGCAGCTCGGGCATGCCGAACGGCTTGCGGAGATAGGCACGCACGCCCAGTTGGGCCAGTCGGAAGGCGTCCGCGGAAGTGGCTTTGCCGCTGATCGCGACCACGAACGGCGTCGGCTCGCGCCGCCCGATTTCCCGGAGCAGATCGAACGCGGTCCCGTCCGGGAGGGCGACGTCGAGCAGCACGGCATCGGGAGTCCATTCGGCAAGCAGGCGACGGGCCTCGCCGACGGTGGCGCAGCCGCGGAACTCGGTGAGGGACGGAGCGAGCACGCCCCGGATCGCGTCCCGCAATTCCACGTCGTCCTCGACCGCGAGCATCTTGAATCTGCCGTCGGCAACCACCCGAAAACCCCCGTCACCTGCCGGGCGAGCCTACCGCGGCGCGACGGGACCTCGCAAGCCGGGCGACCCGGCGGACGAACGTGGGCCCGCCGCGGCCGGCCCGCGAGGCCGGAGGGCCGAACGGCAACGGGCGGACGCATTCGCGACTCGGCAGGTCCGGACTCCCCGAGGTATACTCGCCGGACCCTCGCGGCTCGGGTAGGGGGTCGAGAATGAACGGGGCGGAACCCACCAGACTTCCGGCGGATCTCGAGCCGGCCCTGCGCGAATCGATCGCCGTCACGGCCCTGCGCGTCGAACGCTGGGTGTGTGGGGCGCGCATCGTGTTCTTCGGCGCGCTGCTGGTGCGGTTCCTGTTCGTGGGCGAGACGCAGCCGGTCATCCGCTTCGCGACGCTCCTGGGCCTCGGCCTCGGCATCGCGTTCTCGGTCGCCGTGCTCCTGTTCGTCCGCCGGCCGCCGCGCGGCGGATCCCTGTGGCTCGGGTCGGTCACGCTGGACGCGTTGGTCGCCCATTGCGCGCTGCTGCCGAACGCGCTGTGGCCCGGGCCGGCGTACATCGGCATCGTCCACCTGCCGGACACGACGGGCGTGCTGCTGGCGACGGTGGGGGCGGGCCTGCGGCTCTCGCCGCCCGCCGCGGCGTGGGCCGGCGTGCTCAACACCGCCTCGCTGATCGGGCTCGTCGTCGTGGACGCGGCCGTCTCGGGCCACCGTTTCGCGACGGGCGCCCACTCGATCACGATCTACCTGACGATGCTGCTCTGCGGCACGCTGATCGCCGTCCTGCTGGCGCTGACGATTCGGCGGCTGGTGAGCGAGGGCGCGAGCACCGCGGTCCGCCTGGAACGGGCGGAGCGCACGCAATGGACGACCTTCACCGACCAGCACGACCTGCGGTCGATGCTGGCGTCCGCAAGGCTGCGCGCCGACCTGCTGGTGGAGGGGCTTCCGCCGCGGACCGACGACGCGGCCGCGGACGGCCCGGCGGCAAGCGCCGGGCTGTTGCGGGAGAACCTGCTGCGGATCCAATTCATGGTGGAGGAGATGCGCGACCGCGCCGCCGGAGACCTCCTCGAGACCCGCCGCACGGCAACCGTGGCGCTCGCGACGTCCCTCGCGCGCATCGCGGAGGAGATGCGGCTGCGCTTCCCCGCGGTCTCGCTGCGGGTCGAGGAAATCCCTCCCGGCGCGACCGTGACGGTGGCGGGCGGCGAGCCGTCGCTGGACCGCATCCTGCGCAACCTGCTGCAGAACGCCTGTGAGGGCGACGGCCGGGCGGGTCCCTCGACCGTGGCGGTCCGCGTCGAGAACGATGTCGAGCTCGGGGTCACGCGGGTGTCGATCCGCGACGACGGGCCCGGCTTCGCGGACGGTCTACCCTCGGGCACCGCACCCGTGGCCTCCCGCAAGTCGGGTGGCACGGGCGTGGGCCTGTCCGTGACCCGCGGCCTGCTCGAAGCAAGTGCGGGGACCCTCGAGCTGGCGGCCGTCGAGCCGGTCGGCTCCCTGGCGACCTTCACCCTGCCGCTGGCCTCGCGACCCTGATTGCCCCGATCGGTCCGGTTCCCCCTGCAAGGAACCTTACATCTAGGCAGCTTCCGCCGAGTGCTTGAGACTCACCCCTCGAAGCCTGAGGGAGGTCACCATGCGTTGGACGACGGCTCTGTTCCTGTCGACGGTCGTGTCCCTTCAACTCGCGTGCGGCTCGGACGACACGTCGGCGGACGGCGATACCGGGGTCGACGTCGAGCCGGACACCGAGGGTTCGGGCGAGGTCGAGGACGGCGACGGCGAGGGCGACGGCGTGACGATCTGCACGAGCGATGCCGATTGCCAGGACGGCGTGTTCTGCAACGGCGAGGAGACCTGCTCGCCCGGTACCTCGACCTCCCCGGACGGCTGCGTGCCCGCCGCGGAGGGGCCGTGCCTGCCGTCGCAGACGTGCGACGAGGAAACGGACGCCTGCCTGAGCGCGTGCGACATCGACCCGGACACGGACGACGACGGGTACGACGCCGCGGAGTGCGGCGGCGACGACTGCGACGACTCGGACGCGGAGGTGAATCCCGGCGCGACCGAGCTCCCGGGGGACGGGGTCGACCAGGACTGCGACGGCGCCGA
>JAFGHH010000118.1 GCA_016930215.1 Deltaproteobacteria bacterium
CGACGTGATCTGCGTCGGCAACCTGGAACCCTCCCCGGAACGCTGCGACGCCCTGGACAACGATTGCGACGGCGCCGTCGACGAGGACGACGGCATCTGCCCGCCTTTCGAGATCTGCGACCACGGCGTCTGCCGCACCCTCTGCTCCGAGTTCGGCTGTCCGCCCGGTCAGGTCTGCATCGAAGACGGGCGGTGCATCGATGCCGAGTGCATCGACGTGGTGTGCGACGAGGGCTTCCGCTGCGTCGACGGCGTCTGCGTCGGCGCCTGCGACGGGATCGTCTGTCCCTGGGACCGCGTCTGCGTCGCCGGCAACTGCGTCGATCTCTGCGCGATCATGGTCTGCGACGAATGCAGCGTGTGCGTCCACGGCATCTGCGAGACGAGCTGCGAGTGGGAGCCGTGCCCGCCCGGCGAGATCTGTCAGGCCGACGGCCGCTGCATCCCGGAACCCTGCGTCCCCGTCACCTGCGATCCGGGCTTCCATTGCGAGGGCGGCACCTGCATCGATAACTGCCTCGGGGCCGTCTGTGCGGCCGGCTACGAATGTCGGGCGGGCGAGTGCGTGCCGGCGACGACCGGCGCCGACGCGGACGCCGACGCGGATGCCGACCCCGGCGCCGACGCGGACGCCGACCCCGGCGCCGATGCGGACGCCGACTTCGATACGGGCGGCGACACGCCCGCGGACGCCTGGCATCCCCCGCCGGTCGACTCCGGCGACGGGCTCGGCTGCAACTGCCGCGCCGCCCCCGGCCTCTCCCGCGAGCCCGGCCTCGCCGCGCTGCTCGGACTGCTCGCCGTCGGGCTCGTGTTCCGCCGCCGCCGCTGACGCCCCCCCAGGCGCGCCGCGAGGCCAAGGCGCGGACCGGCGGCGGGGTCGACCCTCCGAGGACGGCGGACGACCCGGCGGCGGGGCATCGTGTTCGGTTGCCCGATCCGTCCCGGCGGGGTATCGTGGTGCCGATGGACCCCTCGGGCGCCGGCCCGGAACCGCGGAATACCGGCCAACGGACGAAGGACCTGGTCGGACAGGTGGTTTCCGGCAAGTACCGCGTGCTGCGCCGCATCGGCGGCGGAGCCCTGGCGGACGTGTACGAGGCGGTCCACGAGCGGATCGGGCAGCACTTTGCGCTGAAGGTCCTGCGACGCGACCTGGCCCGTTTTCCCGGCGTCGCCCGGCGGTTCCTGACCGAGGGCCAGGCGGCCAGCGCGGTCCGGCACCCGGGCATCGTCCAGATCTTCGACGTCGAGCAGCTCGAGAGCGGCGAGCTGTTCATCGTGATGGAGCTCCTCGACGGCGAGGAGCTCTCCCTGGCGCTCGAGCGCGACGGCTCCTTCGAGCCGCCGCGCGCCGTCAACATCGCGATCCACGTGCTCGACGCGCTCGATGCCGCTCATCGTGCCGGCGTGATCCACCGGGACCTCAAGCCCGAGAACGTCATCCTCGTTGCCGGCGCCGGCGGCGAGGAATGGGTCAAGCTGATCGATTTCGGGCTGGCCCGGCTCGAGCGGGAGGGCCCGGCCGCGCCCCGCCGCACCGTCGAGGGCAAGGTGATCGGTACGCCGTACTACCTGTCGCCCGAGCAGGCGCGGGGCGACGCCGACGTCGACCCGCGCACCGACCTCTACGCCGTCGGCGTCGTGCTGTACGAGATGCTGACCGGGGAGCTGCCCTACACCGGCCTGTCGATCGAAGCAATCGTGACCAAGGTGCTCGAGGAGCCGTTCCCCAGCCCGCGCAAGCTGGAACCCGACCTGCCCGAGGGCCTCGAGCAGGCCATCCTGCGGGCGACCCAGAAGCGGCGCGAGGACCGCTTCGGCTCCGCTGCCGAGTTTGCCGACGCGCTGCGGGCCCTGCGCGAGGACGGCCGCCCGACCCGCTCGCTCGAGCCCGGCGAGGCGGCGGCGGCGGTGGCCCGGCTGGAGGCCGAGTTGGCGGCGCGGGGCTCTCCCTCCGCCGCGCCGGTGGTCGCGCCCGCGACGGCGGCGGCGGGTCAGGACGTCCTGACGCCGTTGGTGATGACGTCCGGCGAGACGCTCGAGCCCTCCGCGGTGTCGGCCGAACCCGTGGAACCCGCCGCGGACGACGAGGCGGAGGACGTCCCGGTGCAGGACGGCGGCGAGCCCGCGGCGCCCGCGGGTCCGCCGATCCTCGTCGTCCCCGCCCGGGTCTGGGTACTCGTCGTCGTCGGCGCCCTGGTCGCCGCCGCGGTCGTCGCGGTCGTCGTGGTGTTCTGGTTGTCGCGCGCGCGAGAGCCGTCCGCGCCGTCGCAGCCGTACTACGCGATGCCCGACCCCGGCCCGGCCGCCGATGCGGGCCCGCCTCCGTCCGGCCCCGCGGTCGCGGCGCCGGATACGGCAGGCGCCGCCCTCCTCCCGGATGCGGGGGGACCGGCCGCGCCCGGGGAGCCTGCGGCCGACGTTCCGGGGCCGGGCGAGGCCGAGGCTGCGGCCGAAGTCGCCGCCGTTCCATCGGCCAAGATCCGGGTCACCCGCCTGCCGGCCGGGGCCCGCGTGTTCGTGGACGACGAGCCGGTCGAGCGCGAGTTCGAGGTGCCGGTGCGCGAGGAACCGTACCGGATCAAGGTCGAGGCGCCGGGGTGGAAGACCTGGATGCACCAACTGCACGTGACCGGGGACCTGGTGGTGCCGGTGAACCTGGAACGTCGCGGCGGCACCTCCCCGGCGACCGATGCCGGCGGCGCGACGCGGACCGATACGTTCCGGCCGCTGGCCAACCCGTTCGGCGACGCGTAGCCCTCAGCCCCAGGCGATGCCGATCAGCCCGGACGTCAGGCAGAAGTGCAACGAGCGACGGAAGGTCCGCGGGTCGAGATCGGGCAGCCGATCCCGCGCCAGCCCGGCGAGATCCAGGGCGCTGACCCGGCGGTCGACGAGACCCAGCAGCAGCCGGTCGGTGTCGTCGAGCGGCCACCAGTCGCGGGGCGGGGCGGGCGAGCGCTCCGGGACCAGCATCAACGGCGCCGTGGCGCTCCACCACCCCTCTTCCTCCTGGGCCGGCAGCGAGAGCGAGATCCCGTCCCGGAGCAGCGCTGCCCCGGCCGGGTTCAGGAAGAAGTCGCGGTCGCAGGCGACGTCGCGGTAGAAGGACCACTTGCCGGTCCGCCACGAGTAGACGTCGAGCAGTCGCTGGCGGAGGTGGGTCGAGAGGTGCTCGAACAGGGTCACCGGGTCGATCGCTTCCATGGCGATCAGGGCGTCGGCCAGCCGGCCCCCGTAGCGCGGCATCAGCGCGACGGCCACGTCGAGCTGGGTGCGGTCGAGCAGGCGATTGGCCAGCAGGTACTCGGCAAACTGCTCGCCGCGCACGTTGGACGTGACGTAGATCGGGTTGCCCTCGGCCAGATACACCTCCTTGCGCACCCCCTGCGCCTCGAACACCAGCAGCCCCTTCTCGGCCTTCGCGGCGAGGAGCAGGAACACGCCCGCCACCGTGTCCGCCTCGAGCGTCCCCCTGCGGTCGGGGCCGGCCGGAACCTCGACGGGGAGCGTGGTCTGGTCGAGCAGCGGGAGGTGCTGACGCACGGCGGGCACCGCGGACAGCGGGACGAACCCGGTGCCGTCGGCCGAGACGTGGTCCAGGGCCGTGAACTCGCCGCTGACCACGCCGTCGGCCAGCCGCGGGTACGGCATCGGCCCGATCTCGGTGCCGTCCGGGCGCCGCACCGAGTACTGCACCGTGGGAATCGAGGGCGTGCGCTCCTGGTCCGCGAGCCGCACGGGCTCGCGGGGTCCGATCGGGGCGTCCTCGAGCGGCGTGAGGGTCGAGCGGAGCACTTCGGCGTCGCCGACGTCGCCCGGCCGCAACAGCCGCCCGACCACGTCGGCCAGGACCGCCGGGTCCTGCCGCAGCCCGACCCGCTCGGCAAAGGTCCGCAACTCGTCCCGCATCGCTCCGGCGTCCGGGAACCGGTCGTCCGGCTCCCGGGCCAGCGCCTGGAACAGCAGGATCCGCAGCTCGCGCGGGATGTTCCGCTCGAAATCCTCGTTCAGGCTGAGTCGCACGTCCCGGATGTTCAAGAGGACCGCCAGGTCGGTGTCGCCCTGGAACGGCGAGCGCCCCAGGCACAGCTCGGCGAGCAGCACCCCCACGGCGAACAGGTCCGAACGACGGTCGACCGGCAGGCCGGCGATCTGCTCGGGAGACAGGAAGCGGATCTTCCCCCGCAGCCGCTTGCGGCGCTTGGTCTCCGCCTCCTCGTGGGGCAGGAACGCGATGCCGTAGTCCCCCAGCTTCACGGCACCGGTCCGCGAGACGAAGATGTTGGACGGCGAGATGTCCCGGTGCACGATCCCCAACGGCCGGCCGTGCTCGTCCGCGAGGTCGTGGATGTGCTCGAGCGCCTCCAGCGTGTCGGCGACGATCCGCACGGCCGCATCGATCGGCAGCGTTTCGCCCTGCCGCCCGAGCCGCCGCGTAATCTTCCAGCAGTCGAGCCCCTCGACGTACTCGGTGACGATGAAGCACCGGTTGTCCCCGTCCGTGCCGAAGTCCATCACGCGCACGACGTTGGGGTGGTCGAGCCGTCGGGCCAGCCGCGTCTCCCGTTCGAACAACTCCACGAAGTCCGGAAGCTGCGCCAGGTCCGGTCGCAGCCGCTTCAACGCCAGCCGCTCGCCCGCGCGCGCGGGGTCCTTCGGCCGCGCCAGGTACACGTCGGACATCCCGCCCGTACCCAGCCGCCGGATCAGCAGGTATCCCCCGACCTCCGCCCCTTCCTCGGGCGCCAGGCTCGCATGTCTGCCCGCCTTCTCTCGCCGCGTCCCGCTCACCGCGCTTCCTCGAACGGCTCGGTTACTCCCCCGCGAACACCAGACTCCACCGGAACCTGCAAGCTACCACGACCGGCCCGTGCTTGTCGCGGGCCTACCCCGGAGGCGGACCGACGTCAGGGGCCGCCGCACTCCGGGATCGGCGAGCCGTCCGGGTAGGTCGGCGCCGGGCCCGGCAGCCGCGGGGTTATCGTGACCCGGTACGGCAGGTCCGCGCTGCCGATGCTGGTCAACACTCCGCCTCCGGCACCGGTGAGCACGATGAAATACTCCCACCACTCGGGAGCCGGCTCCACGCACGGCAGCTCGACGTAGAACCCGGCCGGCAGGCGCGTCATCGGCACGGAGCCGCCCTCCGGGGCGCGGGACGACCGCCAGTACAGCACGCCCACGGCGTCCGTCGCGGCCGCCAGGTCCGGTCGCAACTCGACCCAGATCGGAATCGGATGGTCCGGCGTCTGCGCCAGGATCGGACGGTGGCGCGTCGGGGGGCCCGCCTCCGGTGGCGGCGGCGGCGGCGGCGGCGCGTGCCGGCGCGCCTTGGCCAGCGCCTCCTCGACCTCCGGCCCGCCCCAGGACGACGGAACCACCAGCTCCGGGTCGAACGACAGGGCCAGCGCCAGCATCTCGACCGCCGGGGCCGTCTCGCCCAGCCAGACGTGGATCACCCCCCGCATGGCGCAGGCTCGCGCGCCGAGCGTCCCGGTGACGCCGTGCTGCCGCGCCAGCGCGACCGCCTCCTCGACCGTGCCGACGACGGCCATCACGTCCAGATCGCGCCGGTACGTCTCGTCGGCGCCCGCCAGCAGCAGCTCGATGCGTCGCGCCGCGTCCGGATCGCCCGCCGGCGGCGGGCCGACGGGATTCGGCACGGGCGCCGGGCCCACGTACGGCGTCGGTCCGACGGCGCCGCCGCCCCCGTCGCGGCGGGCCGGGCATCCTCCCGCCACGGCGGCACACACCAGCACGACCCATGCCGATCGTCCCCTCACGTGGTCCGCACTCCGTGGTCCGGCGGCTTCGTCCGGAAGAACGGCCGGCCGGATCGACCTCAATCTGCCGCTTTTCGAAGCGCCGGTCAAAGGCCGCGATCAAGGGCCGGGGGCGGGTTCCGGCGGCGGCGTGCCCGCCGGCTCCGCCGACTCTCCCGCCTCGTCCGGCGGCGCGTCCGCGCCTCCCGCTTCCGACGCCGGCTCGTCTTCGGGCGTCTCGTTCTCGACCCAGCGCGACCGTGGATGGTGCCGTCGCGCGGCGCAGCGGATCGACGCGGGTCGGTCGTCGGGGTCGGTCCAGGTCACGTAGCGCAGCGACTCGATCCGCCCGTTGCGGTGTCGCACCCCGGGCCGGAACAGCAGCTCGGCGTCGCACAGCTGGCCGCGGAAGATGAACTCGAAATGCACGTGCGGCCCGCGGCTGATCCCCGTGCTGCCCAGCTCGGCGAGGATCCCGCCGGCCGGCACCCGCTGTCCGGCCACGACGAAGTTCACGGAGTTGTGCGCGTAGGTCGTGACCCAGCCCCCGGGGTGGATCACGATCACCATGTTGCCGTACCCGCGCACCTCGTTGCCCGAGTAGGCGACGAGCCCCGCGGCGGCGGCCCGCACGTTCCAGCCCATTTCGCCCATGATGTCGGTGGCGAGGTGGTAGCCGCCTTCGCCGGAGCCCCAGCCGCGCACGTACCACCCCTTGGCCACCGGCCAGCGCAGCGTGCCGGGCAATCGGTCGGTCTCGCCGGCCGCCTGGATCCACGAGCGCTTGACCCGGCCGTTGAGCAGGTCCCGCGCGCATTGCGGCGTCCCCAGGCCCAGGCGCCGGGCCTGCGCCGTCGCCGAACGCTCGACGCCCGTGGTCTCGCGGCGCACCCTCCCGCTGCGATCCTCGCTCACCCCGGGGATGAACAGCTCCGTCCCCTCCCGCAGCAGGCGCGCCTCGTCGGCCGACAGCGCGTTCGCCGACATGATCTGCCCCACGCCGACCTGGAACGCCCGCGCCAGATCCCAGATCGTCTCCCCGCGCCCCATCACGTGCACCAGGCCGACCCGCTCGGAGGGCTCGGCCTGTCGCACCTGGTCGTCGGTGATGCCGGGCACGATCACCGGCCGGCCGACCGCCAGCCCCCGGATGTCGTCGTCGGTGAACTCGTTGCGCGCCACCAGCTCATCGACCGTCCTGCCGTAGGTCCGCGCCACGTCCCACAGCGTCTCGCCGGGGGCCAGGAAGTGGTAGGCCGCGTTGGTCAAAGGCGGCAGGCTCGCCCGCAGCTGGGCCGCCCGCGCCGCGGCGCCCAGCACCGGTACCGCCTGCGTCACGCCGGGGATCCGCAGCACCCGCCCTTTGCTCAGCCGACGTACCTGCCGCTCGCGCAGCCCGTTGGCAGCCATGATCGCCCTGACGCCGACACCGTACGACCGCGCGATGTCCCACAGCGTCTCGCCTTCCGCTACGACGTGCTCGACGCAGACATCCGGAACATCCGCCGCCGCGTCCGCACCGCCGCCCGCCGCACCGTCGCCGTCCTCCGGCTCGTCCGCGTCGTCGGGCCGCGCGCCGTCGTCGTCCCCCGCGTCGGCGCCCGCCGTCGCACCGGCGCCGTCGTCCGCGCCGTCGGTCGCCGTCGCTCCGTCCGTCGTCGCCGGCCGCCCGCCGCAGGCGGCGAGGGCGGCGAGCGCCAGGGCCACGGCCAACGCGGGGCGTGTGGGTCTCGGTACCATCTCCCTTCCCGGACGCCGTTCGCCCGCCCCGCCGCCGGGCGAATCGCGCGTTCGGCGCAGTATAGCCGCCGGCGCGCGGTCGAGGCGACCGGATTCCGCTCGAGTGCGACACCCCGGCGCTGCCGAGCCACGGGCGGTCTCCACCGGCCGATGTCCTCCGCGGAAGCCGGCCCGCCGCCGACCGCGGTCGGCAGCGTTTGCCGACCGCAGGCGACACCCCACCCGTCGTCCGTCGGACCGGCGGGCGCGCCCAGGCCGCGCGGACGGTGGGCAACGCCCCGCAACCACTCGCCCGACAGCCGCTCCTGCCGTCGGCCGGCCTCGGATGGCGCTCCGGACGGCGGGAGGTATGCGACTTGCTTGCCCGACCGTTGCCCGGTCGATCCGGAGCGAAGGGAGGTCCCGATGTCGGCTCGACGAATGGTAACCGTTCGCCCCAACCCCGCGGTGTCGGGGAGCGAGTGGCACGACGTCGAGGGCTTTGCCCGAGACGATGCGCGGGGGATCCGGGGGGGACGCAGCGGCCGCCCCGGCGGCAACACGCGGTTTCCGGCTTGGCGTGCGGCGAGGCGGTCCCCCCCGGGTGAACGCATGCGACGAATGCTGCCCGCGGTCGTCGTCCTGTTGCTCGGCGCCTGCGCCCCCGACGACGCGCCGGTCGAGGACGCCCGGGCGGAGGACGGCGCGCCGGACGACGCGTTCCCCGACCACGCCTGGGACTACGACTACAGCTACGATACGGAGTCCGAGGTGATCGTCGAGGACCCGACAACCTGCGCCGAGGCCGCCGAGTCGCGCACCTACGTCGGCTGCGACTTCTGGCCCGTCGTCCTGCCGAACGTGGTCGGCAAGCACTTCGACTACGCGGTGGTCGTCTCCAACGCCGGCGCGGTTCCGGCGGCCGTGACGATCGAACGCGACGGCGCCGTCGTCGCGGAGGGCGAGGTCCCGCCGCTCGGCCTTGCCAAGTTCTTCCTGCCGTGGGTCGACGAGCTGAAGCACTGGACCGGGATGTGCGACACCGACCCGTCGCCCACCGGCCCGTTCGTCAGCAAACGCGTCCCCGCCGGGGCCTACCACCTCACGAGCACCGTGCCGGTGACGGTGTTCCAGTTCAACCCGCTGGAGTACGGCCCGGAGGGCGGCCCGGAGGGCAAGGACTGGGGCCCCTGCGAGGCCTGCCTGTTCGGCTGCCATTCGTACACGAACGACGCTTCGCTGCTGCTGCCGAGCACCGCGCTGACCGGCAACTACCGGATCACCGTTCCGGCCGGGCAGAACACCGAGGACGTCCACCAGCCGGGGTACTTCGTCGTCACCGGCCTCGAGGACGGGACCACGGTGCGCGCGCAGCTCGGGAGGCGTGCCGAGATGACCGCGGGGGCCGACCTCCCGGCGGCCGGCCCGGGCGAGATCGTCGAGTTCGGCCTCGGCCGCGGCGAGGCGGTGGTGGTCGTCGGGACCAACACCACCGACCTCTCGGGCACCGTGCTCAACGCCGACCGACCGATCCAGGTGCTGTCGGGGTCCCCGTGCATCTACATGCCCGACGACTACGGCGCCTGCGACCACCTCGAGGAGTCGGTCTACCCGGCCGAGACGCTCGGCAACCACTACGTCGTCACCGTGCCGACCAACCCGCGCGGCGTGCCGATCGGACACGTGGTCCGGCTGTACGGCAACGTCGACGGCACGCACCTCGAGTACCCGGCCGGGACGCCGGACGGCGCTCCTTCTGCGCTGCAGGCCGGCGACGTGATCGACCTGGGCGTGGTGCGGCAGGACTTCGTGGTGATCGGCGACCAGCCGTTCGCCGTCACCAGCTTCCAGCTCGGCGGCGGCATCGCCGACCCCGGGCACTTCACCGACGCCCGCGGCGACCCGGCCCAGAGCAACGTGCAGGCCGTCGAGCAGTACCGGCCGAGGTACGTGTTCCTCGCGCCCGACGACTACGACTTCAGCTTCGCCGACATCATCCTCCCCGACGGCGCGATCGTGCTGCTCGACGGCGGCGTCCCGCGCGAGGCGCCGATTCCGATCGGCGACGGCTTCTCGGTGCTCCGCGTGCCGCTCGAGCGGTGGTTCGGCGGGGCCCACGTTCTCGAGGCGGACCTGCCGGTGGGGTTGCAGGTGATGGGCTACGGCTTCGCCACCAGCTACCAGGTGCCCGGCGGCTTGAACCTGTTGCGGATCGCCGAGCCGCCTGTCATCTTCTAGGCGATGGCCGCTCGTCGCAGGCCGCACGGGGAGCCGCGGGAATGAAGGTCGCCTTGCGCGCCCTGGCCTGGGCGGCCTTGCTCGCCGGCGCGCTCGCCCTGGAAGCCGGCTCCTCGCGGGCCGCTCCGGCCGACATGTCGCGCGACGAGATCCTCGCCCTCGCCGAGTCCGGCGTCGGCTACTCGTACTGGTGGGGCAACGGCTGCTGGCGCACCGACGGCACGCAGCTCGGCTCCTGCTCCGGCAGCTGCCCGGACTGCTCCCACAGCGGCTCCTACGGCGCCGACTGCTCGGGCTTCGCCGCCAAGGTCTGGCAGGTCCCCAGCCCCAGCGCCGTCTCGAGCTGCGCGCATCCCTACTCGACCCTCGACTTCACCTGCGACGAGATCTGGTGGGACCCGATCGCCCGCGGCGACCTCCAGCGCGGCGACGCCGCCTCGTACCGCAGCGGCGGCTGCCCCGGCAGCGGCGGGCACATCGTCGTCTTCGACCGCGGCGACCCGTGGGGCTCGCTGTGGACCTACGAGGCGCGCGGCTGCTCCACCGGCATCGTCCACAACAGCCGCACCCTCTCCTCGGACTACCGCGCGATCCGCCGCCGCCAGCTCGTCGCCTCCTGTACCGACGCCGACGACGACGGGTGGTGCGTCCCCGACGACTGCGACGATGCCGCACCCCTCGTGAACCCGGGTGCCGCCGAGGTCTGCGGGAACGGCCGCGACGACGACTGCGACGGCGACACCGACGAGGGTTGCGGCTGCACCGACGGCGACGGCGACACCTGGTGCCCCCCCGACGACTGCGACGACGGGGACCCGCAGGTCCACCCCGGCGCCGTCGAGACGTGCCGCGACGGTCGGGACGAGGATTGCGACGGGCTGACCGACGAGGACTGCGGCTGCGCCGACGAGGACGGCGATACCTGGTGCCCCCCCGAGGACTGCGACGACTCCGACCCGTGGACCCACCCCGGAGCCCCCGACGGCTGCGGCGACGGGCGCGACGATGACTGCGACGGGCTGACCGACGAGGACTGCGGCTGCGCCGACGTCGACGGCGACGGCTGGTGCGCCGACGAGGACTGCGACGACGAGGACCCGAACGCCCATCCCCGCGGCGCCGAGTACTGCGGGAACGGGCGCGACGACGACTGCGACGGCCTGACCGACGAGACCTGCGAGTGCGTCGACGTCGACGGCGACACCTACTGCCCCCCCGCCGACTGCAACGACGACGACCCCGCGATCCACCCGGGCGCGCGCCCGGCCTGCGCCTGGGGCCGCGACGACGATTGCGACACGATCCTGGACGCGGACGAGCCCGCCTGCCGGGGATTCGACGACGGCGGCGGCTGCGGTTGCGACCCCGGCGACGACGGATCGGCCTCGATCCTGTTCGTCCTGCTCGGGACGGCGTGGGTCGGCGGCCGGCGTCGCCGCTGAGCGCGCCGGTTCACCGCCCGCAGAGCGACGGGCCGGTCCGACCGCCGCAGGAGGTGTCGGGCCAGGTGTCGCCGCAGCGCGGCGCCTTGCCGTCCGCCGCGTCGAGCAGCCGCTTGAGCCGTTCGGGCGTCACCGGCACCTCGTCCGGCCGAACGCCCACCGCGTCATGGATCGCGTTCAGGATCGCCGGCATCGTCGGCATGATCCCCCCCTCGCCGACCTCCTTCGCCCCGAACGGCCCATTCGGCTCGTGGCTCTCGACGATCACGCACTCCATCTTCGGCGCGTCCAGGGCCGTGGCGATCTTGTACTCCCCGAGGTTGGCATTCAGCACCCGGCCGCGATCGTCGAACTTGACCTCCTCGTACAGCGCCTCGCCGATGCCCATCGACATGTTGCCCTGCATCTGCCCTTCGACGCTCGTGACGTTGATCGCGAACCCGCAGTCGTGCGCGCCGACGATGCGGTGCAACGTCACCTGGCCGGTCTCGCGGTCGACCGACACCTCGGCCACCTGCGCGCTGCAGCCGTAGGCGGGGGAGGTGCCGACCGCGGCGCCCTTGTGCGCGCCTCCGAGCGGCGGGGGCTTGTAGTGCCCGCGCCCGACGACCGCCCCGCGCTCGAGGAACGCCAGGCGGGAGGCTTCGCGGAACGTGAGCCCGTCGCCCGTCGGCGGGTCGGCGAACCCCCGGTGCTCCTTGACGTAGACCTGTCGCAGCTCGGCGAAGTCGAGCCTGCCGTCCCGGTCGAACAGCCGGCCGTCGCGCCAGTCCAGCCGGTCCGGCGGGACGCCGAGGCGCCCGGCCACCGCCTCGGTCACCTGCCGCAAGGCGTCCTCGGCCGCCATCTTCGTCGCGTGGCCGGTCATCAACGTCGTGCGCGAGGAGTAGGCGCCCAGGTCGAGGGCCAGGTCGGTGTCGCCGGACAGCACCTTGACGTCGTCGAGCGGCACGCCGAGGACCTCGGCGGCGATCATCGCCATCACCGTGTCGCTCCCCTGGCCGATGTCCGCCGCCCCGGTCAGCACCAGCACGCTGCCGCCGACCTCGGGCAGCTTGACGACCACGTTGCAGTGCCAGGTTTCCGAGCGGTAGATCGGGTAGCCGGCGCCGGAGACGAAGAAGCCGCAGGCGGCGCCGACCCCGCGGCCCGGCGTGCGGCGCGCCTCGCGCCCCGGCCAGTCCGAGCCGTCGCGGACCGCCTCGAGGCACTCGCGCATCCCGAGGCTGCTCATGTCGAGGTGGTTGCAGGTCGTCTCGCCCGCGCCCATCACGTTCTGCAGGCGGAGGTCGACCGGGTCGCGCCCGAGCTTCCGCGCCAGGTCGTCCAACAACACCTCGAACAGCGCCCGGGCGACGACGCCGCCGTGGCCGCGCTGGGCCCCGCAGGCCGGCTTGTTCGTCGCGACGCGCCAGCCGTCGTAGCGCATGCTGGGCAGACGGTAGGGCGCGCCCAGCAGCGAGCCGGCGTAGTAGACCGTGGCGATGCCGAAGCTCGAGTAGGCGCCGCCGTCCAGCACCGCCTTGTGCTTGAGGTACAGCAGCGTCCCGTCGCGCTTCGCCCCGAGCTCCATCTCGTGGAAGAACTGGTGCCGCGCGCGCGAGTGCAGGAAGACCTGC
>JAFGHH010000119.1 GCA_016930215.1 Deltaproteobacteria bacterium
AACCCGTGGGGCGAGCCGATCGAGAAGCGCGAGGCGTGGGTGCGGCAGGCCGAGGTGCCGGTCTACGGTCCGGGGACCGAGCACCTGCTGTTCACCTGCTGCACCAACGACTACGACGCCCGCAACAAGCAGGACTCGCGTGCGATCGTCGAGGTGCTGCGGGCGGCCGGGACCAGCTTCGGTCATCTGGGCAACGACCAGCGCTGCTGCGGCGACCTGGCGTACACCGCGGGCGACACGGCGGTCTTCGAGCAGCTGCGGGAGGCGAACCGGGCGACGTTCGACCGCGTCCGGGCGGGCAGCGTCCTGGTCACCTCGCCCCACTGCCTGCACGCCTTCCGGAGCCGGTACGCCGACCCCGAGGGGCGGCGGCGCGGCGCGGGCAGCAGCGACGGGCCCGGCGAGCGGCGGTACCGTCACGTCGTCGAGTTGTTCGCCGAGGCGCTCGAGGCCGGCGCGCTCAAGCCGGCCCGCAAGCTCGCGCGCAAGGTGACCTACCACGACCCGTGCTACCTCGGACGCTACGGCGGCGTCTACGACGCGCCGCGCGAGGTGCTGGCGGCGATCCCCGGCCTGGAAGTGGAGGAGATGGAACACAACCGCGAGGCCTCGCTGTGCTGCGGCGGCGGGGGCGGCGGGGTGTGGATCGAGACGGCGAAGGGCGAGCGGGTCGGCGACCTGCGGATCCGCGAGGCGCTGGCCGTCGGGGCCGAGGCGATCGTCACGGCCTGCCCGTTCTGCGTGCAGATGCTGGAGTCGAGCATCCTGTCCTTCGGCCTGGAGGAGCGACTGAAGGTGGTGACGGTCGCCGAGTTGTTGGCCGAAGCGCTGCGACCCGGGGAGGGTTGAGATGGCCAGGCAAGGCGGACATCGGATCGGGGTCTACGTCTGTCACTGCGGCGTGAACATCTCGTCGGTGGTGGACGTGACCGAGGTCGCCGCGCAGGCGGCGCGGGAGGGCGACGTCGTCGTCGCCAAGGACTACAAGTTCATGTGCTCGGCGCCGGGGCAGGACCTGATCCGCTCCGACATCGCGGAGCAGAAGCTGGACCGGGTGGTGGTCGCGGCCTGTTCGCCGCGCATGCACGACGACACCTTCCGCGGCGCCTGCGCCAAGGCCGGGCTCAACCCGTACTTCTCGCACATGGTCAACATCCGCGAGCAGGATTCGTGGGTCACCAAGGACAAGGCGCTCGCCACGCAGAAGGCCGTGGCGCTCACGCGGGCCGCGGTCCGTCGCGTGCGGCGGCACGAGCCGCTGTTCAGCAAGGAGGTCGACGTCCAGCCCGGCGTGCTGGTGATCGGCGGCGGCATCGCCGGCATCCAGGCCGCGCTCACCGTGGCCGACGGCGGCCAGCACGTCTACCTCGTCGAGAAGGAGCCGACGATCGGCGGCCACATGGCCCGCTTCGACAAGACCTTCCCGACCCTCGACTGCTCCGCGTGCATCCTGACGCCGAAGATGAACTCCGTCGGCTTCCACCCCAACATCACGCTCTTGACCTACTCCGAGGTCAAGGAGGTCAGCGGGTACATCGGCAACTTCAAGGCGGTGATCGAGACCAAGGCTCGCTACGTCGACCACGACGTCTGCAACGGCTGCGGCCTGTGCATGGAGAAGTGCCCGAAGAAGGTCGCCTCGGAGTTCGACGAGGGGCTGATCCAGCGTCGGGCGATCTACGTCCCGTTCCCCCAGGCGGTGCCCAACAAGCCGGTGATCGACCGCGACAACTGCACCTACTTCCAGAACGGCAAGTGCAAGGCCTGCGAGAAGGTCTGCGGCCCGAAGGCCATCCGTTGGGACGACCAGCCCCGGACCACCGAGGTCCATGTCGGCTCGGTGATCGTGGCGACCGGCTACGAGATGTACCGCGGTCCGGCCCTGGCCGAGCTGGGCTACGGCAGGTACCCCGAGGTCTACCAGGCGCTCGAGTTCGAGCGGCTCAACAACGCATCGGGTCCGACCGAGGGCAAGATCACGACCCGCGACGGCCGCACCCCCCAGGCGGTGGCGATCGTGCACTGCGTCGGCAGCCGCGACAAGTCCTACCAGCCGTACTGCTCGCGCGTCTGCTGCATGTACTCGCTGAAGTTCGCCCACCTGATCCAGGAGAAGACCGGCGCCGAGGTCTGGGAGTTCTACATCGATGTGCGCTCGCCCGGGAAGGCGTACGAGGAGTTCTACGACCGGATCCGCGAGGAGGGGACGCACCTGATCCGCGGCAAGGTCGGCCAGGTGACCGACGTGGCGCTGACCGACGAGGAGCGCGGCAAGCTGATCGTGGTGGCGGAGGACACGCTGGCCCAGCAGCGGCTGCGCGTGCCGGTCGACATGGTGATCCTCAGCCCCGGCCTGGCCGCGGCTCCGAAGTCGCTGGCCGTGGCCCAGCTGCTCAAGTGCTCGACCGACAAGGACGGCTTCCTGATCGAGAAGCATCCCAAGCTGGCCCCGATCGAGACCGCCACCGACGGCGTGTTCCTCGCCGGCTGCTGCCAGGGCCCGAAGGACATCCCCGACACCGTCGCCCAGGCGCAGGGCGCCGCCGCGATGTCCCTGCAGCTCGTCGGCAAGGGCAAGGTGCTGATCGAGGGCCGGACCGCCTGGACGGATGCCGAGCTCTGCTCGGGCTGCCGGATCTGCAATCCGCTCTGCCCGTACGGGGCGATCACGTTCGACGAGGTGAAGAAGGTCTCGGTGGTCAACGAGGTGTTGTGCAAGGGGTGCGGCACGTGCGCGGCGGCCTGTCCGAGCGGCGCGGCGCAGGCGCGGCACTTCAACGACCAGCAGATCTTCTGCGAGATCGAAGGGGTGTTGGCGCCATGAGCTTCGAGCCGAAGATCGTCGCGTTCCTCTGCCACTGGTGCTCGTACACCGGCGCCGACCTCGCGGGGACGGCGCGGATCAAGTACTCGCCCAACGTCCACATCATCCGCGTCATGTGCAGCGGGCGGATCGAGCCGCAGTTCATGATGAAGGCGTTCCGCGAGGGGGCCGACGGCGTGCTGGTCTGCGGTTGTCATCCCGGCGACTGCCACTACCACGAGGGCAACTACAAGTGCCTGCGGCGGTTCGTGATGCTGAAGCAGATGCTCGGCCAGTACGGGATCGAGGACGGCCGGACCCGGCTGGAGTGGGTCTCGGCCTCCGAGGGCGACCATTTCGCCAAGCTGGCCGACGAGTTCGCCTCGCAGATCAAGGCGCTCGGGCCGCTCGGCGGCCGCGCCGCGTTCGTCGAGGGCGCCCCGGGGAGGTCCTCATGGGCAAGCTGAAGGTCGCGGCGTACTGGGCCGCCTCCTGCGGCGGTTGCGACGTCGCCGTACTCGACATCCACGAGAAGGTGCTGAAGGTCAAGGAGGCCTGCGACTTCTTCCTCTGGCCGATCGCGATGGATTTCAAGTACGCCGACGTCGAGGCGCTTCCCGACCAGCACCTCGACCTGACCCTGTTCAACGGCGCGGTCCGCAACTCGGAGAACAAGCACCTGGCCGAGCTGCTCCGCCGGAAGAGCAAGCTGCTGGTCGCCTTCGGCTCCTGCGCCCACACCGGCGGCATCCCCGCCCTGGCCAACTTCACCAGCAAGCAGGGGATCTTCGAGCGCGCCTACCTGACCAGCGAGTCGACGGACAACCCGGCGAAGGTCGTGCCCAAGCCGAAGGTCAAGGTCCCGGAGGGCGAGCTGACGATCCCCGAATTCTATGAGCGGGTCTTCGCCCTGGACCAGGTGGTCGACGTCGACTACTACGTCCCCGGCTG
>JAFGHH010000120.1 GCA_016930215.1 Deltaproteobacteria bacterium
CTCGTGCTGATCCTGCTCGGCAAGGGGATGAGCGTCCCCGCGCCGCTCCCGCCGTTCCTCGCGTTGGTCGCCGTCGAGGCGGTCGTCGTCACCGCGCTCGCCGTGTTCTTCTCCTCGTTCGCCACCCCGTTCATGAGCGGCATCTTCACCTTCGGCCTGTTCCTGATCGGCCGCAACGGCGACGTGCTGGCCGAGCTGGCGGCCAAGAGCGCCGGCGGGACCACCGGCACGCTCCTCGGCTGGCTCGTCGATCTCGTGCCGAACCTCTACCTGTTCTACCCCAGCGGTCGCATGTTCGAGGAGGGCTACCGCACCGTCCACGCCTCGTTCGTCCCCGGCGACTACGTCGCCTGGGCCGCCCTGTACGGCCTGGCCTACGCCGCCTGCCTGCTGCTGCTGGCGATGGCGATCTTCCGCCGCCGCGACGTGGTGTAGCGCGCGGGACCGAGCGAGGCGCATGTACCGCATCGCCGCCGCCGCCGCCGTCGTCCTCGCCCTCGCCGCCGCCCTCGTCGCGGCGCGGGTCTGGTTCGTCTCGCGCGCCGAATGGCGGGCCGGCGAGGCGCTCGTCGCCGAGTACAACCTGCGGGTCGGCGAGGAGCCGCCCCCGGGCGAGGGGCTCGAGGACCCCCGCCGCGCCCTGCTGCGCGAGGCGATCGTGCGCTACCGCGAGGCCGCGCTGTGGTACCTGCCCGGCAACCCGTACGGACGGCGGGCCGTCGAGCGGCTGCTGCTGATCGGCCAGCGGGGCGAGCAGGACGCGGACGACGACCTGGCGCTGTACGCCTACCGCGCGGCCCGCAGTGCGATCCAGTCCACCCGCAGCCTCGTTGCCTCCGACGCCGACGGCCTCTCGCGCGCCGACCGCGGCATCGCCCGCGTCTCCGCGCGGCTGGAGCGTCCGGTGCCCGGCGCCGAGCCGCTGACGCCGACCGAGCGGGAGAAGCGGCACCGCGCGTTGCTCGCCGCGGGCACCGACCCCGACCCGTGGCTCTCGCTGCTCGCCGCCGTCGGCCTGCTGCTGTGGGTCGTCGGCGCCTTCGTCTTCGCCCTGCGCGGCCTCGACGAGCGCGGCCGCCTGCGCCTCGGCCCCGCGCTCCGCGCCGGCTTCGTCGTCGCCGCCGGCGTCGCCGCCTGGCTCGCCGGACTCGCCCTGGCCTGAGCCATCGGCGCAACGGCCCGTCCAGTGCTAGGATGCGACCGTCCACCGGAGGTGCCCGTGCCGCTGCTGGCTCCACAGCTCGTCGTCGCCTGGCTCGTCGCCGCGCCCCAGGTCGACCCCGCCGGGATGGTGGCCGCCGCCGCCGAGGACGGCGCGACCAGCCCGGTCCGCGCGGACGATGCCGCGCCGACCGGCACCGGAAGCCCGGGCCAGGCGACGGGCCGGGAGAACGCGCCGTCGCCGGCGGGCGAGCCCGCTTCCCCCGCGACGCCGGAAGACGACGGCCTCCATCCCGGCTGGTTCTACGGCACCCTCGTCGCCGCCGCCGTGCTCGGCATCGCCGGCGCCACCACCGGCGGCATGGCGCTCGGCCAGCGCGACGAATACTCGAGCGCCCTCTCCGCCTGCCGCCGCGGCGACGGCTACGCCTGTCGCATCGGTCCGTCGATCGTCGACGACTACGAGCTGTACGCCACGCTGACCAACGTGCTGCTGCCGTGCGCCGGCGCCTTCGCCATCGCCGCCCTCGTCCTCGCCTTCCTCGCCGACTTCGGCGGCGACGACGCGCCGCCCGACGACGGCGAGACCGAGTTCACCTTCTTCGGCACCTCGGCCGGCGTCGGCGCCACGCTGGTCCTGCGGTTCTAGAAAGGGGGCCCTCGATGACGCTCCGCACGCTTCCGACGACCGTCCTGGCCTGCATCCTCGCCGGCGCCTGCGAGTACGACCTCGACCGCGACGCCTTCGACGTCCCCGATGCCCGCGACGGCGACGCCGATGCCAGCGACGCCCCGTCCGAGACCGAGGACACGCGCCCCGACGGCGACGCCGTCGACGTTCCGCCCGACCAGCCGGAAGGCTGGGTCGTCTTCCGCACCGCCCGCGACCTCTCCGCCCTGCCGATGGGCGACAACCTCCTGGAGAACCCGTCGCTCGAGGAGGGCGATGCCACGACCTTCACCGGCTGGAACGCCTACGAGGACGGCATGGCCGTCGATACCTCGGTCGCCCACTCCGCCCCCCGCAGCGTGCGCCTCGACGTCGCCGCCGGCGGGGCCCGCGGCCTGTACCAGAGCGTGACCCTCGACCAGACCGTGGCCCGCCCGCTGTACGTCTCCGGCTGGTGCCGCGCGCAGGACGTCACCGGCGAGGAGAACAACGACTTCGCCGTCTACCTCGACCTCCGCTACACCGACGACACGTCGCTCTACGGCCAGACGATCCGCTGCCCCGTCGGCACCCACGACTGGACCTTCGGCGAACGGGTGATCGTCCCCGACAAGCCGCTGCAGAGCGCCTCGTTCTACCTGCTCTTGCGCAACTCCCACGCCGGCACCGGCTGGTTCGACGACCTCGCGCTGCGCGAGATCGAGACCGACGTCGCCTCGTTCGACGACGAGCTGGTCTACACCGAGCCGATGGCCCCGTGGCCGTTCGAGGGCTCCGTGCCGGTCGAGGTCGCGCCGGCCGAGGGTCCGAGCCTGCGCCTGAGCGGCCACGGCGGCGCCGTCGTCGGCCTGTCGTCGCTCGCCGGGGCGCTCGAACACCCCGCCTCCGCCTTCGCCGGCGGCTTCTTCGCCCGCGACGTGCTCGCCGACGGCGACTTCCTCCACTTCGGCGGCTCGGTCACCGCCACCACCGACGGCGCGACCCACACCGCGATCGATGGCGACCTCGGCCTGCAGCTCGAGGCCGAGTTCCTCGACCGGACCGATCGCCTCGAGATCGATGTCACCCTGCGCGACCTGCTCGGCGTCGAGCGGGCCGTCTCGCTGTACTTCGCGCTCCCCGTCGCCTTCGACGGCTGGGAGTGGGGCGACGACGCGCGCGCGGCGCGGACCATCGAGGGGGGCGCGGAGCGGCGCAACACCATCGACGTCGGCTGGGGCGCCCACGGCCGGATGAGCCGCTACCCGTGGGGACCGGTGGCCGGCACCGACGGCCTCGCCCTCGGCTACCCGCTCGACCACCCCGCGCAGATCCGCCTCGTCGCCAACCCGCAAACCCACCAGCTCTACGCCGTGCTCGACGCCGCGCTCTCGCCGGTCACCGCGGACCCCGGCACCGCCCGCATCCGCCTCGTGCTGTACCGCTTCGACCCCGCCTGGGGCTTCCGCGCCGCGACGCGGCGCTACATCGATCTCTACCCGGCGTTCTTCGAAAAGCGGGTCCCGCGCGAGGGGCTGTGGGTCGCCTTCTCCGACCTCTCGCCGCTGCCGGGCATCGCGGACTTCGGCATCGGCTTCCACGAGCTGGGCGGCCGGACGCAGATCGCCTACGACGACACGGTCGACGTCCTGTCGTTCCGCTACCTGACCGAGCCGTGGTCGTACTGGATGACGATGCCGACCGAGATCCCGAACGACGACGAGGCCGCCGTGCTCGCGCACCTCGACGAGCAGCTCGCCGCGCCCGAGGAGTCCCGCCGGCGCTACGCCGAGGCCACCCTCAGCTCGTGCACCACCGACGAGACCGGACGCTTCCGCTTCGAGCCGGCCGCGGAGCCGTGGTGTCCCTACGGCGCCGTTTTCACCAACAACCCCGACCCCGACATCGCCGACCCGGACTACCCGCTCAACAAGGGCAACCTCGCCTGGAACGACGACGCCCGCGCGATCTACACGGACCCCTCCGTCGGCATCCAGGACGGCGAGTACCTCGACAGCCTCGAGGCCAAGGCCGACCTGCTCGACTACCGCCCGACGCACCTCCGCGCCGCCGACTTCCCGCTGGTCTTCGACGCCGCCTTCCGCCCCGCCGTCCCCGAGATCTTTGCGACCTACGAGTTCGCCCGCTGGGTCGAGGAGGAGCTCCACGGGATGGGGAAGCTCTACATGGCCAACGGCGCGCTCCTGCGCTTCGCCTTCCCCGCCCACCTGTTCGACGTGATGGGCAACGAGCGGAACTGGATGTACTCGGGGACCTTCACTCCCCAGCGCGACGACCTGTTCCTGTTCTGGCGCACGCTGTCGTACCGCAAGCCGTACGTGACGCTCATGAACACCGACTTCTCCGCCTTCGGCCACGACCTCGTGGAGCGCTACATCCGGATCTCGCTGTTCTACGGCGTCTACCCGAGCATGTTCTCGCACAACGCCTCGGAGGACCGCTACTGGGACGACCCGGCGCTCTACGAGCGGGACCGCGACCTGTTCGTGCGCTACGTGCCGCTGATCCGCGAGCTGGGCGAGACCGGCTGGGAGCCGGTCACGGGAGTGTTGTCGTCCGACCCGGAGATCCTCGTCGAGCGCTGGGGCTCGGGCGACGAGCTGCGGCTGACCGTGCGCAGCATCGCGACCGAGGAGCGGACGGTGACGCTGACGCTCGAGCCGACGACCGTGGGCCTCGCGGCCGGCGTCGCCGCGACCTTCGACGAGCTGCTCGACGGCGGCACGTTCACCGCGACCCCCGCGGGAGGCGGGCTGACCTGGACCGACACCCTGGCCCCCGAGGCGGTCCGAATGCTGCGCGTCGTGCCGTAGCTGCCGCCCAACAGGAGACACGATGACCGACACCTCGAACCCCGCCCCCGCGGAGATCCGTTGCCTCGACCCGTGGACCGGCCACGAACTGGAATCGATGCCCGCGGGGACCCGCGAGGATGCCGCGTCCGCCGTGCGTCGCGCGCGCGAGGCCCAGCCGGCGTGGGCCGCGCGGTCGTTCGAGGAGCGCGGCCGCCTGCTGCTCGGCGTCCGCGACACGTTCGCCGAACGGGCCGAGACGCTCGTCGAGTTGCTCGGGCGCGAGAACGGCAAGCCGCCGGTCGAGGCGTGGTTCGCCGAGATCGTCCCGAACCTCGACCTGTTCACCTACTGGGCCAAACGCACCGGCAAGCTGCTCCGCGACGAGAAGGTCGGCCTCGACCCGACGAAGTACCCGGGCAAGAAGGCGCTCGTCCACCAGGTGCCCAAGGGGATCGTGGCCGTGATCTCCGCGTGGAACTACCCGGTCGCGATCTCCCTGCGCGCCATCGTCCCCGCGCTCATGGCCGGCAACACCGTGGTGTTCAAGCCGTCGTCCGACGCGGCGCTCGTCGGCCGCGCGCTCGTCGAGTGCTTCTCCCGGCACCTTCCCAAGGACGTGCTCGTGCCGTTCTACGCCCCGGGGGCGGTCGGCTCGGCGATCGTCGAGGCCGGGGTCGACCACGTGGCGTTCATCGGCAGCGTCGAGGTCGGCCGCGAGGTCGCCGCGCTCGCCGCCCGCCGGTTCGTCTCGTGCTCGCTCGAGCTGGGCGGCAAGGACGCCGCCATCGTCCTCCCCGACGCGGACCCCGACCGCGCCGTCGAGGGGATCGCCTGGGGCGCCTTCACCAACGCCGGGCAGAACTGCGCCTCGATCGAGCGGCTGATCCTGGTGGAGGGGGTCGGCGACGCGTTCCTGCCGCGGCTCGTCGAGCGGGTGAAGTCGCTGCGGGCCGTCGTCGACGGTCCCGCGGGCTCCGACGTCGGCCCGCTGCGCACCGCGGGGCAACTCGCCGCCGTCGAAGCCCAGGTGCAGGACGCGCTGGCCAGGCGCGCGAAGCTGCTGTGCGGCGGCGAGCGGCTCGGCGACGGCTTCGGCTACGCCCCGACGATCCTGGACGACGTGACCGACGAGATGGCCGTGTGGAACGAGGAGACCTTCGGCCCCCTGCTCCCGGTGCGCCGCGCCGCGAACGTCGAGGAGGCGCTGGAGCTGGCGAACCGCAACCGCTACGGACTGACGAACAGCCTCTGGACGTCCGACCCGGCACGCGCGCGGGAGCTGGCGCCGCGGCTGCGCTGCGGCGTCGTGACGGTCAACAACCACGCCTTCACCGCCTCGATGCCGTTCGTGCCGTGGGGCGGCGTCGGCGAGACCGGGATGGGCTCGACGAACAGCCACCACGCGCTGCGCGAGTACGTCCGCCCGCAGCTCGTCCTGACCGACCGTCCGACGGGTCACGAGGCGTGGTGGTACCCGTACGACGCGACGAACCTCGAGCTGGCGAAGGTGCTGCGCCGGTTTCTCTCCGGCAAGGGCGGGATGCTCAAGGTCCTCGGCCTGATGCGCCGGGCGTCGCGACGGAGGAGTGCACCGTAGTCGCTCGCGCGTCGCGTCCGCCCCATTGACCCCCGTCGGCCCGCGAGCGTATCTTCCCGGCGTCCGGGCGGCGAGCGGTTTCGCCGCGCCGGCGGGACCATTCCGGCGGGGCGTCGCGCCCCCCGAGCGAGGAGAGAGCGATGTCCGGCCACAGCAGATGGAGCACGATCAAGCACAAGAAGGGCGCCGCCGACGCCAGGCGCGGCAAGGTGTTCACGAAGGTGATCAAGGAATTGACCGTCGCGGCCCGGATGGGCGGCGGCGACCCCGACACCAACGCCCGCCTCCGCCGCGCCCTCGACTCCGCCCGCGCCAACAACCTGCCCAGCGACACCGTCAACCGCGCGATCAAGCGCGGCACCGGCGAGCTCGAGGGCGTCAACTACGAGGAAGTGAACTACGAGGGCTACGGCCCCGGCGGCGTCGCGATCCTCGTCGAGACGATGACCGACTCGCGCAACCGCACCGTCTCCGAGGTGCGCCACGTCTTCACGCGCTACAACGGGAACCTGGGCGAGAACGGCTGCGTCGGCTGGATGTTCAACGAACGCGGCGTGATCTTCGTCCCGAAGGCCGCCGCCGACGAGGACAAGCTGATGGAGGTCGGCCTCGACGCCGGCATCGAGGAGATCACCGACCAGGGCGAGCAGTGGGAGGTCCAGACCGGACCCGACAAGCTCGACGCCGTCAAGCGGGCGCTCACCGCCGCCAACATCGAGCTCGGCGAGGCCAAGTTCGAGAAGATCCCGACCACCACCATCAAGCTCGAGGGCAAGCAGGCCGAGACGATGCTCAAGCTCTACGAGGCGCTCGAGGACCTCGACGACGTCCAGAACGTCTGGGCCAACTTCGACATCCCCGACGAGCTGCTCGAGCAGGAGTGATGTGCCGGCTCCCGCCCCGCGACCCGTGACCACCCCCCGCCGCCCCTGCGTCCTCGGCATCGATCCCGGGTCGTCCCGCACCGGCGTCGGCCTCGTCGCCCCCGACGGCACCCGCTACCGCCTCGTGCACCACGAGGTGATCCGCGCCGAGGGCGAGCTGGCCGACCGGCTGGTGCGCATCCGCGCGCGCCTGGCCGAGCTGCTTTCCGAGTACGGTCCGTGCTCCGCCGCGATGGAGGACGTGTACCACGGGCACTCCGTCCCGAGCCTCGTCAAGCTGGCCCAGGCCCGCGGCGTCGCGCTGTGCACCGTGACCGAGAACGGCGTCCCGGTCACCAGCTACCCGCCCGCGCTCGTCAAGCGCGCCGTCACCGGCAGCGGCCGCGCCGAGAAGCCCCAGGTCGCCCGGATGGTCGCCGCGATCCTCGGGCTCGACGCGCCGCCCCCCGCCGACGCCGCCGACGCCCTCGCCGTGGCCCTGTGCCACGCCATGCACCCGGGGTGGAAACCATGATCGACCGCCTCGTCGGCACGATCGTCCAGAGCGAGCCCGGCCGCGTCGTCCTCGACGTCCACGGCGTCGGCTACCAGGTCCTCGTCCCCGCCCGCGACGACGACAAGCTGCCGGTCGGGGCCGAGCGGGTCGTGCTCCATACCCACGTGGTCTACGCCGAGGACCGCCAGGAGGCCTTCGGCTTCCTCACCACGCGCGAACGCGCCGTGTTCCGCCAGCTCATCGCCGTGGCCGGCGTCGGACCGCGCACTGCGATGGCCGTGCTCTCCGGCCGCACGGTCGAGGAGCTGCGCGACGCGATCCTCCGCGAGGACAGGAAGGCGATGCTCAAGACGCCCGGCGTCGGCGGGAAACTCGCCGGCCGCCTGCTGCTGGAGCTGAAGGACAAGGCGCTGGCCTGGGCCGCCGAGGCGCCCGGCGCCGCGCCCCCGGCCGGGCCGCGCGCCGACGACGAACGGGCCGCGCAGGCGCTGGCCGGAATGGGCTATCGTCCGGCGCACGCGGCGCACGCCGTCGAGGTCGCCCGCGCGAAGCTCGGCGCGGAGGCCGCCTTCGAGCAGCTCCTGCGCCAGGCGCTGCTCGAAGCGGTAGGGTAGGGGACGGCGATGAAGGGCGAACGGCCGAACCGGGGGATCACCGACGCGACGGCGGGCGACCTCGACGACGCGACCGAGGTCTCGCTGCGCCCGAGACAGCTCGACGAGTTCGTCGGCCACGCCAACCACCGCGCCAACCTGCGCGTCTTCATCCAGGCCGCCCGCAAGCGCAACGACCCGCTCGACCACGTCATCCTCTGCGGCCCCCCGGGCCTCGGCAAGACCACCCTCGCGCACATCCTGGCCCACGAGATGGGCGTCACGCTGCACGCGACGAGCGGCCCGGCGATCGAGCACAAGGGGGTGCTGGCCGGCCTCTTGACCAAGCTCGGGCCGCGCGACGTGCTGTTCATCGACGAGATCCACCGCCTCAACCCCGTCGTCGAGGAGCACCTGTACCCGGCGATGGAGGACTTCCGGATCGATATCGTCACCGGCGACGGACCCCACGCCGCCACGCTCCAGCTCCCGCTCAAGCCGTTCACGCTGGTCGGCGCCACCACCCGCACCGGCCTGATCACCTCGCCGCTGCGCACCCGCTTCGGCATCGAGATCCGCCTCGACTACTACCCCGCCGACGACCTGGCGACGATCGCGCGCCGCAGCGCGAAGCTGCTCGGCGTCGAGTGCGACGACGCGGCGGCGGCCGAGCTGGGCCGGCGCTCGCGCGGCACCCCGCGGCTCGTCAACCGCTACCTCGCCCGCGCCCGCGACTTCGCCCAGGTGCTCCACGACGGCCGGATCACCCGCGACGTCGCCGACGAGGCGCTCGGGCGGCTCGGCGTGGACGACCAGGGGCTCGACGAGATGGACCGCAAGTACCTGCGCACGCTCGCCGAGCAGCACGACGGCGGCCCGGTCGGGATCGAGACGCTCGCCGCGGTGCTCGGCGAGCCCCGCGACACGCTCGAGGACGTCTACGAGCCGTACCTGCTCCAGCAGGGCTGGATCCAGAAGACCCCTCGCGGCCGCACCTCCACGCCGAAGGTCGCCCAGCACCTCCGCATCCCCGCCAAGAAGGGCGGCCAGAAACCGCTGTTCTGAACGACCGGGTCGCGCTGCAGCCCCGTGCCGCCGCGGCCGTGCTTGACTTCGCGGCACGCATCGTGTGATCTGCCGGCGGGTGATCGAGCGAACGGGTCGACTCTCCGGCGGAGACGGGGGCGCATCATGTTCGAATCCGAGGGCGGTCGCGCGAGGCGGGTTCCCAGCGGCGTTCCTCCGGCGGCTCCCGTCACGCCCGATGCGAAGATCGACCCGGTGTTGCGCGCCGCGGCGGAGCTGTTCGACCGCCTCGGCTACGAGAAAGTCCGGATGGAGGATGTCGCCGCGCGAAGCCACGTCTCGAAGAACACGCTTTACCGCCGGTTTCCGCACAAGACGGCGCTGCTGACCGGTCTGGTCCAGGTGTTCGCTGCCGAGTTCGCCTTGCACCTGGGGGCGCTCACCGAGCGGCGTCACGACGCCGACGTGCAG